>JAEYSR010000088.1 GCA_023434535.1 Actinomycetes bacterium
CCTGCGGCTGTCCGTACCCCTGCGGCTGTCCGTACCCCTGCGGCTGTCCGTACCCCTGCGGCTGTCCGTACCCCTGCGGCTGTCCGTACCCCTGGGGCTGTCCGTACCCCTGCGGCGGCTGACCCCACTGGTTCTGCCACCCGCCGCCGTACGGCTGGGTCGGCGGGCGTCGGGACCGGCTCCGCCGCACCAGGCCCACGATCAGCAGGATCAGTCCGATCACGAACACCAGGCCCGCCACGACGATGACGCCGAGTATCCCGAACACGGGCCCGACGAACCCGTCGAAGTCGGCGTTGTCGAGCGTGCGCCCCACGGTGAACGACGTGAGCATCGGCGCCTGTGACGGCTCGCCCGGCCACGAGCACTCAGCCGTGTAGTCGCCCGGACCGAGGCGCGCCGACGAGATCACGGTGTAGTTGGCCGGTCCGCTCAGGAGCGTGGGATCGTACGGCGCTCCCGTCATGGCGATCGGTCCGCCCGACGCATCGGCCAGCGTGCACTCGGGCGTCGTGACCGACCGGTCCTCGACCGCGATGCCGACGGCCATGACGCCGTCGTTCGAGCTGTCGAGCGGCTCGTCGACCGAGAAGTCGATCCTCCCCGGGACCGTCGGGTAGGGGTCGCCCTGCACCACCACGTCCCGGCCGAACTCGTCGAGGTCGAGCCGGCTCCCGAGGATGGCGATCCCCGCGATGCCGCCCAGGATCGAGGCGACGATCAGGATCGAGCCGGTGATGATGAGGCCCCGACCGGGCCGGTCCTGCACGTCGGTGGGCGCTGTCGGGGGTGCGGCGATGCTCACGCGTCCACGCTATCGGTCACCGGACGCGGCTCCGGCGGCCGTCCCGCCGGTGTGGACCGGGAGGACGACCGCCGGAGCTCGCACATCAGGGCTTCTGGTTGCTGACGATCCACATGGCGTAGAACTGCGCCGCTCCGCCGTAGGCGTGGCCGAGTGCGATGTTGGCGCCGTCGACCTGGTGGTCGCCGGCCTGCCCACGCACCTGCATGGCGGCCTCGCCGAACCGGATCATGCCGGACGCACCGATCGGGTTCGTCGACAGCACGCCGCCCGAGCAGTTGACGGGGAGGTCGCCGGTCAGCGCCGTGGCGCCGGACTCGGTCATCTTCCACCCCTCGCCCTCCTCGGCGAACAGCAGGCCCTCCATCCACATCGGCTCGTACCAGGAGAACGGCACGTAGATCTCCGCGACGTCGATCTCCTGTCGCGGGTTGGAGATGCCGGCCTGGCGGTAGAGGTCGGCGGCGCAGTCCAGGCTGGCCTGGGGCCGCACCTGGTCCCGACCCGACGCCGTCGCCGGCTCGGAGCGCATGGCCGTGCCGAGGATCCACGCCGGCGGCGTGCCGGTCGCGGCCTGGGCGGCCTCGGCCGCCTTCTCGCCGCCCAGCACCATGGCGAAGGCGCCGTCGGAGCTCGGGCAGGTCTCGGCGTAGCGGATCGGCTCCCAGAGCATGAACGACTCCTTGATGGAGTCGTAGGTGATCTCGGGCTCGTGGAGGTGGGCGTACGGGTTCTTGAGTGCGTTCAGCCGGTCCTTGAGCGCCACCAGGATGCCGATGTCGTCGGGCGCACCCGAGCGGCGGACGTACTCACGGATGAACGGAGCGAAGTAGCCGCCCGCACCCGCCACCAGCTGCTGCTGGAAGGGGATCGGGAACGACAGCGCCCACATGGCCTCCGACACCGACTGCTGCTGCCAGCCGATCGTCAGCACCCGCTCGTGCACGCCGGACTCCACGTGGGAGGCGGCGACGATGGCGGTGGAGCCGCCGACGGAGCCCGCCGTGTGGACCCGGAACAGCGGCTTGCCGACGGCACCGAGCGCCTCGGCCAGGTACGGCTCCGGCATCATGATGCCCTCGAAGAAGTCGGGGGCCTTGCCCACGACCACGGCATCGATGTCGTCCATGGTCAGCTGCGCGTCCTCGAGGGCGCGGTAGGCCGCCTCCCGGAGGAGGCCCGGCAGCGAGACGTCGCCACGGACCGCGGAGTACTTGGTCTGGCCGACGCCGATGACGGCAACGCGGTTGGCACCCATCAGGAATCCCCCTCGAGCACTGCGATCAGGTTCTGCTGCAGGAGCTGGCCGCCGGTGGCGTGCGCCACCCCTCGACCTGCCGAGCCGGCGGAGATGCGATCCGCCACCTCTGCGATGCGGATGAGGCCGGCGGCCATCATCGGGTTGGCGGCGAGAGCGCCGCCCGACGGGTTGATCTCCACGTCGTCGCCCAGTCCGAGCTCGTTCGTGATGATCCGCTCCTGGTGGGTGAACGGCGCGTGGAGCTCGGCGATGTCGACCGCGCCGCCGGCGACGCCGGCCTTCTCGGCGGCCACGGCGATCGACGGGGCGACGGTGAGGTCGCGGGCCCCGATGTTGTGGCTGTCGATGCGGTGGTCGATGCCCCGGATCCACGCCGGTCGCTCGTTCCACTCACGGGCCTTGTCGCCCGCGGCGAGGATGATCGCCACGCCACCGTCGGAGATCGGCGGGAGGTCGTGCTTGCGCAGCGGATCGCTGAACATCGGAGCGGCGAGCAGCTCGTCCACCGATGCGGATCCGACCACCTGGGCGTTCGGGTTGGACTCCGCCGCCGTGCGGCTGCGGTGTGCGATCTGCGCCATCTCCTCGGCCGAGATCTTCCCGGCGTCGAGCATGGCCCGGGCCTGGAGGCCGGCGAAGGCCACCGAGTCGGGCCACAGCGGCCCGTAGTAGTACGGGTCGAGGCCGCGGCTCATCACGTTGGGCAGGTCGCCCGGCGAGGCCTTGGAGTAGCTGTAGACCAGCGCGGTGTCGGCGTGGCCGGCCTGGATCTTCAACCACGCCTCGTACAGCGCCCAGGCGCCGTCCATCTCGACGTGGCTCTCCACGATCGGCGGGTAGGCGCCGACGGCGTCCAGCGTCATCACGAAGCTGAACGCCTGGCCGGCCAGGTAGTCGGAGCTGCCGGAGCAGGTGAAGCCGATCTCGCTGATGCCTCCGACCGCGTCGAGGACCTCCCGGATGACCGGCTGGATCATCTCGACCTCGTTGGTCTCGGTCGCGGCCCGGCGGTGCTTGGTCTGCGCCGTGGCGACCACGGCGACGTCTCGTGAGGGCGCCATCACATGTGTCCCTTCAACTGCTCGGCGGGCACGTCGGGCTCGTCGATCGGCCGCCAGTGCTTGATGTTCTCCATGGAGGTGGTCAGCTGGTCGTCGTCGACCCAGACCGGCTCGACCCGCATGCCGATGCGGACCTTGTCGTACTCGATCTCGCCGACCGTCCCGTAGAGGGAGACGGCGGCGCCGTCGGGCAGGAACAGCGCGGAGACGAACGGCGTCGGCGGGGCGTTGACCCCGAAGCCGATGTGCACCACGCAGAACGACGTGATGGTGGCCTTGGGACCGACCTCGACCTGCTCGGTCGTGGGCAGACCCGAGGTGGGCGACACACCACGCGGCGGGATGTAGACCTCGCCGGAGGTCGGGCAGCGCTCACCGAGGAGCTTCTTCTCCTGGAGGCCCCGCAGGAACCTGGTCTGGGCCAGGCCGGGCGAGTAGTCGTAGTTCATCGCGGCCGGAACCCGGAGCCGCTGGACCGGCTCGTCGAGCCCGAGCTCCGGGAACGTCGGCTGGGGCTGGGTCCACAGGTCGTCGGGCAGCACCGAGATGCTGCGGTCTCCCTCGGGTGCGCTCATGCTGCGTCTCCGATCAGCTCGAAGCAGGCGATGTCGGTGATGAGACCCTCGGTCTCCTCCGCCCAGCGGATGCGGACGCGGGCTCCGGTGCTCACGGCGTCGGGCCCGGGGGCGTCGACGACGTGGAGCATCGAGGTGTCGGCACCGTCGAGCTGGATGAGGGCCAGGGCGTGCGGCGTGTCCAGGGCCTGGTTCTCCCGGGTCTCGGCGACCCAGCTCCAGGACGTGATCGTGCCCTCGGACCCGATCTCGACCATGTCGGTCAGCGGTGCGCCCGACGTCGGGTCGTACTCGACCGGCGGGCAGACGACGGAGCCGTCCGCTGCCGTGATGGCGAGCACGCGACGTTCGCGCAGCCCGGTGAGGAAGGCGCCGATCACTGGACCGGTCGTCCTCATGAACCCGTACTCGATGGTGAGCGGGGCGTGCAGCAGCTCTGCGCCCGCCTGGTCATCGTCCACGATGGACCCCCCGAGGGTGTTGGAACGGAACATGCGGCCGCCGGACCGGCGGCTGCGGGCGGCAGACTAGAACACGTTCCAGTTTCCTGCGAGCCGGGTGTCGCACGACTCTGTGTGCATCCTGCGTGCCACCCCGACGGCTGCTGCACACAGGGTCCCGAACTCCGGACTCTGTGTGCGTTCCGCGCTGTCTGACGACGGTGGTTGCACAGAGAGCCCCCGGGTCAGTGTGCGAGCCAGCGGCGGACCAGGCGGTCCGCCCTCGCAGCTGCGTCGTCGAAGTACCGGTCTGCGCCGGTGAGCAGCGCCTCGGCGTCAAGTCCGGCGTCGACGAGCTGGTCGAGGTCGTCGACGATCCAGCCCTCGAGCACGTCCCGATCGGCCTCGGGGTGGAACTGCAGCCCGAGGTGGGGACCCGAGGAGAAGGCCTGCGCCCCCGCCCTGCTGCGGGCCAGCTCGACGGCGCCGCCGGGGACGGCGAACGCGTCGAAGTGCCACTGCAGCCACGGGCCCGCCTCGATGCCCGCGGCCCGACCGTCGTCGTTCACGTCGACGTCGTGCCATCCGATCTCGGGGTGGTCGGTGCGGCCGACCGTGCCGCCGAGAGCGGAGGCGAGGATCTGCCCGCCGAAGCACAGCCCGAGGACGCCGACGCCGGCGCGGTCCGCGGACCGGAGGAACTCGATCTCCGGGTCGACCCAGTGGGCGACCTGCGGGTCGTCGACCGACCAGCGCGATCCGAACAGCACCACGCGGTCGTAGCCCGACGGGTCGGGGAAGTCGGGAGAGCCCACCGGGCTCCCCGGATCCGCACAGACCTGGAGGACGTCGGGAGCCGCTCCGAGGTCGGCGAACGCACGGCCGACGTGGCCGTCGCCGGAGTTGGCGTCGTGGTGGACGAACAGGACCCGCACTCCCCCACTGTCGCGCGACGGACAGGGCAACTTCGGCAGACGGAGTGGTCGCCGGACGACCACTCCGTCTGCCGAAGACAGAGGGTCGGGTCGGCTCAGCGGGCCTGTCCGGAGTCGGGAGAGACCATCAGCGGCGCCACGTCGACCCCGACCAGGTCGGAGCCCGTGATGGACCCGAGAGTCCGCAGGTCGGAGTTGTCCCAGCGCTCGTCCGGCGATCCCGACAGGTACCAGGCCGACCCGTTGTCGGCCAGCACCATCCCGTGGACCTTGAGCGCCTCGGCCACCACCCGGGCCTGCGGTCCGAGCCGGGAGGTGTCGAAGTCGGCCCGGAGCCGGAACCAGGCGCCCATCGGCGGCGCCGTCGGCGACGACGTGGAGCCGGCCTGGTGGCGAGCCGGCCACAGGAACGCCCGCTGCGTCACGGGGGCAGTGAAGCGGATCGCGTGGTCGATGCGTCCGGAGGCCACCTCCTCGTAGCGGACCAGGCCCGGCAGGATCGGGAGGCCGGCGGCGTCGGCCGAGGTCCAGCCGGCCGGACGCAGCGCGTTCGACCGCAGGTCCCACACCGCCCCGGACCCGGCCATCCACGAGCCGTCCGGCTGCCGAGTCGAGTCGAAGGTCTCGTACAACGTGCACGCGGCGTCGTCGACGACGATCACGTGGTGGTCGCTGCCGTGCTCGACGGGCGCGTCGGTCGGGATCGGATAGGGACCGGGGTCGCTCTCGTCCGCGTACTGGAACGCCACGGGCACCCGGGTCTGACCGGCGCCCACGCGGGTGAACGGGATGCCGATCGGTCCGCCGTCCCACGTGCCCGACCCGAGGTCGGCCTTGAGGCCCCGAGAGGAGCCGATGGTGCTCCGCCAGTCGTCGGAGCGGGCGTGCGGCGCGAGGGAGCGGACATCGGCGTGCCACACGCTGTCGGCCGGGAACAGCGGGCACGGGCCGAGCGTCGGGCTCGACGGCCGGGGCGGTCCGGACGCCGGGCCCGACGGCGCCGGAGACGGCGCGCAGGCGGCGAGGAGCACAGCCACCACCCCGACGGCGACGACCCCGGCGACCGTGCGGGCGGACCGGCGGGAGCGCGAGATGGCCATCGCGACCCATCGGCATCGCCGGCTCGCGACCTTGAGCGCGCCCCGTCGCCCCCCGGTCTCAGAGCCGGCCGGCACTCCTCGGGAAACGGGGCAGGAGCGCCCGGATGCGGCCCGTCCGGATGCAGCCGAGCCAGACGCCGGCTCCGTAGGCGGCGTCGTCGGCCACGGCGAGCGCACCGATCCCGACGAGCGCACCCATCCCGGCGAGGTCGACGGAACGCCCGCGGTCGCCGCCCCCATCGCTCCGGCGCGCTGCGACGACCGCATCGAACGCAACCACAGCGACCGACGCGACGAGGGCGCGCCGGGCCGGTCGCCACACCACGGCCAGCGGCAGGGCGACGGGCCACCACACCCGGACCACCGCCCGGGCCAGCTGCCTGCCGGCTCCCAGGTGGCCGGCCACGGCGAGCCGGAGCGACTCCCGCGTGGGAACCCCGTCCAGTCGACGGGGCAGCGCCGCCGCGCTCGCCGCCAGGACGCCCGCGCCCGCCACCGGACCGACAGGGGCCGGAGCGAGGCCGACCATCGCCCAGCCCGCTGCACTCCACGGCGAGCACCTGACCGGGGCGACCTCCCAGGGGTGGCGCTCGTCGAGGGCCGCGGCCGACGTGCCGTACTCGACGCGCTGACGCAGCCAGCGGAGGAGTCCGGAGCGGGCCGGGTGCTCGACCACGGCCGTGGGCTCGTAGCGGACCGAGTGCCCGCCGGCGACGAGGCGCCAGATCAGGTCGACGTCCTCCCCCACCCGCAGTCGTTCGTCGAACCCGTCGACGGACCGGAGAGCATCGGTGCGGGCGACCAGCGCGGCGGCCGGCACGTAGGACACGCGGGTGCCCGGCGCCACCCGGGCCGGTTCGTCGCCCAGGTCCAGCGGCGACCTCAGCGCCTCGAACCGCTCGAGGAGCCGGAAGCCCGTACGTCGGGGTGGGAGGGGCGACCTGACCCGAGGAGCGACGACGGCGACCCGGGGGTCGGCGAGCAGCGCCAGCGGCGCCTCCCACCACGCCCCGTGTGGCGCCCCGGCGTCACGCGGGATCGTGCAGTCGCTGTCGACGAAGGCGACCAGCGGAGTCGTCACGCCGGCCAGGCCGGTGTTGCGCGCCGCTGCCGGTCCGCCCGACCGATCCCGCCGCACCACCTCGGCTCGGTGCGACGCAGCGACCTCTGCATGACCCACGTCGTCGACGCTGCCGTCGTCGACGACGACCGCACGGGCGCCGGCGGCGATCGTCGGAGCGAGCGAGGTGAGGAGGCGGTCCAGCTGGCCGACGCGGTCGCGGACCGGGATCACCACGGTCAGGTCGCGCGGCCCGAGGAGCGCAGCACCGGGAGCGACGGGAACTGCGGCGGGGTCGGGGTGGAGGGCCCCGGCGTCGACCAGCCGGTCGACCAGTGCGGCGACGGCCGAGCCGGGCGGCGCCTCCACGTCGTCGCCGTCGGCCATCCGATCGACGAGGGCGGCACCGCTCGCGCTCAACCGCCAGAGCCGCAACGGCGACCCGCCGAGGCGGATCGTCGGACCGACGCGGCGCAGCGTCGCGTCGGGGCGGAACCGCATCAGACGGCGGTCATGCCGCCGTCGACCGCCATCACCGACCCCGTGACCACGCCCGCCCCCGGCGAGCACAACCACGACACGGCGTCCGCGACCTCGGCCGGTTGCAGCAGTCGGCCGATCGGGTGGTGCACCGCGAACTCGCCGGGCCCGGCGAGCGAGTACGCGTCGGCCGACGCCTCGAGGATCTGCGTGTCGGTGGATCCGGGGGCCATCGCGTTGATCGTGATGCCCGTCCCACCGAGCTCACCCGCGACCGAGCGGACGAGGCCGACCACCGCGTGCTTGGCCGCCGAGTACGCCGCCATCCGCGGGAGGCCCCGGGACGCACCGGCCGATGCGAACGCCACGATCCGGCCGGACCGCGGCTCTGGTCGTTCCAGCAGTCGTGGCACCGCGGCGGCCAGCACGTGGTACGTGCCGGTGACGTTGACGTCGAACACCGCGTGCCACGCGTCGGGGCTCATCTCCCAGACGGGTCCACCGCCCCACACCACGCCGGCGGCGCACACCACGGCGGCGAGGTCGGGCACGGAGCCGACGAGGGCGTCGACGCCGTCGGCGTCGGTCACGTCGAGCACCGCACCGCTGACCCGCCCGCCGGCCCGGGCGATCTCGCCGACGGTGCGCTGCAGGTCGTCGACCGTGGCCAGCGGATAGCCGAGCACCGGCACCGCCAGATCGCCCTGGCACGAGTCCGCGCACACCACGGAGTAGCCGTCGGCGGCGAGGCGGGCAGCGACCGCCGCACCGATGCCCCGGGCGGCTCCGGTCACGAGTGCGGTGCCCCTGCCGGGCCGATCGGTGCTCACCGGTCCATTCTGCCGGTTCCGCACCGCCGGCCGGTCAGCCGACCCACGCCTCCACCGCGGCGCAGAGGTGGTCGACGAGCGCAGCCACCACGGACTCGCCCTCGGCCGCGGTCGCGCCCGTCGGGTCGCCCAGCACGCCGTTGGGGGTCACCGCCGACAGGCCGTCGGACATGACGATCGGACCGATCTCCCGCCACCTCGCCACGGAACCGGGCTCGGCCAGGTCCATGCGCACCGCCGAGGGGTCGAGGTGGAGCAGCATCGACGTCTCGGTCCGCCCGGCGTGGGAGTCGCCGTCGGGCACGCGGGGGTGCCACACCAGCACGTCACGGCGCTCCTCGGCCAGGAGCGCAGCGGCCCGGTTCGTCGCCTCGACGTTGCCGCCGTGGCCGTTGACGAGCACGACTCCTCGGAACGGCCGCGGACGATCCGAGCCCTCCGCCGGCAGGGCGGAGCGGACGAGCTCGACGAGCACCGTCTCCAGCGCGAGCGTGCCGATCGACAGCGTCCCGGGGAAGCTCTCGTGCTCGCCCGACGCGCCGACGGCGACCGCCGGGGCCAGGACGAGCGGCGCGCTCGGCGTGTCCAGGCGGTCGACGAGAGCCTGGGCCAGCGCGACGGCGATGCGGGTGTCGGTGTCGAGCGGCAGGTGCGGACCGTGCTGCTCGCAGCTCCCCAGGGGGACGACCAGGAGCGCGCCGCCCCGGGTGCGGGCCTCCACCTCGGGCCACGTCATGTCCGTCAACGACTGCGCCGACCCGACTTCCGACGGCACAGCGTCCGACGGCACAGCGTCCGACGACACGGACGACGCCGGCCTGCTCACGCGTCGGGGAGGTAGCCCCAGGACCGGAGCTGCTCGATGATCGCCTCGGCCGCCTCGGGCGGATCGAGCTCGACCGTGCGGGGCGGCTGGCGGTCGACCAGCGCACCGGTCAGCGCCACGATCCGATCCAGCGCCCGGTCGCCCGACGGGGCATCGACCGTGCGGGCGGGAGGACGCCACGGCCTCAGCCGGGGCGTCGAGCCCTGGCGGACCGGTCGTCCCATCCTCACGTCGATCGCGCTCGACCGCGCCGCCAGGGTGGCCGACAGTGCGGCACGGCGCAGCTCGGCCACGCCGCCCTCGACCGACAGCACCGCGGGCGCGGTCACGTCGAGGACCTCACGGCGCCCTCCGTCCAGCCGTCGGACGGCGCGCACGGCGCCGAGGTCCGCCGGGTGGACCTCCAGAAGTCCGAGTGCCTGCGCCGCACCGAGGTGGTGCGCCAGGTACGCGGGCACGGTTCCGGAGCCGATGTCGGCGCTCATGTCACCGCACACCACGACGGTGGGATCGAGCTCGGCGAGGACCGGCCCCAGCAGGGCGGACGCCTCCTCACAGGTGTGCGAACCGAGGTCGCCTCCGCCCGAGCCGTCGCTGGTGAGGTCGATGCGCACGGCGCGCGACGCGCCGGCGGCGAGCAGCTCCCGGAGTCCGTCGTCCGCCGCGGCGGGCCCGGCGCAGACGACGACGACCTCGCCGCCCCAGGCGTCGGCGAGCCGGAGCGCCACCTCGACCGCCGACCGGTCGGCCGCGGAGAAGCCGCCGCCACGGCCCGACGCCGCGACCGTCCCGTGCACGGGGTCGACGACGGGTCGCAGATCGACCCACTTCACGCAGGCGGCGACGACGGTCACGACGGGCCGTCCGTCACGACGCGTGGAAGACGACGCCGTGGCCGCCCTCGGGGTAGGTCCAGGTGATCGCACCCTCTTCGTTGCACACCAGGTAGCAGGTGCCGCACTCGAAGCACTGCTCGTAGTTGAAGAGGATGCCGCCGTCCGCGGTCGGGACGAAGAGGTCCGCCGGGCACGCGGTGATGCAGCCGCGGACGGAGCAGTCGCGGCACTTCGTGTCGTCGACGGTGATGTGGGCCCGGTCCTCGTCGATGCGGAACTCGACGGTGGACATCCGGGTCTCGAAGCTGATCTCCGGGTAGGCACGGGTCATCTGGATCGCTCCCTGGTCCGCTCGTCAGTTCTCATCCGAAGGTCAGGTCTCATCCGAAGGTCCGGAGCGCCTTGATGCCCTGGGAGACGGCGTCGCGCAGCTTGACGCCGTTGGACTTCATCTCCGTCCGCAGGATGCGTCGCAACCCCGGCTTGGGCTGCGGGTTGTCCACGTGGAACATCCGCTCCGCGACCCCGCACGCCAGCGCCGGCAACTTCTGCTGCGCCAGCTCCGACATCACCAGGTGCGGCGCCTCGCGCAGCTTCCGGTGGTCCTTCATCACGAAGGTGGCCTCGATCCGCGTCCGGTAGCTGTCGAGCCCGGCGGCGGACGTGTCGCCCCGGGAGATGGCGCGTGCGGCCGCCTTTCCGGCGGCGGATCCCGATCCGATCGCGAAGTTCACGCCCTCCAGCCAGATCCCCGCGGCCAGGCACATCGCCCCGGCATCGCCGGCGATCAGCAGCCCGTCGCCGATCAGCTGCGGCATCATGTCGAACCCGGCCTCGGGGATGACGTGGGCCGAGTACTCCCGGACCTCGCCGCCCTCGACGAGCGGGGCGATGGCCGGGTGCGCCTTCATGGTCCGCAGCAGCTCCTCGGGCCGGACGCCGCCCTTGGCCAGCGCCGGGAGCGACAGGACCAGGCCCACGCCGAGCGTGTCGCCGTTGGTGTAGATGAACCCGCCACCCGGGACGTCGCCGGTGCACCCGATGATCTCGTAGTCGACGCCGTGGTCGCCACGGACGCCGAAGCGCTCGTCGATGACCTCGCGCGGCAGGGCGATCGTCTCCTTGACCCCCACCGTGTAGTTGGCGGCGTCGACCTCGCCGTACAGACCCGCCTCCTTGGCGAGGAACGAGTTCACGCCGTCGCAGGCGATCACCACGTCCGCGGTGAGGTCGCCGTCGGGTCGGTCGGTCCGCACACCGACGATCCGGCCGTCGGGCCGTCCGCCCTCCCGGAGCAGGCCGGTGACGGTCGTCGAGGTGACGAGAGTGGCACCGTCGCTGACCGCGTGACCGGCCAGCCAGGCGTCGAAGTCGGGGCGGTAGGTGGTCGCTCCGTTGTAGGGCGCCTCGCCCCAGGACTCCGTCCGGTAGTCCACGGTCAGCGCCTGGTGGCCCGTGACGATCATCGTGGCCCGGCGGGTGACCCAGCGCTGGATCGGCGCCTCGGTCCACCACTCGGGGATGATCGTGTCCAGGATGCGGCCGTAGACCACGCCGCCGTACATGTTCTTGGAACCGGGGAAGGGGCCCCGCTCGATCAGGCAGACCGACCGGCCGGCGCGGGCGAGCTCGATGGCGGCGGCGGAGCCCGCCGGACCCGCGCCGACGACGATGGCGTCGAAGTCAGGCACCGTCGTCGACCCCCGGAGCGGTCGCGACCTGCGGCACGAGGCGGGCCCTCAGCTCGTCGAGCGTGGCGTTGGCGTCGGCCACGACGGCGAGGTCCGCCAGCCCCATCATCGGGCAGTGCGGGTCGGTGTTGACGCTGATCACGTGGTCCGGATCGCCCAGGCCGGCCGTGTGCTGCACCGCGCCGGAGATCCCGAACGAGATGTACAGGTCGGGGTCCACCACCACTCCGGTCGTGCCGATCTGTCGGCTGTGCGGCACCCACGCCCGGTCGGTGATCACCCGGGTGGCCCCCATCGACGCGCCGAGCGCCGTCGCCACCTCGGTCAGCTCACCGAAGCGCTCCTCGGAGTCGAGCCCGGCTCCGCCGCCCAGGATCCGGTGCGCTTCCGCGAGGTCCATCGTGGCCACGTCGGGCGGGAGCACCTCGACGACCGTGGCGTCCGCCGCCGGGGCGACGTCGAGCGAGATGGCGACGACCTCGGGGGCCGCGCCGTGGGCCGGGGCGTGGCCGAGGCCGGGCTGGAGGGTGACGACCACGGGCTCCGCGACGAGGTGGTCCGCCAGCACCGCACCACCGAGACAGGCGGTCGCGACCACGTCGCCGCCCGATCCACCGCGGATCGAGACCGCGCCGGCGAGGACCGGCCGACCGAGCACCGCGGCCAGTCGTGGGGCCAGGTCGCGGCCGTCGGGCGACGCCGGCAGCACCACCGCGCCGTACGGCTCGAGCAGCTCGGCGAGCGCCGGCGCCCACGCGGCAGGAGCGAAGCCGGGCGTCTCCCAGGCGCGGACGGAACCGTCGACACCCCGCAGCAAGCCCGCGGCGGTCGTGCTGCCCTCGCCGACCAGGACCACGTCGCCGGCGGCCGCTCGCACCGCGTCGAACGCACCGGCGGGCAGGACGCCGTCGCGCACCGGGACGACCGCGACGCGGCCGACGGGGTCGGGAGCCGCGGACGGGGACATGGATCAGGAAGGTAGCCCGGCCGCCCCGGCACCTCCGAGTCGACCGGGGGCGGCGACGGCACCCCCGGCTGGTAAGCACTCGTCATGACGACGTACGTGCTCGTCCACGGAGGCGGCTCGACCCATCGGTTCTGGGACCGGCTCGTCCCCCTGCTGGAGACCGGGGACCCGACTCCGACCGTCCTGGCGGTCGACCTGCCGGGCCGGGGCGACCATCCGGCCGACCTGGGCGGGATCACCGTCCAGGACGAGGTGGACGCCGTGGTGGGCGACGTCGTGGCGTCCGCCCCCGGCGGACCGGTCGTGCTCGTGGCCCACTCCTCCGGAGGCCTCGTCGTGCCGGGGGTCGTGGAGGGCCTGCACGGGCGGGTGCGATCCGTGGTGCTCGTCGCGGCGCTCGTCCCGCCCGAGGGCGGCGACGGACTGGACTGCATGCAGCCCCGACACGCCGAGGGCCTGCGGACCTTCGCCGCCTCCCTGGGCCCCGACGATCCCCCGATCACGCTGCCCGGACCACCCGAGGATCCGGAGCCGTTCCGCACGTCCACCGGCGGCGACGCCCTCGACGACGAGACCCTGGCCTTCGTGGTCGACCCCGCCCGCCTGGTCCCCGACACGGTCCACCACTACTTCCAGCCCGTCCGTTGGTCCGTCGTGCCCCCGGACGTCGACGTGACCTTCGTGGTGACGGAGCGGGACCGCCCCATCCCGGTCGACCTGCAACGGGAGATGATCGCCCGACTGCCGATCACCCCGACCGTGGTCGAGCTCGACACCGGTCACCTCGCGCCGATCACCCATCCGGAGCTCGTGGCGGATGCCGTTCGCGCCGCGGCGGAGCGGGCCGGAGCCGCCGGGTGAGCCGCACCCCCGAGGGCTGGTACCCCGACCCGTCGGGCCGCCACCAGCTGCGGTGGTGGACCGGTCGGACGTGGGCCGCTGCCGTCGGCGACGACGGCGTGCAGTCGTTCGACCCCGACGGCCTCACCCCCGGTGCACCGCAGTGGCCACGGGCCGAGCCGACCGCGGAGGACCACGCCGCGGTGCTCTCGGCCTGCCACGCCGGCGCTCTCGGCGGTGACGACCCGATGACGTCGGGGGTCCTGGTCCTGTGGCACCGACGCAGCGGCCTGGTCGACCTGCACCCGACCTGGTCGGTCCACGACGGGACCGGGAGCTGGCTGGGGACCTTCGTCCTCGAGGTCTCGGGTCCGATCCCGAACGACCGGTCCTACACGCTGCACCGGCCCGACGGATCCGCTCTGTCGGTGACGCCGGACCGACCCTCGGCGGTCGCCCGGTTGGTCCGACGGGTGCCGGGCGACGGTCCGGGCGGACCCACCGAGGAGGTGGCCTCGGTCGTCTCGGAGGGATCCGGCGTCCAGCGGCTGGCCGCCGTCGTCGACGGGATGACCGTGGCGCACGCCACCTTCTCGGTCGGCGAGGTCGGGGTGACCGACGCCGTCGGCAACGTGATCGGCCGGCTGATCCCGCCGCCGCTCAAGGTGCGGCGCGCCGTGGGCCGGCGGGTCGGATGGGATCCGGTCCTGGTGTCGGAGCAGACGGCGGTCGGCGACCCGGTCACGGGGCGGGGCGTCAACGCGCTCGCCCTGGCGTGGGAGCACACCATCCGGGAGTGGGTGAGCTGACCCGCTCTGCTCCCGTCGGGTGACCCGATCGGTTCACCCGACGGGAGCAGAGCGGTCGCCCGAGCAGGTGGCGTCCTGGGCCGCCCGGCGCTCCGCGTCGAGCTGGCGGTGCACAGGCTCGAGGACCTGGGCGTCGGTGACCGACCAGACGCGCCCCGGATCTGCGTCGATGTCGACGGGGTAGACGTTCCAGCAGCCGCTGGCGCCGGCGATCGCGCCGACGGCGTGGAAGCCGATCGACCACGCGGCCAGCGCCACGACGGCCACCGCCGCCGCGACCGAGCGGGCCCGTCGCGGTGCTCCGACTCGCAGGCCGGCGAGGTCCAGCGCCCGGTCGAACGCGGGGAGGGCCAGGACGAACAGCTGAGGCACGGCCTCGGTCATGAAGCGCGGTCCGAAGGCGTGGCCCGCCCACCACTGGGGAAACGCCGAGATCGACACCGTCACCGCGGCGACCGAGGCGCCGAGCGCGACCACCAGAGACCGCCGCGCCGGGTCGCGCCAGGCGACGATCGCTCCGGGCACGGCCAGCAGGACCACCGGCGACGCCACGAGGAGGCCGCGGCTCGGGCTGATCCAGTTGGCGGCGACCGCCTCGGCGAACCAACCGCCGAGCTCCAGGCGACCCGCGGAGTAGTAGTCGGGGACGGGCTGGCCCAGCACGATCATGCTCGCTCCCACGAAGGCCGCTGCGGTCGCCGCTCCGCCGAGAGCGGCGGAGCACAGCGTGGGAACGACGAAGTCCCGGCGACGGACCAGGACCCAGATCCCGATGATCGCCGCGAACGCCAGGTTGGTCGGCCGCACGACGGTGGCTCCGACCGCCGCCGCCCCGAGGGCGACCACCCAGGGGTCCAGCGGACGAGACCCCTGCGACGGCTCGGCCCGGTCGATGCGGACGGCGCACCACAGCGCGAGGGCGAGCAGCAGCAGCGACGGGGTGTGCTGCCACAGCGCCCGGCTCGCCGTCGACCAGGCGGACGTCCCGAGCGCGAACACCAGGGCGACCCCGTTGGCGAGGACCCGGCGGCGGCCGGGCGCACCGGTCAGCACCACCAGCCCGATCGCCCGCAGGACCAGCACGGCGCCCAGAGTCACGAGCGACGCGGAGACCGTGTGCACGAGCGTGAAGTCGCCGTCGGCCAGGAGCTCGCCGCTGTCGCGTCCGCCCGTCACCGCGGCCCAGGCGTCGACGGCCACGATCCCCGGCACCGCCGCCAACGACGAGGTCCACGGGAAGTAGTCCACGACGTCGACGTCGGGATCGTCGACCGCGGCCTGCAGGCGGTCCCACCCCTCACCGCCGACGGAGGAGACCACGAACCCGGGATCGAGCGAGCCGTCGGACACGACGACCGGATGCCCGATCAGCTGCTCCGCACCGACGCCGTCGAGGACGACCGTGCCCCCGTGCACCAGGGAGTGGGCGGTCAGCGGCGCGAAGGCCGGATCGTTGACGGTGGCGTCGCGGACCGGGCTGAGGACGAAGACCCCGAGGACGACGGCGGCCAGCACCCACCACGAGCCGACGACCCGCTGCCAGCGCGGGACGGGATCGAGCTCGGTCGCCACGGCGGGAGTCTCACACACGGCGCCACCGCTCTCCGGCAGGCTCAGCTCTCCGGCAGATGCGTGCTTCGGCAGACGCAGCGGTCGAACCCCGACCACTCAGTCTGCCGAAACGGTCCCGACCGGGACCTCAGGCGGGCGTGACCGCGAGCGATCGGGCCGCGGTCGGGATGGCCGCTCCGACGCGCTCGCCGTCGATGACCGCGGCGTGGGCCCTCCGGGGCGCGAGGGCGTCGCCGACGCGCTGCACGTCGACCCCGCGGCGGACCAGCTCGGGCGCGCCCTTGAGGCCGTGGTACAGGCCGTCCGCGGGGTCCGCGGGCACAGCGAGCACCAGCCAGTCGGGCGACCGGGTCTGCATGGTGCCGGTCGGGTGGTGCTGGAAGTTGACGACGTGGCCGCCGTCGTCGTCGGTCTCGACGCCCATCGGCACCAGCTCGGTGGACTGCACGATCCCCTTGGCCTCGGCGCGGATCCACCAGTTCTCCAGGTCGAGCGTGATGCCGAGGTCCTGGCCCACGACCATGCCGGGGCTGATGACCTCGACCTCGCAGCCGCGGTCGGCCAGCACCTCGGCCACCGACGTGGCGTGGTGGAACCCGAGCTCGTCGAGCACGACCACGCGACCGATGGGTGACGCCGCGCCGGTCAGGACGTCGCGGACGTCCACGATCCACTCGGCGTCACCGGGGGCCCACCACGGTCGGGCGGCCGTCGCTCCGGTCGCCACGACGACGGTGTCGGGACGTCGGGCCAGCACCGCGTCGACGTCCGCCTCGACGCCGTACTCGATCGTCACGCCGAGTCGGCCGCACTCGTGCAGCTGGTTACGGACGAGGTCGCCGAACTCGGCCCGGTTGGGCACCGTGGCGGCCAACCGCACCTGGCCGCCGGCTGCACCGTCGCGCTCCAGCACGGTCACGTGGTGGCCGTTGCGGGCGGCGGCGATCGCCGCCTGGAGCCCGGCCGGACCGGCTCCGACCACGAGCACCCGTCGACCGACCTCCACCGGTCGGGCCTCCCCCACGCCCTCGGACTCGCGGCCGGTGCGGGGGTTCTCGATGCATCCGAGCCAGCGGTTGAGGCCCATCCGGCCGACGCACTCCTGGTTGCAGCTCAGGCACAGCCGGGTGTCGTCGGTGAAGCCGGCACGGGCCTTCGCGACGAAGTCGGCGTCCGCGATCTGGCCGCGCACGACGCCGACCAGGTCGCACTGGCCCTCGGCCAGGGCCCGCTCGGCCTGCAGCGGATCCTTGAAGCGACCGACGCCGACGATCGGCAGGTCCACCGCCTCGCGCAGGGCGCTCGGGATGAACATCGCGTACCCGGGCGGGATGTGCATCGACGCCTCGATCATGAACAGCGAGGCGGTGGCGACGCCGATCGAGGTGTTGATGTAGTCCACGTGACCGGTCGCCTCGACGATGCGGGCCACCTCGACGGCGTCCTCGATCGTGGTGCCGCCCTCGATCAGCTCGTCGCCGCAGATGCGCACGCCGAGCGCCAGGTCGGAGCCGATGGCGGAGCGGACCGCCGCCACGATCTCGACCAGGATCCGGGCGCGGTTCCCCAGCGTCCCGCCGTAGTCGTCGGTGCGGCGGTTGGTCGCCGGCGACAGGAAGCCCCGGACGATCGAGCTGTGCGAGCACTGCAGCTCGATGCCGTCGAAGCCGCCCTCGGCGCAGTGCTCGGCGACCCTCGCGTACGACGCGACGATCTCGGCGATCTCCGCGTGGTCGACCGCCTTGGGCACCTCGCGGAACAGCGGGTCGGCCACCGGCGAGGGTGCCCACACCGGCAGGCGGGAGTACATGGAGCTGGCCTGGCCGCCGTTGTGGTTGATCTGGGCGAAGATCGGCGTTCGATGGCGGTGCACGGCGTCCGTGATGCGGCGGTAGCCGGGGATCACGTCGCGGTGGAACCCGTGGATCAGCTTCTCGTACGGCCAGTCCGTCGGGTGGGTCGAGTGCTCCTCGGTGATGATCAGCCCGGCGCCTCCCGCGGCGCGCTCGGCGTAGTACGCCGCGTGCTGCTCGGTCGGCAGCCCGTCGCGCGCGTAGTTCGTCAGGTGCGCGGAGAACACGATCCGGTTGCGGACCGTCACCGGTCCCAGCTGCAGGGGCGTCCAGAGGAGCTGCTCCGCCATGGGCGCAGGCTACGCAGCGGGACGCGGGTCGGGCGAAGCGGGCCCGGAGCGAGCGGGTCTCAGCCTTCGTCGATCAGCGCGTCGCGCAGTGCGCCGAGAGTCGCGTCATCCAGACCGAGCCCCTCGGAGAAGTACGCCTCGATCGACCCGAACGCTGATTCCATCTCGTCGAACGCCGTGAGCAGGTAGCGCTCCTCCACCCCGAGCGCGGGCCGGAGGAGATCGGGGTCGCCTCCCGCCGCAGCGAACTGGTCATACATCGGTTGGGTGAGCGGGAGGATCTCGGTGTTGGTCAGGAGGTAGTCGGCCATCACGTCGTCGCGGTCCACCCCGAGCAGGCTGAGCAGGGCGGCGGCGCCCCACCCGGTGCGGTCCTTCCCCGTGGTGCAGTGGAAGAGGCTCGGTCGACGTCCGGCGTCGGCGATCCCCCGGTACATCGTCCGATAGCCGGCGACGGCGCTCGGCAACGAGACGACCTGGCGGTACGCGGCGCTGAAGAGGTCCAGCAGCTTGTCGCCCCCGAGGAGGTCGGACGCCGCTGCCGGATCCGACAGGAGGGCGGGGAGGTCCGCGGCGTGGGCCGCGGGGTTCCCGGGCGCATCGGCGAGGACGTCGAGGTGGACGTCCTCGGTCCCGTCCGGGACCCGATCCGGGAGCGCGTCGCGCTCGGCGGTGGTCCGCAGGTCGTAGACGGTCGTGATCCCCAGGCTCGCGAACGACGCCAGACCCTCGTCCGTCAGGCCGTTCAGCTCGGCAGACCGGTACACGGCCCCGCTCCTGACGACGCCTCCACCGTCGACGGACCACCCACCGAGATCGCGGAGGTTGGGTGCGCCGGGGATGACGATCGCAGCGCCGGGACGGGTGGAGGTCATGGCGACGATGCTCGCGCGCCTGCAGCACCCACCGGAGCAGGCGCCGACGTGGGCGGCGCCTGCCGGATCAGGGCTGGCTCAGGCCGAGGCGGTGGTGTGGCGGCGACCCACGATGAGGGTCACGACACCGGCCACAGCCGACGCGGCAGCGGTCGCCCCGCCGGCGACGGCGGCGATGCGACCCCAGAGGAGGTGGCCCGACCCGCCGTCAGGCAGGTTCGAGACGTGGTCCTCCTGGTCGACGTAGACGTCGCCCACCGGTTCGAGGCCGAAGCTGACCAGACGGCCGTTGCGCACGTGACCGAACAGCCCGCCGGGCAGCGCCACTGCGACGTCGTCGTGCGTGCGGAACGCGCTGTTGGCCGCCTTCGCCCGCTCGAGCGCCTGGTTGATCGTGTTCTGGACGGCTGACTTGGTGGTCTCGATCATGTCCGGCTCCCTGTTCACCGGCGCCTGCGCGCCGGCCGTTCCCCCAACTGTCTCGCTGCCGTCAGGGTACCGTCCGGAACGACCTGCGCAACCGGCAGATCGTCCCGGACGATGACCGTTCGCCCGACGTCCGTCAGCCGTCGACGGACGCGTCACGACGACCCGGAATCAGACCTTGGCGACGGCGTCGTCCCAGGCCGTCTTCACCTTGGCCCAGGCGTCCTTCGCGTCCTGGCTGATCTGGTCGCCTCCGGCCTTCATGTCGGCGTCGAAGGAGTCCACTGCCGACTTGAGGTCCTCCCAGGTGTCGTCGGCGTCGTTCTTGGCGTCGGAGCGCATCTGCTCCATGCCGGCCTTGAGATCGGGGCCCAGGTCGTCCCAGCCCGTCTTGATGTCGGACGGCAGGTCCTTGGCCCCGGCGTCGAAGTCGTCGACGAAGGCCTTGAGGTCGTTCCACTCGTCGGAGACGTCGTCCTTGACGCCGTCGACGACGGTGTCGGTCCCGGCCTTCGCGTCGTCGGCCACGGAGTCGACGGTGTCCTTCGCGTCGTCGGCGGCGTCGTCGGCCGAGGAGCAGGCGCCCACGAGGAGCGTGGCGGTGGCGGCCAGCAGCAGCCCGAGGGTGCGCAAACGGTTGGTCGTCATGGTGAGGGGTTCTCCTGTTCGGTGCCGCGGCGCGGCGTCCCCTTGGAATCGGCCCCGACGGAGCGAACCTGAGGCTGGCTCGGGGTCCAACTCGCGCCACCCACGCCCCGGGCGTCCGACCGACGCGTCGGAGATCCTTGACATGTCGGAGATTTCCGACATGATGGATCCGTGCCCGCCGAGTCCACCACCGACGTGTTCGGCGCCCTCGCCAACCCGGTGCGGCGTCGGATCCTCGAGCTCCTCGCCGACGGGCCCCTCAACGCCGGGACGATCGCCGGCGGGTTCGAGCTGAGCCGGCCCGCGGTGTCGGAGCACCTCGCGGTCCTCCGGCGCGCCGGGCTCGTCCGGGAGGAGGTCCGAGGGCGCGAGCGGCACTACACACTCGCGGCCGGCCCTCTCGCCGAGCTGGACGACTGGCTGCGGCCGTTCGAGCGCTACTGGCGCCGCACGCTGCGCGACCTCCGCGACCACGTCGAACGCTCTCCCGACCCGGCCGCTCCCGTTCCCACCCCGCCCATGCCGAGCACCCCGCCCCGCACCGTCACACCGACAGGAGACGACACGTGAGCACGTTCCCCGAGCCGATCGAGGTCGACCAGTACATCGCCCGACCGCCCGGTGCGGTCTGGGCCGCCCTGACCACCCCGGACGGCATCGCCGCGTGGTGGGCTCAGGGCGACGTCGCCGCCGTGGTCGGCCACCGCTTCGAGCTCGACATGCCGGGCTGGGGCGGCGTCCCCTGCGAGATGCTCGAGGTCGACGAGCCACGGCGCTTCACCCACACCCTGGGCGACTGGACGATCTCGTGGACGCTCGTCGCCGAGGGCGCGGGCACGCGGGTGCTCGTGGTCCACTCCGGCTTCGACCCGGGCCGCCCGCAGGACCGCTTCGCCTTCGACAACATGGGACCGGGCTGGCGCGACGAGGTGCTGCCCCGCTTCGCCCGCACGGTCGAGGCCGCGGCCGCCTGACCCGGTCCCCACGGTCGGGCGCCACATCGGGCGTCGGGTCAGGCGCCAGTTCAGGGTGTCAGGCGAGCTCGAGCGCGGCGCGTCGGCCGTCGAGGACCGCCTCGTGGACCGTCCGAGGGGCGACGCTGTCGCCCACCTGGACCGCACGCCCGCCGGCGACCGGATGCACCGACCGCCACAGCCGGTCGTCGGGGAGCCGATGGCCGGCGTCGACCACCGAGGCCACCACGACGACGGTCGTCGCCGCGTTGAACCGGTCCTCGAGCGACGCCCCGGCGGCGTCGACCTTCCGGAGCAACGACCGCTTGTGGGCGATCGCCCCGGCCTGGGCGAGTCGGGCGTTCGCCGGCGCGAGGTCGCCGGACCGGGCGAGATCGTTGCCGACGATCTGGTCGGGCGTGGCGATGTGGACCTCCCGTCCGGCCGCGGCGAGCAGCTCGGCGATGCCCACGCCCACCGGACCCCCGATCGGATCCCACACGAGCACCGCACCCTGGGGCACGACGGCGAGGTCCTCGAGCACCTGCGTCGGCGTCAGGAGCGGCACCGCGTCGGACGACACGTCGAACTCGACCACGCCGGGACGGCCGCCGGTCGCGATGACGAGGTGCGCGGCGCCGAGGTCGAGAGCCGACTCGAGGTCCTTCACGTCGAGGGGGGTGTCCGGCGACAGGGTCACGCCCAGGCGCTCGCACTCCGCCACCAGCCAGTCGGCGAACAGGGCGAACCGGTCGCGCCCCGGCAGGAGCGACGTGGTCCGGGCGGCACCTCCGAACCGGTCGGATCGCTCGACGACGCGGACGGGGTGGCCGGCGAGCGCCGCGACGCGGGCCGCCTCGAGGCCGGCCACACCCCCGCCGACGACAACGACCTCGCCGACGACAGGGACCTCGCCAGCGTCCTGCGTTCCCCTGCCGCCGTCCGGGACCGGGGCGTCGACGGTCTCGTGACCGGTCGACGGGTCGACCACGCAGGTCACGATGGGGTTGCGGTTGTCGCGCACCTGGCAGGTCTGGTTGCACAGGACGCACGGCCGGATCCGGGCGGGCTCGCCGGCGCGGAGCTTGGCGACGAGGTCGGAGTCGGCCAGCTGGGCCCGCGTCATCTCGACCGCGTCGGCGACCCCGTCGGTGAGAGCCCACTGGGCC
The DNA here is from genome assembly GCA_023434535.1 of Actinomycetes bacterium. Taxonomy (GTDB): domain Bacteria; phylum Actinomycetota; class Acidimicrobiia; order Acidimicrobiales; family Microtrichaceae; genus Dermatobacter. The sequence goes on from JAEYSR010000088.1 coordinate 22,303, forward strand.
TGGCCCACGTCGACGATCGACCCCTGCGCCACCACCGCGACCCGGTCACCCGCCACGGCTCGGACCGCGTCGCGGACCGATCGGGTCAGGTCGAGGTTGAAGCCGGGCGGCGTGTGGCCGTCGGGGCGGGTGGCGCCGACGGAGAAGATCGAGCCCCTCACGACGGTCAGCAGGTCGATGCGCGCCGCTCCGTCGTCGGCCGCGAACGCTGCAGCGAGCTCGGTGGCCGCATCGGGTGTGATCCCCGCCCACGGAGCGAGCTCGTCGCACGAGAGGCGGAGGGCGACGATCGCCTCGTCGCCGACGGCCGCTCGCACGGCGGTCAGGACCTGCCGGGCGAACAGCCCCTTGTCCGCTCCCCACTCGTCGTCGCGCTGGTTGGTCAGGCCCGACAGGAACTGGCGGACGAGCGAGTACTGGCCGGCGTTGACCTCGATCCCGTCGCAGCCGGACTCGACCGCGGAGCGGGCCGCCTCGGCGAAGCCGTCGACGACGGCGGCGATGTCGGCCGCCTCCATCCACTTCGGGACCTCACGGGTGTTGACCTCGGGCACGCGGCTCGGCGACCACAGCTCCCGCTGGGACCAGTGCGAGGTGCCCTGACCCCCGCTGTGGCCGAGGGCGGCCAGCACCAGAGCACCGTGGGGCCGGCACGCGTCGACGAGCTCGGACCACCCCGGGCCGCAGGAGGAGGCCAACGGCCCGCGCTCCATCGGCCAGTCCGACGGGTGCACCGAGGCCTCCTCGGTCACGATGACGCCGGCACCGCCGCGGGCCCGTCGCTCGTAGTAGGCGACGTGCCGCTCGGAGATCGCCCGGTCCCGTCCGAGGTTGGTCTCGTGCGGTCCGAACACGACGCGGCTCGGTGCGGTTCGGGTGCCGATCGTCAGCGGGTCGAGGAGGGACGACATCGGCGCACATGCTGCCCCACCGCCGCGCCGGGCACCGAACCACACCCGATCCGTTCCGCAGAAGCGGCCAGTTGTGACCGCTTCTGCAGAACAGAACCGGGGGGACGGACGGTCAGCGCTTGCGGGCGAGGAGGAGGCCGTCGCCGACGTTGAGCAGGACGGCGTCCACGCGCTCGTCGGCCGCCACCATGTCGTTCACCGCCGCGATGGCTGCGGCGTCGGAGTCGGCCGGCGGGTCGAGCACCTGACCGAAGTAGAGCGAGTTGTCGAAGACGATCAGGCCACCGGGCGCCATCCGCTCGAGGACGAGCTCGAAGTAGGCCGCGTAGTTCGACTTGTCCGCGTCGATGAAGGCGAAGTCGAACGGCTGGTCGGGCTGGTAGGCGCCGAGCGTCTCGGTCGCCGGGCCGATGACCAGCTCGATGCGGTCCGACACGCCGGCCCGCTCCCAGAACGGCTGGCCCACCGAGGTCCACTCCTCGGACCGGTCGAAGCACGTCAGGCGTCCGTCGTCGGCCAGGCCCTCGGCGATGCACAGGGCCGACAGACCGGTGAAGGTTCCGATCTCGACGGCGGAGCGGGCACCGGTCAGCCGGGCGAGGAACGTGAGGAACGGCCCCTGCTCCGGCGAGATCTGCATGATCGCCATGTCGCCGACGGCCTCCCGTGTGGCGCGGACCAGCTCGTCGTGCAGCTCGTTGCGGGGCAGCGAGTGCGCCAGCAGGTAGTCGATGAGCTCGTCGGTGATCGCAATGCCCTTGCCGGCCATCCCGGCACGTTACGCCGACCACGGCACCGTTCTGTTCTGCAGAACAGAACGGTGCCGTGGTCGGCGTCAGCGGTGGCGGCGCGTCGGCTTGAGCGTGACCGGCGAGGGCACCGGGACGCCCGGGCGGGAGTGGTCGGCCGACGGGACCGGGATCACGCCGTTGGCCCGGTCCTGGACCGCTGCCAGCAGCGGCTCGGCGTGGCCGTGCACGCACTCGGGGTCGGGATCGGTCAGCTCGAGGCCGACGAAGAACTTCGACGCCATGCACCCGCCCTGACAGGCGTCGTAGCTGCCGCAGCTGACGCAGGCCCCCGGGTTCTCGGGCTCGCGCAGCGAGGTGAAGAGGTCCGACTCCCGCCACACCCGGGTGAACCCGCCGGCGTCGCGGACGTTGCCGGCGAGGAACTCGTCGTGGATGACGAAGGGGCAGGCGTACACGTCGCCCACCGGGTCGATCAGGCACACCACCCGGCCGGCGCCGCAGAGGTTCAGACCCGGGAGCGGATCGCCCAGCGCGGAGAGGTGGAAGAACGAGTCGCCGGTCAGGACGTCGTCGCGCCCGAGCAGCCAGCGGTAGAGCGCGCGCTGGTCGTCCTGGGTCGGGTGGAGCTCGTCCCAGGAGTCGACGCCCCGCCCCGACGGTCGCAGCCGGGTGACGCGCAGCTGGGCGCCGTACTCGTCCGCGATCGCCTTGAACTCGTCGAGCTGACCGACGTTGTGGCGCGTGGCGACGATGCTGATCTTGAACGCGCCGAACCCGGCGTCGCGGAGGTTGTCCATGGCCTGCCGCGCCGCGGCGAACGAGCCCGATCCGCGGACCAGGTCGTTCACGTCGGCATCCGCGCCGTCGATCGAGATCTGGATGTCCAGGTAGTCCATCGACGCGAGCCGCTCGGCAGCCGCTCGATCGATGAACGTGCCGTTGGTCGAGAACTTCACCCCGACGTCGTGCGCCGCCGCGTACTCGAGGATCTCGAAGAAGTCCGACCGGAGCATCGGCTCGCCGCCACCGATGTTCACGTAGAACACCTTGAGGCGCTGGAGCTCGTCGATGACCGCGAAGCACTCCTCGGTCGACAGCTCACGGGGATCGCGACGGCCGGAGCTGGAGAGGCAGTGCACACAGCTCAGGTTGCAGGCGTAGGTGAGCTCCCAGGTCAGGCAGATCGGGGCGTCGAGACCCTCCTTGAACTCCTCCACGAGCGACCGCGTCGCGGCGGCTGGCTGGATCGTCAGCTCGGGCGGCACAGGACCTCCGGGGTCTCTTCCAGGGTGGACGGCTCCAGGGTGGACGGCGCCGGCTCGCTCGATGACACCGACCGCTGCGACGACCGGAGCATGTCCGACGACAGCAGCGTCCCGAGCGCAGTGAGGAACGCACCGCGCCGAGCGGGTGCCACGTCGGCCCGGTCCAGCGCCTCGCCGACCGTCCGGGTGCCGTCGAGCGACTCGACCACCCTCACCAGGTCGGGGTGCTTCAGGAACGACAGCTTGCGCGTGTCGAAGCTGTAGGCGAGCGCGCCGAACCGCTCGGGGCGGAGCGACACGCTGGGGTGCAGCTCCAGGCGGTCGTCCGGCGCGACGGTCACGGGAGGTCGTGCAGCAGGATCGGTCGTGCGACGGAGTCGGTCGGGCGGCGGATCAGTAGACGCCGCACATGCCGTCGATGGAGACCTCCTCGACGAGGAGCTCCTCGGTGACGAGCGGGGCCTCGGCCAGCTGCACGTCGTCGGTCACGAGCGCGTCGTCGGCGTCGGTGATCTCGCTGTCGTTGAGCGTCTGGGTGTCGATCGACATCGGGCAGCCTCCATCGGGGGGACGGTCGACAGGATGGTACCGGCCCCGGCGCGCCGCTCCCGCCGCGGGTCGGGAACGGCCGACCCGACGTGCCCCGATCGCGGCGAACGCGGTGGCGATCCGCGGGGATAGAGTCGCCGCGATCGACCGCAGGGACTGTCGACCCGCGGCGGAACAGGGGGACAACCGAATGCCGACCACCACGCGTGCCGCCGTCCTGTGGGGCCACCACGAGGACTGGAAGATCGAGGACGTCGTCCTCGACGACCCGGGTCCGGGCGAGGTCCTGGTGCGGACCGCCTACGCCGGGATGTGCCACTCCGACGAGCACGTGGTGCAGGGCGACATGCTCATCCCCCACTTCCCGTTCATCGGCGGCCACGAGGGCTCGGGCATCGTCGAGCAGGTCGGCGCCGGCGTCACCACCGTCGCTCCCGGTGACCACGTGGCCATGTCGTTCGTCCCCAGCTGCGGTCGCTGCAAGTGGTGCTCGACCGGTCGCCAGTACCTGTGCGACCTCGGCGCCAAGCTGTTCGACAACCAGATGATCACCCGTGAGCCCGGCGACGTGTCCCACCGCATCGGCGACGCCGAGGCCGCCCGCTTCGCCCAGGTCGGCACCTTCTCCGAGCACCTCCTCGTCAGCCAGGACTCCCTGGTCAAGGTCGAGCAGGACCTCCCCCTCGACGTCGCCGCCCTCGTGTCCTGCGGCGTCGCCACCGGCTGGGGCTCCGCGGTGCACCGTGCCGACGTGAAGCCCGGCGACACCGTCGCGGTGATCGGCGTCGGCGGCGTCGGCATCAACGCCGTCCAGGGCGCCCGCATGGCCGGCGCCAAGCGCGTGATCGCGATCGACCCGGTCGAGTTCAAGCGCGAGAAGGCCATGGAGATGGGCGCCACCCACACCTACTCCTCCATCGAGGAGGCGCAGCTGGCCGTCCCCGACCTCACCTGGGGCGACATGTGCGACTCGGTGATCCTCGTGCCGGGCGTGGTCACGGGCGAGATGATCGAGCCGGCGCTGAGCCTGACGTCCAAGGGCGGCACGCTGGTGGTCACCGCCATCGGCAACATGCTGCAGACCGACGCGGCGCTGAACCTCTTCATGTTCTCGATGATGAACAAGGAGATCAAGGGAACCATCTTCGGCTCGGGCAACCCGCGCGCCGACATCCCTGCGCTCCTCTCCATGTACCGGGAGGGCGAGCTCAAGCTCGACGAGCTCATCACCAACCGCTACCGGCTCGACGACGTGAACCAGGGCTACCAGGACCTCCGGGACGGCAAGAACATCCGCGGGGTCATCGACTTCACGTGACGGACCAGCCCGCTGCTCCGCCGGGTCCGTCGACCGGGCCCGATCTGCTGCGCCGCCTCACGACCAGGGTCGTGGGGCGGCGTCGCGAGCTGGAGGCTGTCGTCGCGGCGCTCGCGGCGGACCGCCACCTCCTGCTCGAAGGTCCGCCGGGGACCGGCAAGTCCACCGTGCTGCGCGCCGTGGCCGAGGAGTCGGGCCAGGGCTTCGAGTTCGTCGAGGGCAACGCCGAGCTCACGCCGGCACGCCTGGTCGGCACGTTCGACCCCGCCGCCGTCCTGAGCGAGGGCTACTCCCCCGACGTGTTCGTCGACGGCCCGCTCGTGAGCGCGCTGCGTGACGGATCGCTCCTGTACGTCGAGGAGATCAACCGCATCCCCGAGGAGACGCTCAACGTCCTGATCACGGTGATGAGCGAGGGCGAGCTGCACGTGCCGCGGCTCGGCCACGTGGTCGCCGCACCGGGGTTCCGGCTGGTGGCGGCCATGAACCCGTTCGACGCCGTCGGCACGGCGCGGATCGCCTCGGCGGTCTACGACCGGGTGTGCCGGCTGTCGATGGGCTACCAGGGTCTCGACGAGGAGGCGCTGATCGTGGCGTCCGCCGCGCCGGAGGCCGCCCGGGCCTTCGCTCCCGGCGGAGTGCTCGCCGCGGTGGCGATGGTCCGCGACAGCCGTGACCACCCGGATCTCCGCACCGGCTCGTCGGTCCGGGGCGCCATCGACTTCGTCCTGGTCTCCGGCGAGCTGGCCGCGCTGCGGTCCGTGGAGGTTCTCGACCCCGGCGTCACGCTCGACGCCGCGATGCTGGCGCTGTCCGGGCGCATCCGGCTCCGTGAGGGCACCTCGCGGACCGCAGAGGACGTCGTGTCCGAGCTCTGGGCCCGGCACTTCGCCCCGGCGGAGGACGACCTGGGCAGCGGTTCCGACGGCGACGAGCCCGGCGGCCGGGGCGGGGATCCGGGAAAAGCCTGACCCCGCCGCCCGGTGGGGGCCGGGACGGCGACGAGGACGACGTCAAGGAGGGCGACGACGCCCGCGAGGCCGTCGCCGACGCGGGGCGCCGCACCTCCTCCCGACGGGACCTCGCACGCCACCCGAGCTTCGAGGACGTGTCGCCCGAGGTCGGCGTGCTGGACCCCGAGGCCCTGGCCGAGGCGCTCGACGCCTCGCCCGACGAGACACTGGCCATGCTGGCCGACCTGACGGGAGCCACCGACGAGCGTCTGCGGGCCCTGGCCCGACAGATGGCCGGGCGGATCATGGTCGACCTCGGCCGCATCGGCCCGGAGCGCCGGAGGGGCGTCGGGCGGCTGCGGCGGGTGCCCCTCCGGGAGGCGGACGGCGACGTCGACCTCGACGCGTCGCTGGACGCGATCGCCGCGGTGCGGTCCGGGACGGCCACCGGCACCGACGACCTGCGGGTCCAGGCCTGGCAGCGACCGGCGACGGCCGTCTGCCTGCTCGTGGACCGCTCCGGCTCGATGGCCGGCGACCGGCTCGCCGCGGCTGCGGTCGCCGCGAGCTCCGTGATGTTCCGCGCCCCGCTCGACTGCTCGGTCGTGGCCTTCGCCGAGGACGCGGTCGTCGTGAAGTCCCAGGACGAGGTGCGGTCCCCCGACGAGGTGGTCGCCGACCTGCTGCGCCTGCGCGGCTTCGGCGTCACCGACCTGGGTCAGGCGCTGCGGGTGGCCACCGCGCAGCTGGCGCGCTCGACCGCGGGTCGACGGATCACGCTCCTCATGTCCGACTGCCGCGCCACGACCGGGGGCGACCCCCTGCCGCACGCCGCCGGCACCCACGAGCTCGCCGTCCTGGCGCCGGCCGGCGACACCGCGGACGCGGAGGCCCTGGCCGACGCCCTCGGGGCGCGCTGGACGGAGCTGGCGGGACCCACCTCGGTCCCCGACGCGATCTCGGCGGTCCTCCTCGGCTGAACGCGCGCGCTCCGCGAACTCGGGGGAATCCGATCAACCACTCGACGAATTCCCCCGAGTTCGGTCGGCAGGTCAGTCAGGCCTCGTCGAGGTAGCTGTCGGCGAGCTCGCGGAGGTCCTTCTTGGAGACCTTGCCGAGCTCGGCGGTCGGGAACTCGTCGACCCAGTAGACGGCGCGGGGCACCTTGAAGTCGGCCAGGTTGGCCTTGCAGTGCTCGATGATGGTTGCGGCGGCGGCGTCGGTGTCCAGGTTCGGGTCGCCCTTGATGGCGAACGCCACCGGGACCATGTCGAGGCGCTTGTCCGACTGCGCGACCACGGCGATGTCGGCGATCGGCTGACCGGCGGCGCGGATGGCGTCCTCGACCTCGCGGGCCGACACGTTCTCTCCGCCGACCTTCAGCGCGTCCTTGTCGCGGTCGCAGTAGCGGATGTTGCCGTCCTCGAGGAGCATCACGATGTCGCCGGTGCGGGCCCAGCCGTCGGCGGTGAAGAACTTCTCGTTGGCCTCGTCGTTGTGGAAGTACTCGAGGCAGACGGTGACGCCACGGATGCCGCGGATCCACAGCTCGCCCATCTCGCCGACCTGTGCGAGGTCGCCGTCCTCCTTGACGATGAGCATCTCGTAGCCCGGCGACACCTTGCCCATGGCCAGCTCCGGGTAGTTCTCCCACGGGTTGGAGTGGATGCAGTGGGTGACGAGCTCGGTCATGCCGTAGGCGGCGATGACCTTCATGTTCATCATCTGGTCGAGCACCGGCATCATCAGACCGAACACGCCGACCTTGACCGTGTGGCTCTCGGGGATGCCCTGCTCGAACGCCGTCTGGATGACGAACGGCAGCAGCGAGATGTGGGTCACCGAGTACTTCTCGATGACGGGCCAGAACTTGCTGGCCGAGAACTTCGGCTGGAGCACGACGGTGCCGCCGACCCCGAGGATCGACCAGATCGCCCAGCTCTGGGTGTTGACGTGGAAGAACGGCAGCGAGGCCAGGTAGACGTCGTCGGCCTCGAGCTGGATGTTGGTCGGGTTGACCTTGGCGGCCCACAGGGCGTTGGCGTGGGTGTGGACCACGGCCTTGGGCTTGGACGTGGTGCCCGAGGTGAAGAGGATGCCGGCCGGCAGCAGCGGGTCGCGGTCCCGCGCCGGGATCGTGGCCGGGTCGCCCGACAGGGAGTCGAAGGTGTCGCGACCGTGAGCGAGCTCCTCGTCGGAGGCGGGGACGCCCGAGTTGTCGTCGGTGACGACGATCCAACCGAGGTCAGGACCGGCCTCCGCGACCAGCGACGCGTACTTGGGCTGGGTGATCGCTCCGACGCAGCCGGTGTGGGTGATGAAGTAGTTCACCTCGGCGGCCACGCTGCGGGTGTTGGTCGTCACGGCCACTGCGCCGAGGCGGGAGCAGGCGTACCAGCCGATGACGGCCTCCGGGCAGTTCTCGGCGTGGATCAGCACCATGTCGCCGACACCGACGCCACGTGACGACAGCCCGGCGGCGACCTCCTTGGTGGCCTGGGCGAACTCGGCGTAGGTCCAGCTCTTGGACGGACCGTCCTTGGGCTCCCAGATCAGGAAGAGCTTCTCGGGCTGGTGCTCGGCCCAGTGGTCGATCAGCCAGGGGATGTCCTGACCCTGGAACTGGTAGGCGGCTGCCTGTGCCGCGTCGATGGTCGGTGCGTCGGCCATTGAAGGCTCCCCCTGTGCGTGCTCGGTCCCGTGCTCTGCGGGACCTGACGATATGTCAGATCCTGCGGATCCGCCGCAGCGGGTGGTCGTGCGGTGGCCGCCGACGCACTGCTCCCACTTCGGTCGGCTCTCACGTAGACTGCGGAGCGAAGCCCTGTCGCCCGAGACCCGCCCGGTGCACGTCTCGGATCCCAGTGGGGCCCCTACCCCCAGACAGCGTCTCGCTCCCGACGGCAGCACCGGGCTCCGGTCGGGCGAGATGACCGACAGCTCCCGCGGCTCCCCGCTCTGGTGTCGGTGACAGCAGCCGCAGGCTGCAGACGGAGACGTGCCGCCCACCCCGGCGGTCAGCCGTCGTCCATGAACTCGGCTCCTCGACCGACCGGTCGACGCCACCGGCACAAGGAGTGCCCGACAACCGATGCCCGAGATCCCCGCAGCACTTGAAGCCGCCGTCTGGGCCGCTGCCGACGGCTCCGCCGACACCGAACAGCTCGCGCTGCTCGAAGCCGACCGCGACAAGTGGCTCGACGTCCTCGAGCTCCTCCTCGACGACACCGAGGACGGGCTGGACGCCGCGCTGAAGATCACCGGACCCGAGCGCGCCCAGGTCGTGGCCGACTTCGAGGCGGAGCTCGCCCTGCTCGAGGCCGCGTACGACCTCGTGTTCAAGGCCGACGACCCCGTGGCGGCGATCGCCGCTGCCGACCCTGCGGGCGAGGTCCGGCTCCAGGCCTCGTGGGCCAAGGGCCTGATCGTGGTCTGGGCCGCAGGGCCGGGCACGGCTCCCGCGACCGCGGAGGAGCTGTCGGACCGCCTCGAGGCCATCGGCGGGCCGGCGCTCGGGTGGAGCCCGTACCGCGACGTGGTCCTCCCGGGCGGGTTCAAGGCCGCGGCGCTGTCGATCCCGATCGGCGAGGCGCTGGGCTGGCTCGTCGCGGTGGGCGGCGGCCTCGGTCGCGAGGGCGTCGGCGCCAGCGTGGCGTGGCTCGGCCGGGTGGCCGTGGACACGGTGCGCCTCGTCGCCCGGGGCGCGGTGGTCCCGACGCTGTCGGCCACCAAGCGGCGCGACGGCTCCACCATGGACCTGGCGGTGACGTGGCGACCGGCGCTGGTCGACGAGGCGTCGATCACGACGATGGCCGACTCGATGCCGCGGCCGGTGACCGCCGTGTCGCAGGCCGATCCCCGCAACGTCACCCGCGCCGTCCAGGGCTCGGTCGTGGACACGATCGTGAACCAGGCGGCGAGCATGCTCGACTTCGCGGCCCCGCCGCCCGACGTCCGCACGACCGCGGACGTCGCCGACTCGTTCGCCACACGTCTGGACGGCTCGTCGTTCAGCGCTCCTGTCTCCGTGTCGGCCGAGCTCTCCGAGCGCATCGACCGCTGGGCCCGGCCGCTCACCACGACGGCGCGCGTCCGGATCGTCCTCACCCTGGAACCGCCCGACTCCGGCGGGGCGTGGTTCCTGTCGGTGCTCGGCCCGGGCGCCGACGGCAACCTCATGCCGATCGAGCAGGCGCTGGCCGACGGCCGCTCCACCGGCGCCGTGGCCGGCGAGCTCGTCCGGTTGGAGCGGGTGTATCCCGCCCTGCTGCGGCCGGGAGCGCTGCGCAGAGGCCAGGTGTACCTGAGCCAGGACGAGGCCTGGGAGCTGATGACGGTCACCGGGCCGCAGCTCTCCGACGCCGGCTTCGAGGTCCGGGTCCCCGCCCTGTCCCGACGCAAGCCGTCGCCGGCGCTGCGCCTGTTCACCGAGTCGATGTCCGGCGACACCGTGGTCGGTGCGCACCAGCTGTCGAACGTGCGCTGGTCGGTGGTCTTCGACGACGTCGAGCTCACCGCCGAGGACATCGCCCGCCTCGCGGCGGAGGCCCGTCCGCTCGTGCGGTCGCACGGACACTGGGTCGAGCTCGACGAGGTGGACCTCAAGGAGGCCGCGGCGGCGCTCGCCGAGCGTGCCGGCCAGACTCAGATGACCGGGGCGGAGATCCTCCGCCACTCGATCGGACTCGAGGGCAAGCTCCTGGGCGGCGGCCTGACCGTCGACGGCACGGGTTGGGCGTCGGAGCTGTTCGAGACCGCCAGCCAGGTCTCCACCGATCCGGTCACCCGTCCCGAGGGCTTCACCGGAGAGCTGCGCAGCTACCAGGCCGAGGCGCTGGGCTGGCTCGGATTCCTCCACACGGTCGACCTCGGCGGCTGCCTGGCGCTCGACCCGGGTCTCGGCAAGACGCCGACGATGCTCGCCCACCTGGCCCGCACCGCCGGCGACGGCACGGCGCTGGTCGTGGCTCCTCCGGCCGTGGTCGGCAACTGGGCGGCCGAGGCCGCCAAGTTCACGCCGGGCCTCAAGGTCCTGGTGCACCACGGCAACAACCGCGCCTCCGGCGCCGCCATGGACCGGGCGTTCGACGCCGCCGACGTCGTCATCACGACCTACGGCACCGCGGTGCGCGACATGGACGCCCTGTCCGAGCGGCACTTCACCCAGGTCGTCCTCGACGAGGCCCAGGCGATCAAGAACCACACCTCCGAGCAGGCCCAGCAGCTGCGACGACTCGACGCCGGCACGCGGGTGGCGCTCACCGGCACGCCGATCGAGAACGGCCTCGGCGACCTGTGGGCCATCCTCGACTTCACCAACCCCGGCCTCGTCGGCGGACGCGCCGGGTTCATCTCGCAGATGTCGGGCGAGGGCGAGGCAGCGTTGCGGGCCCTCAACGGCATCCTCGTCTTCCGTCGCACCAAGGCCGAGCCCGAGATCGCCGCCGAGCTGCCGGACCGCATCGACGAGCTCGACCACTGCATGATGACCCCAGAGCAGGTCGGCCTCTACCAGGCGGTGCTCGACTCCCTGGTGGCCGACGTCAGCGAGGTCGGCGGCGGCGAGCCCAAGCAGGGAGCGATCCTCGCGGCGATCACGGCACTCAAGCAGATCTGCAACCACCCCGCCGCCTACCAGGCCGACGACCGACCGCTGGCCGGCCGCTCCGGAAAGCTCGAACGTCTGGAGCAGATCGTCGACGCCGTGTTCGCCGCCGACGAGAAGGTGCTGATCTTCACCCACTTCGCCGAGTGGGGGAAGAAGATGGCCGACCACCTCACCGAGCTCACCGGCCAGCCGATCGAGTGCTACCACGGCGGCCTGGCCCGCACCGCCCGGGACAAGATGATCAAGGAGTTCCAGGAGCGCCCCGGCGCCGGAGCGCTCGTCCTGTCCCTCAAGGCGGGAGGCACCGGCCTCAACCTGACCGCGGCGAACCACGTGGTGCTCTACGACCGCTGGTGGAACCCCGCCGTCGAGGACCAGGCCCGGGACCGGGCGTGGCGGCTCGGCCAGACCCGCACCGTGGTGTCGCACCGCCTGGTCTGCCCCGGCACCGTCGACGAGCGGGTGGAGGAGGTCGTCGCCGGCAAGCGCCACATCGCCGACCTCGTGCTCCCGGGTTCGAGCTCGCTCGCCGACCTCGACACCGACCAGCTGCGGTTGGCCCTCGGCCTCCGCGACGACCAGCTCCTGACCGAGGACGACGAATGAGCAACAGGAAGAAGGGGTCGAACAACCGGCAGAGGGGTGGTCGCAAGCCGCCCAAGGTGGACCCGGCGGAGTTCTGGAAGCCGGTCCCGCAGCTGCCCGACCCCGAGCCGATCAGGGTGACGACGGACCCGACGATGGTCGTCCGCTCGCTCGGCGACCCGCCGCTGTATGGCCAAGGCGTGCGGGCCGAGCACGAGATCCACCGCGTGCTGGTTCGCTCGTCGATGCTGGCGGGCGCCCTCGCGGACGTCGCCGGGCTCCTCGCCGACCCCGAGGACACCGAGCTCGACTGACGCTCTGCGAGGCTGAGCGCAGTGCGAAATGGCGCGCAGTGCGAAATTGCGTCGGTTCCCGTCGCTGAGCGACGAAGACCCACGCCGAAACCTGGCCTCGCCGGGTCGGTGGCCGCTACGGGGCGGTCGGAGCCATGTGGGCCGCCAGGTTCTCCAGCGACGACGCCATCCCGTCCGCGTGATCCTCTGCCGAGATGCCGTCGGGGACCCCATCGGCACGGAACTCGACCTCCGTGCCCCCGTCCCGAGCCGTGACCGTCCAGGTCATCGTCATCGTTCCGGCCATGGCCGGGTCCTCCGAGACGAAGTCGATCGCCTGCACCACTCGGTCACCCGGCACGATCTCGAGGAACCGGGCCTCGACGACGTCGGAGTCCTCGGTCGTCTTCCCGAGCGCACCATCGGGGTCGTCGTAGGTCAGCACCATGCGGTACGAGCCGCCCGGCCGGGGATCGAAGCGCTCGAACTCGGCAGTCATCCCCGTCGGCGGGAGCCACTCCGCGAGCGCCACCGGATCCACGAGCGCCGCGTGCACCCGCTCCGGGGAAGCGTCGACCCACCGAGAAGCGATGTCGGTCCGACCCATCCGCCGACGGTAGTCGTCCCTTTCCATCGAGCCGGGTCCGGGGATCGCGGTCCCGTCCGGATCACCGGGTCGGTGAGGTTCAGCCGAGGGCGAGGACCGCGGTGAGGGCGACGACGAAGCCGACCTCGACCGGGACCGCGGTGCGTGTGTAGCGCTCGTTCCAGCCATTGTCGACGAACGCACCGATCACGCGCACCACCAGGATCGACGCCGCGATCATCAGGACCCCGACCAGCGCTTCCCTCCCCAGGTCCCGGAGGCCGAGGTAGGCCACGAACCCGCCGAGCCCGAGCGCCAGGGCTCCGTAGTAGCAGCGGACCTCGGTCCGACCGGCCGGCCCGATCGGCGACATGTCGTAGAGGGCCACGGCCTGGGGGCGGACGAGGAACGTGAGGCCCGTCGCCGCGAAGTACACGACGACGAGCACGACAGCGATGTCGATGAGCACCCGGTCATCCTGCACGACGGGCGGGCCGGCGTTCCGACCGCTGCGGCCCTCAACAGATCTTCGGACTCGACGACCGCTCGGTCGCCGTTCGGTCGATACGGACACCGTGGAGCAGCCCACCCCGATGGATCGAGCTCGCCTGTGGTCCGAGTCGTGCCCGATTCTGGCGTCGCCTCAGGTCGGAGCCGGAGTCGGGTAGACCGGTCCCGACGGGTACACCGGCGGCGGCTTCGTGGTGACCTTCTCACCGCGAGCTGAGCGGACGAACTCCTCAACCGTCATGGTGGGTTGCCAGATGCCGTCCCGGCACACCAGCACGTAGACGCCATCGGTGCCGGTGAGGTCGCCGCTGGGAGACGGCGTGCATGCCGCCCACATCCTGACGCCCGTCTGACACGATGCCGCGAACGCGAGCGCAACCACGATCAATGCACCCATGACTGCATTCCGTCGCACGGTCACACTCCGAGTCGTTGCCGTTCACCGCAAGGCTAGGAGCAGCAGCGCTGAACGCGACCGGATCCGGAGGTGTCCGTTGCGTGCTGCCCACCCGTCACCGCTGCTCACGTAGAGGCCTCTGGGCGCCGTGCGATCGGTAGCCGTCGATGGTCGTCATCGGTCCGGAATGCCCACTTGCTGCGATACTCGGGCTAGTGGCGTGGTTGGGTCTGGCCCTTGCATTCGCGATCGCGGCGGGCGGGGCTGTGATGCTCTGGCAGCGGGACCGCATCCAGCGATTCGACGAAGCGCACGATGTGTTCCCGCAGACGCTCGGTCGGTTCAACGGGCGGAAGTGGTTTCGTACGTGGCGCTACATCGTGCTCCCGTGTGTGGTCGTCCTGATCGGCGTGATCGGCATCGTCAACGTGGTCGCCACGATGGTGTTCGGCTGAACCAACCCGCGGGGCCACGGACTGGCTCGACGTGGCACTACTCGGCCGTCCGGCCCTCATGCGAGAGGACCATGATGGCGTCGTGAACGACGATGTCGATCGACGTGTGGAGACCCTTCGTCGGCACTGGTCGATGGTGGTGCTGGGCCGCTCGGGATACGCCTGGTTCGTGGCCGCGGCTGCGGTTTCGGTCTCGGTCGGGATGTCGGCAGTCGGTAGCTGGCGAAGTGGCGCCTTGCTCGGCGCGGTCTTGTCGGCGGTCTGGGTCGTGGACGCCACTGGGTCCGTACGAATTCGGGACGGTTCGCTGAAGTGGCGTCAGTGGATCCGCCATCACTGCGTACCGTTGGAGTCGATCGAATGGGTCCGCGTCAGCGACAGCAGCGACGTCGCCGTCCGGGGAGCCAAGGTGTGCCGTGTCGAAACGAGGGACTCCACGGTGGTCGTCGTCCGGCCGACCACGACATGGTCTGCATCAGCCGCTGCGCTTTGGGCAGCATCGGTTCGGCCATGGCTGCGCTCGGATCAGAAACCCGTGACGCGTTCGAGACGAGCCGGCGACTGATCCGCCACTAACTACCAGCCGGGCGGACCAGGTTGTTGGTGTCTGTTCGTCGGCCATCGGCGCGGAGCCCTGCAGGCGAACACCGCGGACCTACGTCCTCGACGCACGCGCCGACCGAGCTCGCTCGAGTACCCGGGTGATGACTGGCTGATCGAACTCAGTCACCCACAACTCGGCGCCATCGACGGTCACACGTCCGGGCCGATCGGCTGGGCTGTCCAACGCCGCGATCGGCACCGTGATGGCGGCAACGCCGTCGGCGTACACACGGACCTCCGCGGAACTCGCCGCGACCTCGACAGGACCTCTCGGCAGCCGGTGGTCGCGAGGCCAGCGCACCAATGCGATCAGCATCACCGGGAAGATCAGGAACCAGGGTCCACGTAGTGGCCCCGTTGGCGGGCCCGGCGCGTGCCACGCAGCAAAGACGTCGGTGCACTCCGGCCATCGGTGCTCCTCTCGGGACTCCAACACGCGTCGTTGTTCTCGCTGGGTGTCCGAGCCGCCAGCCGCTGCGTACAGCCGGTTCGCTGTGTCGAGATCCCGATCGGACAGCAGGTACACCGAATCGCCGATCTCGAGCCACCCGTTCGTCAGCGCCCGCGGTTCCACTGCCCCCTCCAACGGCACCTCGGACTGCACATGCCACGTCCGACCGCGGCGGCTCATCACCCACAAACGAGCTCCCGCCCACGCAACGACCTGCTTACGCCGCAGCGGCGGGCCAACCGGGACCCATCCTTCCGGACTTCGTCCGATGAGCAGCTCGACTGTCTCGGCGGACGGCAATCGCCTTAGGTCCACGAGCAGATGCTATGGCTCGCCGCGCGTGACGCAACGACTTCGAACCGGCACGACCTGCATGCCGCAATGGAAGCTGTGCCCGTGTGTGAGGTCGATACCGTGGCTCGTGCCGTCGTCAGGGAGAGAGGACAGCGTGCGGGGGAACTGGAGGTTCGTCGGCTACTCGATCGTCGCTGCGCTCTGCGGGCTCGCAGCGCTGTACGTGGCGCTCATCATGCTGGCGCGGTTCATTCCGGACTGGGACGACAGTTCGTCCCCGCCGTGTGGGTGGGCGGCCGAGGACGAGTGGACGGACCTAGCCGCTAGGGCACGGGGCGTCGCGACATCCGTCGGGGGCACTTACACGAGTTCGACCTGCACCGGTGAACTGGTCGCACACGTGAACTTGCCCTCACCAGCGTCGAAGGACCAGATCATGCGTGCACTGATGCGCGAGGGATGGATCTCGAAGGGGCCGCAGCTGTGCAGTGGCGATGACCAACGCATCACGCTCAGGTTCCGCGAGCCGACTCGCACTCTGAACCTCGTGATGTCCGAAGACTCGGACTGCTAGGTCCAGCGGCTCTCGGCGACCTGGGACCGAGTCAGGTTCGGCACCGGCGGCGGCCTTGCCCCCATTTGCAGCAGCGTGCGATGAAGAGCCACCAGATGCTGGTCTCCGCTCCCTGACTCGGCGGCTCGTCCGGATCGGGGTGTCGGACCGCCGGGTGAGTGTCAGACCTCCTCGGTACGGTCTCGAACATGCGTTCGACTGGGGAAGGCAGCGAAGCGGAAGGAACCGGCGGGGCTCGTGAACCTGCGGTCGGGTTCGGCGAGCCCGCGTTCACGCTGCCCGAGGTCGTGGCCGACGCGGTCACAGCGTTGCGGGCTGTCGCCGCCGGTGACGTGAAGGCCGAGTCCGACGACGACCTGCTCGGCCGCTTCGATGGACTCGAAACACTCGACCGGCTCCTGCACGCCGCTCGCTTCGCGATGTTGGGTGAGCTCGATGCCCGTTCGTTGACCGACCGCCGGTTGGGTCACGTGACCGCGAACGAAGCCGGCTGGCGCCACGGAACCGACCCCCGACGGGTCAAGACGGATCAGGCCACCGCGACCACGCTGCGCCGACACTTCCCCGACCTGGCTGCAGCGTTGGCTGCCGGCACCGTGTCGGTCGATCGGGTCCGAGTCCTGTGTCGTCTGGTCAACGACCGCAACGCCCAGATCCTCACCAACATCGAGGACCAGCTCATCGACCTGTGCCGGGAACGTTCCACGTTCAAACAGTTCACCCGGGACGCCGAACAACTCGCTCGCCTCGCGGATGCCGACGGCCCCGAACCACCCCAGCCGCGCAACCACGCCCGACTCGAGCAGACCGGCGACCACGTCACCGCGACCGTCGACCTCTACGGAGCCGACGCCCTCTCCTTCGCCGCCC
>JAEYSR010000139.1 GCA_023434535.1 Actinomycetes bacterium
ACCATCACGCCGGCGAGCGCGCCCTGGCGGAGCTCGCCCCCGACGAGGGCGGCGAGGAGGTCGCGCTCCGTCGCGGTGGCCGCACCGATGAGCTCACCGAGGATGCGGCGCCGCTCCAGCGTCGAGCCGGGGCCGACGAGGCCGGCGAGGGTCGAGAACGCTGCGTCGACGTCGAGGACGTCCAGGGTCGGCGCCTCGGCCGGTCCATCGGCCTCGTCGACCGCCGCGACGTACGTGCGCCACCCGACCCCCACACGACCCTGGCGCAGCTGGCCCGTGAGGAAGCCGACCACCGCCGGGATCTCCGCCGCGTCCAGCTGCGCGAGCAACTCCGCCAGCGCGTTGCGCTTGGCGTTGCGGGCGCCGAGGGACGAGACGAGGGCCGAGGTGGCTGCAACCTCCGCGAACTGCATGGCAGCATGCCAGCACATGATCCGGATCGAACCGAGCCGGGAGGCGAAGGTCGGCGCAGTGGCCGTCCGACGGGCCCTGCCCCGGCGCGAGCGTCGGACGGTGGGCGCCTGGTGCTTCGCCGACCACTTCGGACCGGCCACCACGCCCGTGGGCGCCGGCGACGACGGGCCGGGTGGCATCGGCCCCCATCCCCACATCGGCCTGCAGACCGTGACCTGGCTGGTCGACGGCGAGCTGCTCCACCGCGACAGCCTGGGATCGGAGCAGTCGATCCGACCCGGCCAGCTCAACCTGATGACGGCGGGCCACGGGATCGCCCACGCCGAGGAGGCGAGGACGCCGGCCGGCTCCGACGTCCACGGGATCCAGCTGTGGGTCGCCCAACCCGACGGCACACGGGACGCGTCGCCGGCGTTCGAGCACCACCGTGACCTGCCGGAGGTGGAGCTCGACCACGGTGCCGCCACGGTCCTGGTCGGCGGGCTCATGGGCGTGCGATCGCCCGCCCGGGCCGACACGGACCACCACGGCAGCGAGCTGCGATTGCGTGCGGGGACGAGCACCGTGGGCCTGCGACCGGACCACGAGCACGCAATCGTCGTGCTCGAGGGTGCCGTCCACCTCGAGAGCGGCGCTGACGTCGGGCGCATCGCTCCCGGTCAGGTCGCTCTCGTCGACCCCGGGACCGACGAGCTGGCCGTCACGGCCCCCGAGTCGGCCCGGGTCATGCTCCTCGGGGGGTCGCCGTTCGAGTGGCCGGTCCACATGTGGTGGAACTTCGTGGGCCGGGACCGCGACGAGATCGACGCCGCCTACGACGACTGGCGCGACGGCGACGACCGCTTCGGCGACACCGGATCACCGATGGAGCGGATCGGCGTGGGCGCCCCTCCCTGGCGGCGCGGCTGACGGACGCCGGAGCGACGGTCGCGCGCGGAGCGTCACTCGACGCGGAGGACGGTGGCCGGGTTCCGCCGGTTGATCCACCGCGCCGGCCACAGCCCGGCGATCACCGCCACGGCGATCGCGGCGGGGATGCAGGCCAGGACCCATCCCCACGGCAGGCGGACGGCGGGCACGACGTCGACCAGGTCGGCGACCCGGACCCACAGGGCCGCACCGACGACCAGGCCCAGCGGCAGGCCCACCGCCACGGCCACCACCGCCATCGACACGGCGGTGACGGCCAGCGTGCTGCGGACCTGCGCCGAGGTGAAGCCGAGGCTGCGCGCAACACCCATGTCGTGCCGGGCGCGTCTGCCGGTCGAGACCACGCCGTTGCCGATGGCCACCAATGCCAGGACGCCGAAGAACCAGATGAACGCGATGGGGACGGTGCGCACGTCGTCCAGCACCCGCAGGAGCCCCGGCGGGTGCGGGAAGCTCTCGTCCATCACGCCGTACGGGTACCGCTCGTCCAGCTCCGCCGCCTTGGCGGCGGGATCGACCCCGGGGGCGAACCTCACGGCGATGGTCGGGTAGGGCGCCTGGAGCCCCAGCCGTGCGGCGAGGTCCGCGGGGACCAGCCGCTCCAACGTCTCGGTGGGCAGCACGGCGGTCCGCCCGTGGTCGGAGCTCAGCACCTGCGGGTCGAGGCCGATCCCCACGACCGTCATCTCGACCTCCTCCTCGCCGATCCCCGCCATCGCGACGCTGTCACCCACCTCCAGGCCGCGGTCCCGGGCGTAGGTCGGCCCGACCACCACCTCGTCGGGACCTGAGGACTCCCGGCCCTCCAGCACCGTCACGCGCGAGCTGCCCTTGGTCGGGTCGAGCGACACGACGTCGACCGGATCTCCGTCGATCGTGACGAGCGGCGAGGTCCACTGGACGACCACGGCGTCGAGCTCGGGATCCGCCGCCAGCTCCTCGGTCCGCGTCTCCAGCAGGCTGCGCGGCACCTCGATGCTGAGGTCGGAGTCGATGCCGAAGTCGTCCGGGGTCTGCACCAGGTGGTCGAGGCTCCGCAGGAACACGAGCGAGGCGACGAGCCCGACGAGCCCGACCGCGGCGCCGAGCATCGCGGTGCGAGCGGTACGGGTCCGCCGACGGCGTTCGGGGTCGGTCGCCAGACGGAGGCCCATCTCGGCCGACGGCCCGAGCGACGGGAGCGCGGCGCGGAGCCACGACGGACGCAGGGGCGCACGATCGGCCCGGCGCCGCAGCTCGAGTGCGGCGACGGCCGCCACCAGGCCGACCACGGCGAGTCCGACCAGCAGGGCACCGATCGAGAGCGTCAGCACGTCGGCGTCGACGCCCGGCGACGGCTCGATCGACCGGGCGCGACCGATGGGGAACGCCGGCGACACCGCCACGGCCACCAGAGGGACCGCCAGGAGCGCCACCGCGGCGCTGAGCGCCGAGGGCACCGCTTCGGCCGCGATGCGCTCCGACGCGGTCAGGCCGAGCTCCCGCAACGTGGAGTCCTCGACCGATCGGGCCGCGATCTGGCGGCGGACGACCTGGGCCAGGACGAACCCCCCGACGAGCGTCACGATCGCGGCCAGGAACCACGTCCCGAGCCGGGCGACGCGCTGGGACGGCCGGGCGTCCTCGACGGCACGCTCCAGCCGGATCGCGTCCACCTGGAGGTCGGGGTGACGTTGGCGCAGCCGGTCGAGCAGCCGCTCGACCCCGGCGTCGCCGTCCGCCGTGCGCACCGACACGCCGCGGTAGGCGTTGTCGCAGGTCGGACAGGCGCCGCCCGCCATGAGCCGGTCGTAGAACGCCGGCGACGCCAGCATCTGGCGGTTCGAGACGGCGGGAGACACGTCCGCCGTGTCCCGGAGGATCCCCACCACCTGCAGGGCCACGCGCGATCCCGCCGGCTGGGTCTCGGTGTCCTCGTCGATCCGCTCCATCTGCTGCTGCTGGTAGAGGTCGATCTCGACCACCGACCCGACGTGCAGGTCGTTGTTCCTCGCCGTCTCCACGCTCACCGCCACCTCGTCCTGCGACGAGGGCGACGGCATCCGCCCCTCGTCGAGGAGCGGACGCTGGATGTCGTCGGCCGGCACCGGTCCCGAGATCGGGTAGTACCAGTCCTTCTCCACGGTCGTGCGGCCGATGCTGGAGGCGTTCGGCCACATGGCGAGGACGTCGGGGTCCTCGGCGAGGGCCGCCTCGAGCTGGGCGAGCTGCCGGGTGTCGAACACCCGGATCGACGCGTCGGGCGCCGCGGTCACCTCGGCGAGCCGCTCCGCCGCCGACGACGACCGCCGCTCGCCCGCCACCGCCGCGGTGGCGAGGCCGCCCACCATCCCCGCGAGCAGTCCGACCAGGACGAGGCCCACCCAGTGGCGCCGCACCCGCGAGACGGCCACGAGGCCCACAGCGCGCATCGGGTCATTCCGCCACATGGCGGTCGCCGCGACAAGTGGGAGAGCACGTCGCCCGGGGTGGTGCTGGCACCCCCCGCCCGGCGACGAGGCGGGCGACGGGACGGACTACGAGAGGAAGGCCCTCAGCTCGTCCGCGTCCTTCGCCGCCTGGCGCTGGGCCATGGCGATGGCGTCGGGGACGGCCGTCGGGTCCATCAGCCGGTCGAGGTCGACCTTCTCGGGCATCCGCTGGAACACCTTGGTGCCCGACGACTCCAGAGCCTCGAGCTCGGCGACCCCGTCGCCCGGACCCTGGGTCATCCCGGCCTCGACCGGCAGCGACGGATCGGTGCCGTCGGTCAGCTGCACCACCACGGCCCGACGGGCGCCGGCGAGGAGGTCCAGGTGCAGGCCGGTGCCCGAGACCCCGCCGTCCATGCAGCGACGGTCGAGGATCTGCTGGGGCGGGAAGATTCCCGGGACCGCGCTGCTCGCCGCAGTGGCCCGGGGGACGCTCACGCCGTGTCGGGACGTGACGACCAGGCGCTCGCCCGTGTAGGCGTCGACGGCCGTGAGGTGCAGCGACGTCGCCGGCCAGCGCCGGAACGCCAGCACGGCGCCCAGGTTGCGACGCATGGTCGCCGGGGAGGGGGTCCGCGCGGCCAGAGCGGCACGCCCGATGGACTGGATCGTCTCCGGCTCGGCATCGGCGGCCGTCCAGAACAGCTCCTGCGCCCGCTCCTGGCTGGGCGTGAACTTCGACGCGGGAGCCAGCACGCCGAGCAGCTTCGGCAGCCGGGCCAGCACCTTCAGCTCGCCGTTGAGCCTCTTGAGGTTGCCGGCCTCCAGCACGGCGCTCACGATCGACCCGGCCGAGGTGCCGACCACGCGGTCCGCTCCCTTCAGGTCCACCCCCGCCGCCAGCAGCTCGTTGAGGTAGGTCACCTGCCAGGCCACGAACCAGAGGCCGCCGCCGCCAAGGCAGAGCCCGACCGGCACTCCGTCGCCGTAACCGGCTCCGGGGTCGCGGGGGACGGCGAGGCCGTCCGGTGACGCATCGACGGCCAGGGGCGGGGCGGGTGACATGGTCAGAGGCTACCGATCCCGTTCGAGGTCGAGCAGAGCCCGCTTCCGCTCCACCCCGCCGGCGTAGCCGGTGAGCGATCTGTCGGCGCCGATCACCCGGTGGCAGGCCACGATGATCGGGACCGGGTTGCGGCCGTTCGCCAGGCCGACGGCACGAACGGCGCTCGGTCGGCCGATGTGGGTCGCGAGCTCCAAGTAGGACCACGTGTCCCCGTAGGGGATGTCGCGGAGGCCGCTCCACACCAGCTGCTGGAACTCGGTCCCCGTCGACTCCACCTCCACGTCGAACGTGGTCAGGTCACCTGCGAAGTAGGCGTCCAGCTGGTCGACGACGTCGCCGAAGGCGGTCGGGTCCTCGGTCCAGCCCGTCGGATCGGGCGCGTGCGCCTGGTCCTCCATGACCAGGTGCGCCAGTCGCTCGTCGCCCGCCAGGGTGATCGACCCGATCGGCGTCGCCATCGTTCGGTATCTCATCGTGCTCTCCTCCTCGATCGTCGGCCGTCGCTCGGACGTTCCGCCGGGTCCCCGGTGACGGGTTCGTGCTCCGCGTCGGTTCCTCCGGTCCCCGCCGATCCGAGACCGGCGGACCACAGGTGCTGGGCGGCCACCGAGCGCCACGGGGCCCAGGACGACGAGCGCTCCACCAACGCGCGGCTCTGCGCGGCCGGCGGGGTGTCGCTGCCGACCAGCCCCAGCCGCTCGGCGCCGCGTCGGACCACGAGGTCCGTGTCGGGGAGGGCGTCGGGGTCGCCGAGGGCTCGCATGGCGATCACCTCGACGGTCCACGGGCCGATGCCGCTCAGCGCTCCCAGCGCCCGCCGGGCCTCGGCGCGGTCGGCCCCGGGGCCGAGGTCGAGGTCGCCGTCGGCGAGCGCGCCGACGAGCGCCCGCAGTGTGGCCCGCCGCCGCGAGGGCAGCGCGGCGCCGAGGTCGTCCCAGTGCTCGAGGAGCTCCGACGGGGTGGGGAAGAGGTGCGTCGGCCCGTCCGGCTCCGGACTCCCGGGAGGAGAGCCCGCCACGGACGACGGCGCGACGCGCCGGTCGACGGCGGCCACCAGCCGTGCCGCGTGGGTGCATGCCGCAGCGGTGGACACCTGCTGGGCCAGCACCACGCGGACGGCCATCTCGGCGCCGTCGACCGAACGCGGCACCCGCATGCCCGGCCGGAGCTCGACGGCTCGGGCCAGCAGCGGGTCGGCCGACAGCACGGCGTCGGTGGCGACGGGATCGGCGTCGAGGTCGAGCAGCCACCGGCAGCGGGCGACGGTGGAGGTCAGGTCCCGCAGGTCCTCGAGGCGCACCTGCGCGGCCACGTGGTCGTCGTGGGGGGTGAGCGCGACCGTCGCAGCGCCGTAGGCCATCCGCATGGTCCGACGGAAGGTCGGCCGTCCCTCCTCGTCCCACGTGCAGGCCTCGACGCCCGGGATCGCAGCTGCTCCCAGCCGTCGGAACAGGCTCGCGTGGTCGAACGGCGTGCGCGCGGCCAGCCGCAGGTCCAGGACGTCGGGGCGGCTCGGCTCCCTGCGTCGGGCGCGGCGACGCAGATCGCCGGGCGTCAGGTCGTAGACCTCGCGGACCGTGGCGTTGAACTGGCGCACGCTCGAGAACCCCGAGGCGAAGCACACCTCGGCGAAGGACAGGTCCGAGGTCTCGATCAGCGTCCGCGCCGTGCGGGCCCGCTGGGCCCGGGCCAGCGCGAGCGGACCCGTCCCCACCTCGGCGCGCAGCACGCGCTCGACCTGCCGTGAGCTGTAGCCGAGCGTTCGTGCGAGGCCGTCCACGCCGTTGCGGTCCACCGTCCCGTCGGCGATCAGCCGCATGGCGCGCCCGACGACGTCGGCCCGGGGGTCCCACTCCGGCGACCCGGGCGATGCGTCGGGCCGACAGCGCTTGCACGCCCGGAAGCCGGACTGCTGCGCCGCGGCCGCCGTCGGGTAGAAGCGCATGTTGGACCGCCTCGGCGGGCGGACCGGGCAGCTCGGCCGGCAGTAGATGCCGGTCGAGGTGACCGCCCCGACGAACCAGCCGTCGAAGCGGGAGTCCTTCGAGAGCACCGCCCGGTAGCAGCGGTCGCCGTCGAGCCGAGCCCCGTCCGAACCAGCGCCGTCCACCCCGGTGCCATCCGACCGGAGGCCGTCCGATCGGGTCGGGTGAGTCCGTGCGCCGTTCTCCACGCCGTCAGACTGACATGCCCCGACCCCGCGTTCTGGCGGAAATCCGACATGGGTGTCGGAGCCCCGGCCGAGCGCTGCAGGACCGGACGAGCTGCAGGGAGGGATCCGCTGCGGACGACGGTCAGGAGAGCTCGTCGAGGGCGACGGTCCAGGCCATCTCCCCCTGGTCGGCGACCTGCTGGCGCCAGTCCCCGTCGCGGACGAAGAAGTGGTCCTCCATCATCGAGCGGATCCGACGACCGGTGTCGCTCCGCCAGTCGCCGTGGTGGTGCAGCCAGTTGTCGGCACGGAACGCCGTCACCCCGCTCGTCACGTCCAGCCCACCGAACTCCAGGACGAAGTTCATCGTCTGCACGCCGCCCCCATGCTCCGCCGCCCAGGCGTCGAACCCCGGCCCCAGCAGACCGGTGTCCACGGCGTCGCCGTCGGCGCGGTCCGCCCGGTACACGTGCTCGGGGTACAGGCGGGCGCCGAGCTCCGCGGCGGGCTCGTCGGCGTCGGCCGTCTGGAACACCGTCAGCCGCCCCGTCGGCCCGAGGCCCGTGTGGACGTCGAGGTTGATCGCCAGGTCGGCCCCCTCGAGGTGGTGGTCCCAGATCTCCTGCAGCGTCCGCCGCGACCAGGTCATGTGGTCGCCCCCGTACTGGACGCCGTCGGGCACCGTGTACTGCCCCCCGTTCAGCGTCTTCATGGCGACGTGGTCGCCGACCCTGCCCCAGAACTCCAGGAGCTCGCCCAGGAAGGACGTGTCGGAGGGGTCCAGCTCCTCAGCGCGCGGGTTGAGGAGCGGATCCACCTCGGCGTACAGCGGGTTGTCGGGCAGGTCGCCGTAGTCGACGAAGTTGCGGTTCACGTCCACGTTCTCGTGGTCGACCCGCCGCGACCAGGCCCAGCCGAACGGGTTGGCGCCGTGCACCAGCACCACGGCGAGGCCGTCGGGCAGCGACCCGAGCCGACCCGACGACATCAGCTGGTGCTGGAGCCCGTGGCCGGCGTGGCCCTCCACCCCGTGCAGGCCGGCGGTCATCAGGACGATCCGGTCGGCACGTCCGACGGGGGTGCCGAACCGGGCGACGTCGGCCGCCAGCTCCTCGCCGTCGGGTCCCCGCAGCGGGTGCACGTGCGCGCCGAGCTCCGCGCCCAGCGCGCCGGCCTGCTCCAGGAAGTCGGCTCGCTCACGGACGTACGGCGCGATGTCGAGGATGGGTTCGGTCACGATTGCTCCCCTTCGTTCCGGGCGACGTCCGCCTCCGGATGCTGTTCGACGCCGGCCACGGTCGTGGACAGCACGGCGATGTCGTCGAGCGCCACCCGCTCGTCGGTCGGATCGGCGTCGAGGACCACGAGGTCGGCTCGCAGACCCGGACGGATCGCGCCGAGGACGTCCTCGGTGCCCCGCGCCCACGACGCGCCGACCGTGAAGGCCGCCAGCGCCTCGGCGCGGGTCAGACGCTGCTCGGGCAGCACCTCCCCGCCCGGGACCGACCCGCTCGCGGCGGCCATGGCGGCCAGCACGTCGGTCCGCTCGATCGGCGCGTCCGACGATCCGGCGACCGCGATGCCGGCGTCCACCATGGTCCGCAGCGCGTACGTGCGGGCCAGTCGGTCCCCACCGACCCGGCGGCCCAGCCAGTGGGCCTCCGAACGGAGGTTGATCGGCTGGACGACCGTCGTGATGCCCAGCCGGGCGTAGGTCTCCAGCGTCGCTCCGTCGAGGACGGACGCGTGCTCCACGCGATGGCGGTGCGGGCCGGGGTGCCGGCTCAGGAGCCGGTCGTACAGCTCCGCCGCGGTCCGGTTCGCCGCGTCGCCGATCGCGTGGATGCAGATCTGCAGACCAGCCAGGTGGGCCGCCTCCATGCGACGCCAGGCCTCGTCGTCGTCGGTCGTGCGCATCCCGCACTCGTGCGGGTCGTCGTCGAAGCCGTGGTGCATGCAGGCGGACCGGCCACCGAGCGTGCCGTCCAGGAACAGCTTCACCGCGTCCAGTCGCCGGCCCCGCTCGGGCGAGTGCAGCGCCGGGTCGCGTGCGTCGAGCACCTCCGACGGCTCGGGCGTGATGAGGATGGTCTGCACGTCGAACGGCAGATCCCCCGACAGGGCGGCCCAGCCGAGCGCCTCAAGCTCCCCGGCCGGTCCCGCCGGTCCCTCGGCCGTGGTCTGGCACATCGCCGAGATCGCGGTGACCCCCTGGCGCAGCAGGCGTGACGACCACGACGCCATCCCGTCGACCAGGCCCTCGAGGGTCACCTCGGGCATCAGGCCCATGAGCGGCTCCACCGCCCGCTCGCCCACCAGGCCCGTCGGGCGCCCGTCGGCCCCGAGCGACACGTGACCGCCCGCGGGGACGCCTCCGGGGACGTCCAGGCCGGCGGCGCGCAACGCGGCGGACGACCCCACCGCGTGGTGACCGTCGCGGCACACCAGGACCGCGGCGCGGTCGCCCACGACCGCGTCGAGCTCCGCCGCGGTCGGAAGGCGTCTCTCCGCCAGCAGCTCTCCGTCGAGCTGGAACCCGACGATCGCCTCGTCGCCGGGCGTCGCACGGGCCCGGTCCGCGAGCAGGTCGCAGACGGCCGCCACGGAGGGGACCCGGTCGAGCAGCAGCTGCTGCTCGAAGACGCACATGATCATGGGGTGCAGGTGGGCGTCGACGAAGCCGGGCACGAGCGCGCGACCGGTCAGGTCCCGGACTCTCGGTTCGTGGAGACCTGCGGACCGGAGGGCCGCCCGGCAGTCGTCCTCGGTGCCGACCGCGACGATCCGCTCGCCGTGGGTGGCGACGGCTGTCCCGGCGGGTCGGCGCTCCGGGGCGAGGACCGTCGCGCCGAGGAGCAGCGTGGCGGGCCCGGGGCCCCGTCGCCCGTGCCCACCGGCAGCCATCACAGCTCCATGACGGTCGGGGCGGCGACGAGGCGCCGCTCCAGTGCGTCCCGGTCGATCTCGATGCCCCACCCCGGGCCACCGGGCAGCACCATGGACCCGTCCTCGACGGCGTAGCGACGATCGACCAGGTGCTCCTCGAACATCACGTCGCCGGCCAGCTCGGGCGAGTGCCCCAGCCGATCCCAGCGGGCCGCGGCGATGTGGGCGTGCGCCGCCGTGCCGATCCCGAGCGGCTGGTTGTGGATGATCGTGCCGAGCCCCCGGGCCGCGGCGTAGTCGATGGCCCTCAGCGCCCCCGTGATGCCGCCGGGGCGCTCGGTGTTGATCCCGAGCACACCCATCCCGCCCGCGTCGATCAGGGTGACCATCTCCGACATCTGGAAGAAGCCCTCGTGCAGGAACAGCGGGATCGCCGTCCGCTGCTGCACCCACGCCATGCCGGTCATGTCCCCGATCGGCAGCGGTTGCTCCGCGGCGTCCAGGTCGAACGGCTCCAGCAGGCGCAGCGATCGCACGGCCGTCGGGGCGTCGTAGGCCTGGTTGTAGTCGCAGCGGATCCGGACGTCCCACCCGACCCGGTCCCGGACCGCCTGCAGCACCGCGAGGTCCGCCCGCGGTCCGCTGCCGAGCTTGAGGCGCAGCGACCGGTAGCCGGCACCCACGTAGCCGGCGCAGATCTCGGCGACGAAGTCGGGGTCGCCGAGCGGGACCAGCGCGCAGAGGGGGATGCGATCGACCGCCGCGCCGCCGATGAGGTCGTGCACCGGCCGACCGACCTGGCGCGCCGCCAGGTCGTACATGGCCATGTCCAGGACGGCCTTGGCCATCTCGTTGCGGGGGATGTTGCGGTCCATCCGGGCGTTGACCGCCTGCACGTCGGCGGGTCGGGCGCCGAGCACGTAGCGACCGATGTGCTCCCGGATGACCATGGCCATCCCGCTCTGGGACACCGCCGATTCCGGGACCCACACGTAGGACTCGCCCCAGCCCTCCACGCCGTCCTCGTCGACCAGTCGCACGAAGAGGAAGTCGGCTGCGAGCCAGGGGTCCTCGGCCGCGATCGCCATGCCGAGCCCCGTCTCGCTCTGCTCCATGGCGGCCCGGGCGATGCCCGACAGGGGCACCTGCGCCTCGTGCAGCTCGATCGTGGTGATGGGTGCGGACGCGTGGTCGGTCATGGATCTCCGTGCTCGTCGGGCCGACCCCCTGCGCCGCTCCCACGGGGGCTGCGACGGCGGTCGACTGCTGCGGCGCGCGAATGTAACAGGTGTTACAGGACTGATGTATCGTCCAGTACATCACTCCCCCGACGACCGCTCACGCACCCTCCCCGTCCCTCGGGTCCCGCCTGGCGACCGCGACGCTGTCGCCCGCGCTGCGTCGCGTCGCCGACCTGCTCGCGGCCGACCCGCAGGCCATGGCCTTCGGCACGGTCGCGAGCGTGGCGGAGCGCGCCGGCACCAGCACGCCCTCGGTCGTCCGGCTGGCCCACGCCCTCGGCTTCGACGGGTTCGCGGAGCTGCGGGACGCGGCCCGGTCGGAGCTGGCCGAGCGGGTCCACACCGACGCGGGCCGCGTCACCCGGCCCACCCCCGACGACCCCGTCGGTCGACTACTGGAGGTGGAGCAGGCCAACGTCGCCGACACCCTCGGCGCAGCGGACCCCGCGACGGTCGCCGCCGTGGTCGATCTGCTCGTCGACAGGAGCCGCCGGGTGTGGGTGCTGCCCTCCACCCAGACCGAGGGCGTGGCCCGTCGACTGGTGGACCAGCTCGACATCATCCGGGGCCGGGCCACCCTGCTCGAGGGCACGGAGTTCCGGGTCGCGTCCACCCTCCGCGGCGTGCGGCCCGGCGACGTGATCCTGACGATGGACATCCCCCGCCACGAGGCCGCCCTCGTACGGGCCCAGGCCGAGGCCGTGGACCTCGGCGCCGTCCCGGTGGTCCTGACCGGGGCCACCCCCGTCAGCCTCCGCACCGGGGGCGGCCACCTGATCGGCTTCGCCCGCGACTCGGTCGGCCCGTTCGACTCGCTCGTCGGCCTCACCGTCCTGTGCACCCTGCTCGTGAACGCGCTGGCGGAGCGCCGGCGCGAGGATGCGGGTCGCCGCGTCCTCGAGTTGGAGCGCACCTGGACCGACGGCGGCCTTTTCCAGATCTGAGGAGCCACCCGTGCCCGACAACCCCCACGCACCGGACGACGCGCTGCCGCCACCGCCCGACGGATCGTTCGTCAGCGACAACGCGGCCGGGGTGTCCCCCGAGGTCATGGAGGCGCTCGCCCGGGCGAACGTCGGAGCGGCGCTGGCCTACGGCGAGGACGACTGGACCCGCCGGGCCCGGAGCGCCATCTCCGACGCGTTCGACGCACCGGTCCGCTCCTACTTCTGCTGGGGCGGGACCGGGGCGAACGTCGTCGGTCTCGCGACCGTCCTCCGTCCGTGGCAGGCCGTGGTCTGCGCCGACTCCGCGCACATCGTGGTCGACGAGTGCGGGGCGCCCGCCCGGTTCACCGGCTCCACCATCGCCCCCGTCCCCACCGACGACGGCAAGCTCACACCGGCCGACCTGGAGCCCTACCTCCAGTGGCAGGGCAGCGAGCACCACCCCCAGCCGGCGGTGGTGTCGATCACCCAGTCCACGGAGATGGGCACGCTCTACTCCGTCGACGAGATCGGCACCCTCTGCGACGCCGCGCACGCGGCAGGGATGCTGGTGCACCTCGACGGGGCCCGCATCGCCAACGCCCTGGTCGCCACGGGCGCGGACCTGCCCACGATGGTCCGCGACACCGGCGTCGACCTGATGACGCTCGGGCTCACCAAGGACGGTGCGATGTTCGGCGAGACCGTCGTGTTCGTCACCCCGTCCCGCGACGGCCGACCCCTCGACGAGGAGGCGCGGTTCGTGCGGAAGCAGGCCGGCCAGCTGGTCTCGAAGAGCCGCTTCGTGGCCGCCCAGGTGCTCGCGCTCCTCGAGGGCGACCTGTGGCTGCGCAACGCGGCGCACGCCAACGACATGGCGACCCTGCTCGCGGAGGCCGTCCGCGACGTGCCGGGGGTGCGCATGGCCGGGGAGCCGGTCGTGAACTCGGTGTTCGCCCACGTCCCTGCCGCGGCCATCGTCCCGCTGCAGGAGTGGTCCTTCTTCTGGGAGTGGGACCTGACCGTCGACCTGGTCCGCTGGATGACGAGCTTCGCCACCACCGCCGAGGACGTGGAGCGCTTCGTGGCCGGGGTCCGCGCCGTCGTCGCCCGCCACGCCTGACCGCACCGCACCTTCCGACAGCACGAACGACCGACAGAACAGCAACGGGGGAACAGATGAGCACGACCGTCCACGGCCACTGCGACGAGCGGTACTCCGCCGTGCGCGACACCTTCCAGGCCAACCTCGACAGCGGGTTGGAGGACGGCGCCAGCGTGGCCATCGCCGTCGAGGGCGAGCTGGTGGTGGACCTCTGGGGCGGTCTGGCCGACCCGACGACGGGCGCCGAGTGGGAGCAGGACACGATCTGCTGCCTGTGGTCGTCGACCAAGACGATGGCGGCCCTGTGCATGTTGACCCTGGCCGACCGGGGGCTGATCGACCTCGACGCGCCGGTCGCCACCTACTGGCCCGAGTTCGCGGCGTGCGGCAAGGACGGCGTCCTGGTCCGCCACGTGATGTCGCACACCGCGGGCCTGCCGGGGTGGACCCGGCCGATGGAGCTCGACGACCTGTACGACACGCGCGCCGGGGCGGCGCTCCTCGCGGAGGAGGCGCCGTGGTGGGAGCCGGGCACCGCGGCCGGGTACCACGCCGTGACGCAGGGCTACCTGCTCGGCGAGATCGTGCAGCGCGTCACCGGAACCTCCCTCGGGACCTTCTTCCGCACCACGTTCGCCGAGCCCCTCGGCGCGGACTTCCACATCGGCATCGGGGCGGAGCACGACCACCGCATCGCACGCATCAACCCGCCGGCGAACGTGCTGGGCGGTCGCAGCAGCGCGGGGTCCGTCGGCGAGCGGGCCCTCAACAACCCGGTCATCTCCGCCGAGGTCGGCAACACCGAGGACTACCGCCGCATCGAGCTGCCCGCGTCGAACGGCCACGGCAACGCCCGATCGATGGCTCAGGTGCAGAGCGTGGTGAGCAACGGCGGGACGGTCGGCGGTCGCTCGTTCCTCTCCTCCGACGCCGTCGAGCAGATCTTCCGCGAGCAGTGGGTCGGACCGGACCTGGTCCAGGAGATCGACACCCGGCTGGGGATCGGCTTCGGGCTCAACGGCCCCGAGGTCCCCGTGAGCCCCAACGCCCGCGCGTGCTTCTGGGGCGGTTGGGGCGGATCGGTCGTCATCAACGACCTGGAGACCCGGACGACGTTCGCCTACGGCATGAACCGGATGGGCGACGGGCTCGACACCGACTTCCGGGCCATCGGCCTGGTGCTGGCCTGGCACATGTCGAACGCCGGCTGAGGGCACGGCGACCTGGTCGTACCGCGAGACCTCGGTAGCCTCCTCCCATGCGCGGCGACAGCAAGGCTCTCAGCAGGAACTCGCCGTGCTGGTGCGGCAGCGGCGCCAAGCTCAAGCGGTGCCATCTGGACCGCGGGGTCCTGGCCCGGCCGCCGGTCGAGATCGGACGCGTCTCGCCGTGGCGCGACGTCCCCGCCGACGTCGTGCGGCCGCACTACGTGCTCGACGGCACCGTCTGGCCGCCGCCGGTGCCGCAGGTCCTCTCCGGGTCCGACCTCGAGCGGATGCGCCACGCCTCCCGCGTGGCGGCCGAGGTGCTCGCCACGACGGTCGCCGCCGTGGCTCCCGGCGTCACCACCGAGGACCTCGACGCCATCGCCCACGAGGCCTACGTGACCCGAGGCGCGTACCCGTCCACGCTCGGCTACCACGGCTACCCCAAGTCGATCTGCACCTCGGTCAACGAGGTCCTCTGCCACGGCATCCCCGACGACCGGCCCCTGCGTGACGGCGACATCGTCAACGTGGACGTCACCGCCTTCGTCGACGGCATGCACGGCGACACCTCGGCCACGGTCGGCGTCGGGACGATCGCTCCCGAGCTCACCGCGCTGATCGAGACCACACGGGAGGCGACCCTGGCCGGGATCGCGGCGATCCGCCCCGGCGAGCCCATGCAGCGGGTGGCCCGCGCCGTCACGGCGGTCGCCGAGTCGCGCGGCTACGGCGTGGTCGCCGAGTACGGGGGCCACGGCATCGGCGAGGTCTTCCACGCGGATCCCCACGTGCACCACACGATCAGCTCGCGGGACGACTCGGTGGCGGTGCCCGGCCTGTGCCTCACCGTCGAGCCCATGCTCCGCACCGGCGGTGCGCGCTTCACCCAGGCCGACGACGGCTGGACCGAGATCCTCGACGACGGCATGGCCACCGCCCAGTTCGAGCACACGATCGTCGTCACCGACGACGGCGCCGAGATCCTCACCGTGCTGGCCGACGGCACCAGCGCCGTGTCGCCCGACGCGGCGGCCTCGGTCGGCTGACGCGACTCGCTCCGGCTGACGCGACCGCCTCGGTCAGCTGCTGAGGGCCGGAGCCCCGCTCCACGCCTGGCTCAGCAGCTCCAGGCTCGTGATCCGGGCCCGGGTCCCGTGGCACACCGTGGAGATCATGAGCTCGTCCGCGCCGGTCCGCTCCGCCAGGTCCTCGAGCTGGGACACGGCCTGCTCGGGGGTGCCGACGATCCGGTTGGAGCGCGTGGCGCGGGCCACGCCGGCCCATGCGTGGTCGCGGGCCCGTTCGGGCGAGACGAGTCGGATGCGCTGGCCCGTCCGGATGCCGTGGACCAGGAGCTGGCCCGGAAGGGCCTCCCGCTCCGCCTCGGCCTCGGTCGGGGCGACGACGACGTTGGCCGACACGATCAGGTGCGGCTCGGCCAGCTCCGCGGACGGCCGGAACGACTGCCGGTACAGCGCCGCGGCCTCGTCGGTGCCGCCCATGTCGAAGTGGTGCGCGAACACGAACCTCAGACCGAGCAGGCCCGCCAGCTGTGCGCTGTACCCGCTGGAGCCGAGCAGCAGGACCTGGGGGTGCGTGGCTGCATCGGGCGTGGCGGCGAAGCGCTCCCACAGAGGGCTCCCGGAGCGGACGAGCTGGCTCCACGAGTCGGGCCGGGGGTCGCCGAGCAGGCCCATGAGGTCCAGCAGGTCGCGGGGGAAGTCCTCGGCCGAGAGATCCTCGGTCCGCCGGAGCGCCATGGCCGTGTAGGGGTCGGTGCCGGGGGCGCGCCCGATGCCCAGGTCCACGCGACCGGGGTGCAGCGCCTCGATGGCCGCGACCTGCTCGGCCACCACCAGCGGGGCGTGGTTGGGCAGCATGACGCCGCCTGAGCCGACCCGGATGCGCTCGGTGCGGGCCGCCAGGTGCGCCATCAGGACCGGCGGGTTGGTGCTGGCCACCGACGGCATGTTGTGGTGCTCCGCGACCCAGAACCGCTCGTAGCCGAGCCGGTCGGCCGCCTGGGCCACCTCGGTCGCTCCGATCAGGGCGTCGGCCGAGGTCCCGTCCTCGGTCACGACCGCCAGCTCCAGCACGGACAGGGGGACTCGTCGACTCACCCGGCCAACCTACGACGGCCGAATCGGGTTGCCGCAGCCACCACGGCCGGTGCCAGAGTGACCCGGTGGTCACCCCCTTCGGACGTCTGACCGACGTCACCCGCGTCGAGCATCCCGAACCCGCCGGCTCCGAGCAGGGCAGGACCGATCAGGAGAGGATCGCCGAGTACCGCTCGACGATCGACGGCGACTGGGTCCTGCGCCCGATGCCCCAGGGCGGCGTGACCACGGCCGTCGCCCTCGCCGCGATGGCCGCGGAGCTCGACCGCCCCGAGCAGCACCTCCGCAGCATGCACACCGTGTTCGCCGCGCAGGTCCCCCACGGCGACGTGGTGGTCGACGTCGAGGTGCTGCGCCGGGGCCGGACGATGTCGCAGCTGCGGGCCGAGGTCCGCTCCCCCGACAGCTCCCGTGGACATCTGGTCACCGCCGCCTTCGGCGCCGAGCGGCCCGGCTTCGACTTCACCGACATCACCCCGCCGCCCGACGTGCCGCCGCCCGACGACTGCCGCAGCTTCCGGGAGCCCCCACCGGAGGACTGGGAGGCCGCCTTCGAGCCGATGCCGTTCTGGATGCGACGGGTCGAGGGGCGACAGGCGCTCGGCGACGCACCGTGGACCGACTACGTGCCCGACCGCGCCGAGCGCGCCGTCTGGCACCGCTTCGACGATCCGCCGACGAGGGAGGACGGGACGCTGGATCCGTTCTGCTTCCCGATCCTCGCGGACTCGATGCCCGGAGCGGTCGGCCAGAAGCTCGGACCGGGGCAGCCCCCGTGGTTCGCCCCGAGCGTGGACCTCACCGTCCACGTGCTCGACGACTGCCGCTCCCCGTGGGTGCTCGCGCACAACACGGCGCGACACGCCGGTGGCGGCTACGCCTCGGCCGAGATGACGCTGTGGGACTACGGGCCCGACATGGACGACCCTCGACCCGTCGCCTACGCGACGCAGGTGTTCCTCTTCTCGCTCGTCGGCTGAGCTCCCGGACCGTCGCGGCCTGCGCCGCAACGGCGGTCGTGCGCCGTAGCGTTCCGTCCATGGACGGAACGCCGGCGGACCCCCGCCCCGCAGGAGCTCCCAGCCACGACCCACCGCCCCGCCACGACCACCCGCTCATCGACGACCACGCCCTCATCGGCGACGGCCTGGGCGTGGCGCTCGTCGACCGCAGCGGCTCGATCGACTGGTGGTGCCCGTCTCGGATCGACTCCCCCGCCTGCTTCGCCAAGCTGGTCGGCACCTCCGGGAACGGTCACTGGCGACTGGCGCCGGCGGACCCCGTGTTGAAGGTCGAGCGTCGCTACGAACCCGACACGCTGGTCCTCGAGACCGTGATGACGACGGCCACCGGCTCGGTGGCGATCGTCGACTTCATGGTTCCGGAGCAGGACCACCCCACCATCCACCGGATGGTGGAGGGTCGGTCCGGGACCGTGACCATGGCCATGGAGCTGGTGGTCCGCTTCGACTACGGGTCCGTCGTGCCCTGGGTCCGCGCCACGGGTGACGGGCTGGAGATGGTCGGCGGCGCCGAGGCGCTCCGGTTCCACAGCCCGGTCCGCCTCAGAGGCCAGGACCTGCGCACGCACGCAGCGTTCGAGGTCCACGACGGCGACCGACTGGCCTTCTCGCTCGCCTGGCACCCGTCGACCGAGACCGCGCCCCTCCCCCTGTCGGCGTCCGCCGCGCTGCACCGCACCC
This sequence comes from Actinomycetes bacterium, assembly GCA_023434535.1. Taxonomy (GTDB): domain Bacteria; phylum Actinomycetota; class Acidimicrobiia; order Acidimicrobiales; family Microtrichaceae; genus Dermatobacter. The sequence continues at coordinate 18,163 of JAEYSR010000139.1, forward strand.
GCAGCTGGTGGCGGGCGTGGGTGTCGCACTGCACCTACGACGGTCCGTGGCGCGACGACGTCGTGCGCTCCCTGATCACGCTCAAGACGCTCACCAACATCCGCACCGGCGCGGTGGCCGCCGCCGCCACCACGTCGCTCCCCGAGTGGATCGGCAGCGTGCGCAACTGGGACTACCGCTACTCGTGGCTGCGCGACGCCACCTTCACGCTGCAGGCCTTCCTGGTGGCCGGCTACACGAACGAGGCCCGGGCCTGGTCGCAGTGGCTCCGGCGAGCGGTGGCCGGCAGCCCCGGCGACTTCCAGATCCTCTACGGCGTCGGCGGAGAGCGCCGACTCCCCGAGATGGTCCTCGACTGGCTGCCGGGCTACGAGGGCTCCGCGCCGGTCCGCATCGGCAACGCAGCATCCGGTCAGTTCCAGCTCGACGTGTTCGGCGAGGTGATGGACGCCGCCGCGACGGCCCGCCGGGCCGGCATGCTCCCCCGGGGCACCGACGGGATCGACGTGGCGAGGGCGCTGATGGCGCACCTCGAGGAGGTGTGGGAGGAGCCCGACGAGGGCATCTGGGAGGTGCGGGGTCCGCGCCGCCACTTCACGCACTCCAAGGTGATGGCCTGGGTCGCGTTCGACCGTGCCGTGCACATGGCGTCGGAGATGACCGCTGCGGACCGCCACGGCGGTCTGGGGACCGGCAACGTCGAGAGGTGGACGACGCTGCGGGACCGGATCCACGCCGAGATCTGCGAGAAGGGCTGGAACGACGAGGTCGGGGCCTTCACCCAGTACTACGGCTCGGACCGCCTGGACGCGAGCCTGCTCATGATGCTGCCGGTCGGCTTCCTCCCTCCCGAGGACCCCAGGATCCGGTCCACGGTCGAGGCCATCCGCCAGCGTCTCACCGTGGACGGCTTCGTGCGTCGGTACGAGACCGAGGCGCCCGGACCCGCCGGCGAGACCGTGGACGGGCTCCCGCCCGGCGAGGGGGCCTTCCTGCTCACCACGTTCTGGCTGGCGGACAACCTGGCGATGCTCGGTCGGATCGACGAGGCCACCGAGGTGTTCGAGCGCCTCCGGTCCCTGTGCAACGACGTCGGACTCCTCTCCGAGGAGTACGACCCCGAGGGCGACCGCATGCTCGGCAACTTCCCGCAGGCCTTCTCCCACGTGGGTCTCGTCAACACCGCGGCCAACATCGCCGCGGCGCGCGACAGGGCCGGCACGACGACCCGCGGGCCTGGCACCGCCCGCGCCGGGGTAGACCGGAGCGCATGAACGATCCCGGCCCGTCCGAGCGGAGCGACGGAGGCTTCCGCATCGCCCACGACTCGCTGGGCGAGGTGCGCGTCCCGGTCGAGGCCCGGTGGCAGGCCCAGACGCAGCGGGCGGTCGAGAACTTCCCCGTGTCCGGCGTCCGGGTCCATCCCGAGCTGGTCAGGGCGCTGGTGGAGATCAAGCGGGCCGCCGCCCAGGTCAACGCGTCGCGGGGCCACGTGGACTCCGATGCCGCCGCCGCCATCGTCGCCGCGGCCGACGAGGTGCTCGCCGGCGCCCACGACGACCAGTTCCCCGTGGACGTGTTCCAGACCGGTTCCGGGACCTCGACGAACATGAACGTCAACGAGGTGCTGGCCACGGTGGCCTCCGCCGCGGGGCCGCCGGTCCACCCCAACGACCACGTCAACGCCGGTCAGTCGTCCAACGACACGTTCCCCTCCGCCATCCGGATCGCCGCCGCTCACCGGATCGTGGGTCACCTGATCCCCTCGCTCGAGCACCTCGCGGGCTCCCTGCGCTCCGCGGAGGCCCGCTTCTCCGACGTGGTGAAGGCCGGCCGGACGCACCTGATGGACGCCGTCCCGGTGACCCTCGGCCAGGAGTTCGGCGGGTACGCGACCGCGATCGAGCTGGGCGTCGCCCGACTGCGCGACGTGCTGCCGCGGCTCGGCCAGCTCCCTCTCGGCGGCACGGCGGTCGGGACCGGCCTGAACGCTCCGCCCGGGTTCGCCGCGGACGTGATCGCCGTCGTCGCGCAGCGGCTCGACCTCCCGTTGGTGGAGGCGACCGACCACTTCGAGGCCCAGGGCGCGCAGGACGTCCTGGTGGAGGCCAGCGGAGCCTGCCGGGTCGTGGCGGTCAGCCTCAACAAGCTGGCATCGGACCTGAGGTGGATGTCGTCGGGTCCGGCGGCGGGTCTGGCCGAGATCCACCTGCCGGACCTCCAGCCCGGCAGCTCGATCATGCCGGGCAAGGTCAACCCCGTCCTCCCCGAGGCCACGCAGCAGGTCGTGGCCCAGGTGATCGGCAACGACGCCGCCGTCGCGTTCGCCGGCGCGTCGGGGAACTTCGAGCTCAACGTGATGCTGCCGGTCATGGGCCGGAACCTGCTCGAGTCGGTCGAGCTGCTGGCCAACGTCTCGGTCCTGCTGGCCGACCGCTGCATCGACGGCATCACCGCGGACGCCGATCGCTCTCGCCGCTACGCCGAGTCGTCCTCGGCCATCGTCACCTCGCTCGTCCCCCTGATCGGCTACGAGGAGGCGGCGTCGGTCGCCAAGGCGGCCGTGGCGTCGGGGCGCACGATCCGCGAGGAGGTGATGGCGCGGGGCCTGGTCGACGACACCGAGGAGCTGGACCGCGCCCTCGACGTCCTCGCGATGACCCGCGGCGGCCGACTCACCGACTGAGCCGCCGACTGACGGGTCACTCCGAAGCGCGTCGCCCCAGGACCTTCCGACCGAGACGACGGGGGGACCACCGACCCCGGTCCAGTTCGATCAGACGACCGATCGCCGGGTCGAGCCGGTCCGCCCAGGAGCGGATCCCGGGATCCGCGGTGAGGTACAGCAGCTGGTTGTGCTCGGCTCGCGCTACCACGGCCTCCAGGGCGGCGATCGCGACGTCGTCGGGCATCGGGGAGAACGTGTCGCACAGCACCGCAGGTGCGGGCGTCGGCGACCACGGGTCGAGGTGGTCCAGCACCGCGTCGACGACGGGGCCGACGTCGTCACGCCCGTAGGCGTCGGTCGGCCCGGCCGACAGGCGATCCAGCTCGGAGCTCAGCGCGGCGACCTCGGTCGTCACCCGGGCGAGCTCCGCCTCCGAGGACCCGAGGCGATCGGTGAGTGCCCCGACCTCCGCGGCGGCCCGGCCCAGCACCTCGTCGAGGTCCGCGACCCGGGACTCGAGCTGGGCCCGCTGGTCGTCGAGCTCCGCTGCGTGGACCTCGAGCGTGCGCTCCTCGTCGTCCAGGTCGACGAGGGTGTCCCGGTACCGCCCGAGCTCGTCCCGGGCCGCCTCGATGGCCTCGTCCATGGTCAGGGTCAGGCGGGTGATCGAGTGCGGGACGTCGGGCACCCGGGCCAAGGCGTCGATCGCGGAGCCCGACGGACGGTGGCCCAGGAACGCGGTGACCCGCTCCTGGGCGGGCTCTCGGCGGGCGGCCAGGTCCTCGATGCGCCCGGCCGCGTGGCTGCGGGCCGTCGCGAGAGCTGCGTCGAGCTGCTCGATCCGGTGCGTGAGGTCGTCCAGCTTCGACTGGACGGCCTGCCCGACGCTCCGGGTCGAGGTGGCGATCGTGTACTCGAGGTACGAGTCGAACCCGTACCGGGCCAGCACCTCCAGCTCCTTGGCCGCTGCGGCCGACGCCTGCGACCTGCCCGCCTGGAGGACCTCGACGTGCGCGGCGTCGATCTCGGCCTTGGCCGTGTCGCCGAGGAGCCCCGACGACGCCAGCCCGACCAGGAGCCGGTGGTTGCCGTCGAGCTCGGCCCGCTCGGCGGCCAGGGGCCGGACCTCGGGATCGCCTTCGATCCCGAGCTGCGCCGCCTGCTGCCAGGCGAGCTCCAGGTTCTCGATCTCCGCGATCAGCCCGAGCGCATCGGGTCGCACGTCGACCGTGGACGCCGAGAGACGCTCCAGCCAGGCGAGGGCCTCGCCCAGCTCCTCGCTGCGGACGCCGCCGAGTCCGCCGGCCCGCTCCACGAGCGCCCTGAGCGCTGAAGTGTCGTCACCGATCCGCAGGGTGGCGCCGTCCTCCGACGGTCCGAGCGCCCGGCCGAGCTCCTCGCGGACGGCGCGGAGCTCCTGCAGCCGGACGTCGGCCACCTCCGCGGCCTCGGTCGCGCCGGTCCTCTCGGCGGCCAGTGCGTGGGGCCGCGCCAGGAGTGCCTCCTGGGACGCCGCCAGGTCGTCGAGCCGCGCCCTGCAGCCGTCGCGCTCCTCGGTCCCGGCGGACACCGCGGCCTCGGTCGCGGCCCGGAGCCGGGCGACGTGGTCCCGTGCGTCGGCCAGACGCCGCAGGTCCGCCCGGCGTCGCTCCACCTCCTCGCCGAGCTCCGCCGACGCCCGCTCCCGCGGTCGCGGGTCGGGTGCGGGGAGGACGCCCGGTCCGACGAGCGGCAGTCCATGGCCCTGCAGGTCCAGGGCGACGACGGCCGTGGGGTCGAAGGGGGTCAGGTAGCCGCCCCCGTCCACGGTCCCGGTGACCTCGGTGCCCGCGAGCACGTAGGCGCGCCCCAACAGGGACGCCAGCCGCTCCTGGACGGCCGTCGGCGCGACCACCACGTTCAACCTCGGATGCAGTTCCAGACGGGCGCCGCGCTCGGCACCGACCTGCAGGTCCACCAGACGCACGGACCCACCTCCTTCAGTGCAACCATCGGCACGGCCGTCCGGCAGTGAAGCGAACCCGCCGGGTTCATCCGATGTCACACGGGGTGGGGCAGCTCAGCCGTTGCGCTCCCGGGTGTCGCGCAGGAGGACCTCCTGGGCCACCGTGGCGACGTGGGTGCCGTCGAGGGCGAACACGTGGCCGAGCGACAGGCCGCGACCGCCGACGAAGGTGTGGCAGGTGAAGTCGTGCACGTGCCACTCGTCGGCCTTGAGCGGGCGGTGGAACCAGATCGTGTGGTCGAGGCTGGCGGTGAACAGCGCCTTGTAGAGGATCTCGTCGGGCTCCTCGCGGACCGGGTGGGCCTGGACGACGGCGTCGGTCGGCAGGTCGTCGCTCATGTACGCCAGGGCCGCGGCCTGCTGCACGCGGTCGTCGCCGATCGGCTCCGTGGTGCGCAGCCACGCGGTGGCGCGTCCCCGCCCGTCGCGCTCGACCGACGAGCTCACCCGCTCGCTCGGCACGAAGGCCCGCTCGAACGCCGCGCTCCACGAGCTCTGCTCGAGCTGCTCCGGCAGCGGCAGGTCGGGCGGCGGCGCCAGCGTCTCCACGTTCGCGGACTGCTCGTCGCGCTGGAAGCTGGCCTCGAGGTTCAGGATCGCCCCCACGGCCTGGCGGGCGACGACCCGCCGCGTGGCGAAGGAGCGCCCGTCGCGGATGCGATCGACCTCGTACCGGACGGGTTCGTCGTGGTCGCCGCGTCGGATGAAGTAGGCCCGGAGGGAGTGCACCGGCATCTCGTCGGGCACCGTGTGGGCCGCGGCCATGAGCGCCTGGGCCACGATCTGCCCGCCGTACAGGCCACCCCAGGGGTAGCGGGGTCCGATCCCGACGTACACGTCGCGGCCGTGGTCGGCGAGGTCGAGGATGGTCTGCAGGTCCACACGGCGACGGTAGCCGCCCGCCCGGGACCGGACGGACGAGGGGCGTCGTCCGTCCGGCCCGGATCCGGGGGGTCGATCACCCGCGGACGAGTCCGCGTAGTTCCCTTCCCGGTGGCATCATCGCCCACGACGGTGCTGCGGCGAAATGGGGACCAGTCCCCGTTGCGCCCCGCGATCCGGCACCACCTGTCGCACACCACACCCGCCGCACACCCCACCAGCCCCACACCCCACCAGCCCAGACCCGACCAGCCCGGAGACCCCACGTGACCGACCCCGACACGACCGCCCCCGACATGCCGGCGAGCTCGGTCCCACCCGTCGACGAGCACCTGCTGAACCGTGCGGTCTCGTGGACCCGTGCGGCGGGCGAGCTCACGCTCGGATGGTTCAACCACCCCGAGATGGGCCTGGAGCACAAGCACGACGGATCCCCGGTCACGGCGGCGGACAGGGCGGCGGAGCGGATGCTGCGGGAGGAGATCGCCGCCGAGCTGCCCGACGACGCCATCCGCGGCGAGGAGGAGGACGATCGGCCCGGAACCTCGGGGCGCACCTGGGTCATCGACCCGATCGACGGCACCAAGGCGTTCAGCCGTGGGGTCGGCACCTTCTCGAACCTCCTGTACATGGAGGACGAGCACGGTCCGGCGATCGGCGTGATCAACCTCCCGGCGCTCGACGAGACCGTCTGGGCCGGCCGCGGACGCGGCTGCTTCCACGACGGGTCTCCGTGCCGGGTCTCGGACCGCACCGACACCGAGGGCTCCTACCTGAGCACCACCGGCTTCCACGGCTGGACCCCCGAGATGTTCGGACGCGTCAACGACTCCGGCCTCCAGCTGCGCACCTGGGGCGACGCCTACGGGTACGCGCTCGTGGCATCCGGACGCGTCGAGGCCATGTTCGACCCCGCGCTGGCGTGGTGGGACCTCGCCGCGATGCTCGTGATCATCCCCGAGGCCGGAGGGACCCTGACGTCCTGGGAGGGCGGCGATCCGGCGGTCGAGAACATCGACCACCCGGAGTACCGGTGGTCGGCGATCGCCTCCAACGGCGCCTTCCACGACCGCCTGGTGACGGCCCTGACGCCGTGAGCTCCAGCCTGAAGCTCCCCGCTCCAGCCTGCGGCTCCGTGGTTCAGCCTGCGACTCCCTGGTTCAGCCTGCGGCTGTGACCAGGGACTGGACGAGGCTCACGAAGGCGCCGTCGGACTCGGGGCGGTCGCGCTCGGAGATGCGCTCGGTGGGCGCAGAGGCCGCCCCGATCGCGTCGACGTAGCGGGCCCGGCGGCGGGCCACGAGACCGTCGGGGACCTCGCGCTCCTCGACCGGGACGTACTGCGCCTCGATGCCCATCTTCAGCATGCCGAGCGCCTCGGTGCGCATCTGCGACACGCGGGACTCGGTCACGCCGAGGTAGCGGGCCAGCTCCTCGGACGTGCGCTCCTCGATGAAGTAGCCGAGCACGATCACGCGGTGCCGCTCGGGCAGCAGCGCGATGGCGTCACGGAGGTAGGCGTGGAGCTCGCGGTGCTCCATCTCCTCGGCGGGCTCACGGTCGTCGGGGTCGGCCAGGACGTCGACCAGCGTGAGCTCCTCGTCGTCGGTGTCGCCGACCAGGTGCTCGAAGGCCAGGACGACGGACCGGAAGATGCGGTCACGGAGGCGGTCGAGCTCGTCGCGGGACATGCCGAGCGCGTCCGCCGTCTCGCCGATCGACGGGACCCGACCGAGCTGACCGGCGAGCCGCTGCTCGGCCTGGTCCAGGCGGCGGGCGAGGGTCCGCACCGACCTCGGCGCCCAGTCGGCGGAGCGGACGGCGTCGATGATGGCGCCGCGGATCCGCTGCGCCGCGAAGCGGTTGAACGGCACGCCGCGGGCCTCGTCGTAGCGACGGGCGGCCTCCACCAGGCCGAGAGCGCCGGCCCGTGCCAGCTCGTCGCGGTCGACGTGGCGGGGGAAGTGGACCGCCACCTGGAAGACCACGTGGTTGACGAGCTCGAGGTGCTCCTCGATCAGCTTCGAGGCCTCCTGGCTGACCTTCGACGGCGCTGCGGGGAGGAGCGCGTCCTCGGTCCGCCGTGCCGGTTCCTGTCGTGCCGCTCGGTCCTGTGTCGCTGCTGCGCCCATGTCCGTCTCGCTCCTCTTGCCATCGCCGGGGGTGTTCCACCTCGGGGACAGCCGTTCCCGAGGATTGCCAGAGGGGTATCGGCGCGCGGACGCGCCGGACTTGAGCAGAAATCCGAAGAAATCTTCGCCCCAGTCCGACGTCGACTCGATTGTCACTTTCCGTGGTCGTATCGACACCTGAGACGCAGAACTGAACACCCAGCGCGCGGATTTCTGGCTCGCGCCGGGATCGTGGGGGACGGCCGGACGGCCCGGACGGCCCGGACGGCGCGGGTCAGACGCCGACGAACGCCGCGCTGCGCACGCCGCGACGTGTCAGCTCCCGCAGCACGGGGACCGGGTCGACCGACCCCGCCGCCCCGTGGCTGCCGGGCGCGGCTCCGCCGGCGGCGAGGGTGAGGGCGAGGACGGCGGCGGTCGCGGCGGCGGCGACCGCCGGCCGGTCGAACACCCCGTACAGGACGATCTCGCGTCGCCCGTCGCGGGTTCCGCGGAGCTCCACCCTGGCGGCTCCTGGTCCACCCTCCACGGGCGGTCCGACCAGCACCGGCAGCGGGGCGAGGACGCGGTCGCGTGGCGACGCCGCCAGACGCGCCGACACGCGGGTGACCTCGGGGAAGGCGTCGACCAGGACGAGCGGTTCGGCCAGGTCCGCCCGGTAGCAGTCCCGGGCGCCGATCGGATCGGGGAACCAGCACAGCTCCCGCCCGGAGAAGCCGGCGCGCCGGACCCAGGTCCCGTCGCGCCACTCCTGAGCGGCCCCGCGCAGGGCCCGGAGCCGCTGGCGTGCGCACGCCGGACCGCCGGCACCGTCGCGGGCGACGTGGATCTCGTCGACCGTGTCGAGGAGGCCGGCGGCGTGGCGGGCCAGGAGGCACGTGAGCCCCGGCGACAGCGCGGCGCCGACGACGATGCTGCGGCCCGCCGCGACGGCCTCGGGATGGAGTCGCAGGAGCGACTCCACCTCGTCGGGGTCGTCGGTCGTCGCCACCACGTGGCTGCCGGCGGCCAGGGCGGCCCGGGCCACGTCGAGCTGCTGGCGGGGCTCACGGGCCACGATGACGACGTCGGCCGGCCCGCGGTTGTCGCTCCCGTCCACGCCGCCGTCCTGCAGCCGCACCGACGCCGAGGCGCCGAACGTGGAGCGGAGCTGGTCGCGCCGGTCCTCGCGCCGGGTGCTCAGCGCCACGTGCGAGGTCGTGGGAAGTCCGTCGGCCCCCGGCGACAGGAGCTCGCGCGTCGCCCTGGCTCCGACGATGCCGGCGCCCACCACGGCGATGCGAGGCAGTCCGCTGCGCTCGGTCAACGGAGGTCGTCCCCGGCCAGCTCCCGCCATCCGCCGCCCTGGGGTGGCACCTCGGTCGAGCCGCGGAAGCGCAGGAGCAGACCGAGCAGGCCGCCGAGCACCACTGCCGCCACCGCTCGTCGCAGACCGCGCACGAGGCCTCCTCACGGGCCGTTCTGGGGACCGACGGGGTTCGTCGGACCGGCGCCGCACGACGACGGACACGGTCCTCCGAGCCCGACGACGTCGCCGGGATGGTGGGGCTAGCTGGAATCGAACCAGCGACCTCACCCTTATCAGGGGTGCGCTCTAACCGACTGAGCTATAGCCCCGGCATGACGAGGTCCGAGGCGAGCCCGGACCGGCCGGACACAGTACCCGAGCACACCGGCCGGGTACACCTCAGGACGACGGCGTCTCCTTGACGGGCCGAGCGGACTCCTCCTCGATGACCGAGATCCACACGCCGCCGATGATGTCGCTGATCAGGTTGAACACCAGCGTGGCCACCACGATCGATGCCGCCAGTCCGAGGTGGATCAGCAGGGAGATCAGTCCGAACTGGCGGAACAGGAACTCGCCGTCGAGCTTCCAGTCCTGCAGCTGCAGCGAGGAGTTCACGAAGCTCTCGAGGCTCGACACCGTGCCGGAGCTGCTCGCCACCGTCCACAGGATCACGGCGGCGATCATCGAGATCAACCACATGCAGAGCGCGACCAGGACGGCGAGCTTCAACATGGACCACGGGTCGACGTGGCGGACCAGACGACGGACCTTGCGGGCCTCGAAGCGCTGTCGGCGATAGCCCAGCACGCGGTTCGGCGTGGGCTCGGAGGCCACCTCGACCGCACGGCGACGCGCCGGTGGCCCGCTGGCCGGCGCGGCGGCCGGCTCCCGTGCCGTCGCCGGCTCCGACGTCGCGGCCGTCGGCTGTGACGTCGGAGGTCGTGACGTGGTGGATGGAGAGTCGCCCGGCGTCCCGGCGGCGACCGGTCGGCGGCGGCGACCGCCGCGCGGGGCGGGATCGGCGTCGCCCGTCGGTCCGGGCACAGCCGGGTTCTGCCCGGTGTCGGCCGGACGGGTGCTGCTCACGTGCGCCACCCTATCCCGACGTCCCGCACGGATCGGTGAGCCCCGCGTGGAGACGTCGTTCACCCGCCGGTCACCCGGCAGGTCGGGCGGCGGCCACGGACGTCGCCCCCGAGGCGGTGACGTCGACGACCACGGTGTCGCCCAGCCGGCGCAGACGTCGGACCTCGGCCCCGTTGGCCGCCGCGATCGCGGCGGCCGCATCGTCGCCACCGGTGACCGCGGCGAGGGCCACCACGTCCGCCGTGGCGTCCGCGCGAGCCCGGCGGGCCGCGGCGTCGCCCACCCTGGCGACTCCGGTCGCCAGCACGACGGCCACGGCGAGCCCGGCCAGCAGGACGAGCGACGCGGAGCCCCGCTCAGTCCGGGTCGGTCGCTCCGGCCGAGCCCGTGCCCGGCGCGTCCTCGTCGGTCGCCTCATCGTCGTCCTCCCCGCCGAGCACCCGGGCCACCGCCGCCACGCGGGTGTCGTCGTCCAGGTTCATCACCCGGACCCCCGTCGCGTCGCGGCCCTGCACCGAGATCGTGTCGACCGCGGTCCGGATGACCACGCCCGAGTCGTTGATGAGGAAGATCTGGTCGTCGTCGGCCACGAGGATCCCGGTGATCACACGACCCCGGTCCGCGTGCAGCTTGTGGGAGCGCACGCCCTGGCCGCCGCGCCCCTGGAGGTTGAACTGGTCCACCTCGGTCCGCTTGCCGTAGCCGGCGTCGGTGATCGTGAGCAGCTTGACGTCGTCGGTGATCGGGCCGGCTCCGACCACCCGGTCGCCCGTGCGCAGCTTCATGCCGCGCACGCCGCTCGCCGTGCGGCCCATCGGGCGGACGTCGTTCTCCGAGAAGCGGATGCCCTGACCTGCCTCGGACACGATCAGGATCTCGTCGTCGTCGGAGGTGGCCAGCACGCGGACCAGCTCGTCGCCCTCCCGCAGGTTGATGGCGATCAGGCCGTCCTGGCGGGAGCTGTCGTAGGCGTTGAAGAGCGTCTTCTTGACCACGCCGTTGGCGGTCACGAAGAAGAGGTAGCGGTGCGACTCGTAGTCCCGGGTGTCGATGATCGTCTGGATCCTCTCCCCCGGCTGCAGCCGCAGGAGGTTGACGATCGCCAGGCCCTGGGCGGTGCGGTCCCGCATGGGGATCCGGTGCGCCTTGAGCCGGTACACCTTGCCGAGGTTCGAGAAGAACAGCAGGAACGCGTGCGCGGACGTGTGGATGAGGTCCGTGATGTAGTCCTCGTCCTTGAGCTTGGCGCCGGCGACTCCCCGGCCGCCCCGGGCCTGGGTCCGGAACGTGTCGGCCGAGACGGTCTTGATGTAGCCCCGGGCCGTCATGACCACGACGACCTCTTCGTCGTCGATGAGGTCCTCGATCTCCAGATCGCCGTCGTCGTGCTCGAGCGTCGTGCGTCGCGGCGTCGCGAACTCGTCGCGGATCTCGGTCATCTCCTCACGGATCACGTTGCGCAGCACGGCGTCGTCCGCGAGCACCGACTCGAGGAACGCGATGGTCTCCCGCAGCTGGGCCATCTCCTCCTCGAGCCGCTCCCGACCGAGCCGGGTCAACGTGGACAGCCGCATGTCGACGATCTCCGTGGCCTGGATCTCGGAGAACTCGAACCCCTCGCCCTGCAGGGTGAGGATGGCCGCGGAGCGGTCGGCCGACGCGCGGATGGCGGCGATGATCTCGTCGATCAGGTCCAGGGCCTTCAGGAAGCCCTCGACGATGTGGGCCCGCCGGTTGGCCTTGTCCAGCCGGAACTGCGTCCGCCGCGTGATGACGTCGACCTGGTGGTCGATGTAGTGGACCAGCGCCTCCCGCAGGTTCAACGTCCGCGGGACGCCGTCGACCAGGGCGACGAAGTTGGTGGCGAAGCTCGTCTGCAGCGGCGTGTGCTTGTAGAGGTTGTTGAGCAGCACGTTGGCCGGGGTGTCGCGCTTGAGCTCGATCACCAGACGCGTCTGACCCCGCGACCTCTCGTTGCGGATCTCCCGGACGCCCTCGATCACCCGGGCGTTGGCCAGCTCGGCGATCTTCTCCTCGATCACCTCGACGGAGGTCTGGTACGGGATCTCGGTCACGACGATCCGGTCGCCCTTCGGGCCCTCCTCGATCTCGGCCTTGGCCCGCATCTTGATCGAGCCGCGACCGGTCCGGATGGCCGACACGATCCCGGCACGACCCATGATCTGCGCGCCGGTCGGGAAGTCGGGGCCCTTGACGAACTCCATCAGGTCGTCGGGGGTCGCGTCGGGGTTCTCGAGCAGGTGCAGCGTGGCGTCGATCACCTCGCCGAGGTTGTGCGGCGGGATGTTGGTCGCCATGCCGACGGCGATGCCCTGGCTGCCGTTGACCAGCAGGTTGGGGAAGCGGCTCGGCAGGACCGTCGGCTCCTCGGTGGAGCCGTCGAAGTTGCTGACGAAGTCGACGGTGTTCTCGTCGATGTCGGCGAGCATGTGCATGGCGAGCGCCGTGAGACGGCACTCGGTGTAGCGGTAGGCGGCCGGCTGGTCGTAGGGCGACGGGGACCCGAAGTTGCCGTGCGGATCGATCAGCGGGTGGCGCAGGGAGAAGTCCTGGCCCATGCGGACCAGGGCGTCGTACACCGACTGGTCGCCGTGCGGGTGGTACTTGCCGAGCACGTCGCCGACGACGGTGGCGCACTTGCGGTGGTTGCGGTCGGGTCGGAGGCCGCCCTCGTGCATGGCCCAGAGGATCCGACGGTGGACCGGCTTGAGTCCGTCGCGCGCATCGGGCAGGGCGCGCGACACGATGACCGACATGGCGTAGTCCAGGAAGGACTGCTCCATCTCCTGCTGGATCTCGATCGGCTCGATGGTGCCGAACGTGGTCGCCGTCGCGGACCCCTCGCCCGGGGTCGCCTCGTCCTCTCCTGCGCCCGGGTCGGGCGGATCCTGCGGAGTGTCGTCGCTCATGTGTCCCTTGTCGGTTCAGGTGCTGTCGTGCGGCCCGGGCCGTGGTCCGTCGGCCGGTCGCCGGGGTGATGCGTCAGATGTCGAGGAAGCGGACGTCGGACGCGTTGGTCTGGATGAAGTGCTTGCGGCTCTCCACGTCGTCGCCCATCAGGATCGAGAACACCTCGTCCGCGATGACGGCCTGCTCGACCGAGACCTGCAGGAGGGTCCGCTGGGCCGGGTCCATGGTGGTGGCCCACAGCTCCTCGGCGTCCATCTCGCCCAGACCCTTGAGCCGTTGGAACTCGCTCTTGTGGTTCGGGTGCTCCGCGATGAACGCGGCCTTGGCGGCGTCGTCCTTGAGGTAGATCTTGTTGCGCCCGACCTCGGTCGAGTACAGCGGCGGCTGCGCGATGTAGATGTGACCGCCCTCGATCAGGGGGCGCATCTGGCGGAAGAAGAACGTCAGCAGCAACGTGCGGATGTGGCTGCCGTCGACGTCCGCGTCGCACATCAGGACGATCTTGTGGTAGCGGATCTTGTCGATGTCGTACTCGTCGCCGACGCCGGCGCCGATGGCCGAGATCAGCGCCTGGACCTCGGTGTTCTTGAGCATCTTGTCCAGCCGGGCCCGCTCGACGTTCAGGATCTTGCCCCGGATCGGCAGGATGGCCATGGTGGCGGGGTTCCGGGCGTCCTTGGCGGAGCCGCCCGCGGAGTTGCCCTCCACGATGTAGAGCTCGGACTCCCGCGGATCCTTGGACGAGCAGTCGGCGAGCTTGCCGGGCAGGCCGGCGCCGTCGAGCGCCGACTTCCGCCGTGTGGCGTCCCGGGCGTTGCGAGCGGCCTCGCGGGCCCTCGACGCCTGCACCGACTTCTGGAGGATCCGCTTGGCCTCCGAGGGGTGCTCCTCCAGCCACTCCGAGAGCTTCTCGTTGGTGGCCCGCTCCACCAGCGAGCGCATGGGCACGTTGCCGAGCTTGGCCTTGGTCTGGCCCTCGAACTGGGGGTCGGTCAGCTTGACCGAGATGATGGCGGTCAGGCCCTCCCGGATGTCCTCGCCCTGGAGGTTGCTGTCCTTCTCCTTGAGGAAGCCGTGCTCACGCGCGTAGCGGTTGACCGTGTTCGTGAGGGACTTCTTGAAGCCCTCCTCGTGCATCCCGCCCTCGATGGTGGAGATGCCGTTGGCGAAGCTGTGGAGGCCGTCGGAGTTGTAGCCGGTGTTCCACTGGAACGCGACCTCGACCTCCATCGAGCCCGAGTCGTCGGACTCGTCCTGGGTGTAGTACCCGACGTCGGTGAACAGGGCCTCCTTGGCCGCGTTGACGTGGCTCACGAAGTCCCGGATGCCGCCCTCGTAGTGGAACACGACCTCGTCGCTCGTGTGGTCGGGGCGGTCGTCGCGGAACGAGATCCGGAGGCCGGCGTTGAGGAACGCCATCATCTGGAAGCGCTCGGTCAGGGTGGCGGCGCGGAACGTGATCTCGTCGAACACCGCCGGGTCCGGCCAGAAGCGGGTCGTGGTGCCGGTGCGGGGCGCGCCGTCGGGGCCGAGCGGCGAGTCCCCGATCACGTGGAGCTTCTCGACGAGCTCACCGCCGTCGACGAAGGCCATCGCGTGGCGCTGGCCGTCGCGGTCGATCTCGACCTCGACGCGGGTCGACAGGGCGTTCACCACCGAGATGCCGACGCCGTGGAGCCCGCCGGAGACCTTGTAGCCGCCCCCGCCGAACTTCCCGCCGGCGTGGAGGACGGTCAGCACGACCTCTGCTGCGGACATGTCGGGGTACTGCAGCGAGGCCTCGACAGGGATGCCCCGGCCGTCGTCGCGCACCTCGCACCCTCCGTCGGGCAGCAGGCGGACCTCGATCGAGGTCGCGAACCCGGCCATGGCCTCGTCGACCGAGTTGTCGACCACCTCGTAGACCATGTGGTGCAGCCCGGCCGGGCCTGTGGACCCGATGTACATCCCGGGCCGCTTCCGCACGGCCTCCAGGCCCTCCAGGACCTGGATGGACTCCGCGCCGTACGTGGTGGGTTCTGCTGACAAGCCCGGGCCTCCGAGGGTGGGATCGAGTCGTCGTCGCGAGCCCGGGAGCCGTGTGGAGGAGGTGGTCGCATCCACCTCCCGGTCCCTGTGGACAACTTGTGGAGAACCGTGTTCACGGGCGCCGACGAACGAGACGTCATGGTACCACTCCCCCACCCTGTGACCCGGCCACTCGGACCGGGGACCGGTCCCCTCGCGGAGCGGCGTCCGACCGCAGGAATCCGGGCCGTTCAGGCCCTCGGGGCCACCCGGATCTCGACCTTCTCGACCGCGTCGCAGCCGCAGAGCTTGTTGGCGGCGCCGGCCAGGTCGGCGGCCTGCCAACGGAGGTGCTCGGCGATCGCCGGGTCGTCCACCGCGACCGTCATGGTGGTCCCGCGGAGCGAGTGGAGCCGGCACGAGTGGGCCAGGCGCGATCCGACGAGCCGGGGCCAGGCGTCCTCCAGGATCCGCACGGTGTCGGGCCGGGCCAGGCCGAGGGACCGCTGGAGGCGGCCGAGCGAGCTCGACAGCGGGTGCAGCGTGTCGCGGTCCTGCGGGAGCGGTTCGACGGCCACGACCCGACCGTAGCGGGCGACGACGACGGTCCTCGTTCCTGCGCGACCGGCGTCACCAGGACTTGAGCGCTCCTCAGCGGGGTGCCACGGCTCCGTCGGCGACGTCGAGGACCAGCTCGGCGTCGATCCCGGCGGGCAGGCCCGAGGCGGAGGACAGCAGCGTCTGACCGGACGGGAGCGACCGGAGCAGCGCCGCGCTGCGGTCCGGGTCCAGCTCCGAGAAGACGTCGTCGAGGAGCAGGACCGGCGGGCTGCCGTGGGTCTCGAGCAGCACGCGGTGCGACGCCAGGCGCAGCGCCAGCGCCAGCGAGCGCTGCTCGCCCTGCGAGGCGTGGGTCCGGGCCGGCAGGCCCCTCAGCGTGAGCTCCACGTCGTCGCGGTGCGGCCCCACCAGGGTGAGCCCCCGCCGCAGCTCGTCGGGACGTGCCGCGGCCAGTGCCGCGGCCAACCCGCCCGGAACGCCGTCGGCGGTGTCGCGCCAGGGTGCGACGTACCGCAGGGACACGTCGAGCTCCTGGTCGGCGACGTCCCGGTAGGCCCGCGACACGGTCGGGGCGATCCGCTCCGCGAGGTCGTGGCGGATCGCCGCGAGCGCGTCGCCGGCGGCCGACAGCTTCTGGTCCCACACGTCGAGCGTGATCAGTGCGGACTCGTCGGGGCGTCCGTGGATCTGCTTCAACAGCGCGTTGCGCTGCTTCAGCGCCCGCTCCCAGTCGGTGCGCACGCTGTCGTGGCGCGGGTGCAGCGACACGAGCAGGTCGTCGAGGAAGCCCCTCCGCAGCGCCGGTCCGCCCTTCACCAGCTCCAGGTCGTCGGGTGCGAAGACCGTGACGCGCACGGCCTCGAGGAGGTCCCTCTGACGGACGAGCCGCTGCTTGTCGAGCAGGACGCGGTTGCGACCGGTCCTGGCGATCTCGGCCTCGACCAGGTGCTCACGACCGTCGGTCAGGACCTGGCCGCGGACCACGGCCCGATCCGCTCCGACCCGGACCAGGGCCTCCGAGGGCGCTCCCCGGAAGGAGCGCAGCGACGCCAGGTACCCCACCGCCTCCAGGAGGTTCGACTTGCCCTGTCCGTTGGCTCCGAGGACTGCCGTGAGCCCCGTCGGCAGGTCGACCTCGGCCTCCCGGTACGACCTGAACTCGCTCAACCAGAGGCGTTGCAGCTGCACGATGGGACGAGACGTCGCGGGGCGACGGCCCGGTCAGGACACCCGGACGGGCATCAGGAGGTACAGGAAGTCCTCGCTGTCGATGGGGCGCAGGACCGCGGGACGCTGGGCGTCGCGGGTCTGGAGCACCACCTCGTCGCCGCCGGTGACCTCGAGGCCGTCCATCAGGTACTCGGGGTTGAACGCGACCGTGAGCTCGGTGCCGTCGTACTTGGCGTCGAGCTGCTCGACGGCCTCTCCGACGTCCTGGGTGATGGCCCGCAGCTCCAGGCCGTCAGGACCCATGCTGAGGCGGATCGGGCTGTTCTCCCGCGCCATCAGCCGCACGCGACGGATGGCGTCGACCAGGGTCTGGCGCTCCACGTGGAGCGCGTTCGGCATGTCGGTCGGGATGAGCTTCTGGTAGTCGGGGAAGTCGCCCTTGATCAGCCGGGTGCTGAGGTGCAGGTCGCCGACGGCGAAGCTGACCATCTGCTCCGACAGGACCAGGGTCACCTCGTCCTCGTCGCCGAGCGCCCGCGTGAGCTCCTGCAGCGACCGGGACGGGACCAGCACCTGCTGGCCCTGCTCGAGCAGCGACGTGCCGGGGAGGTCCCTGTAGGCCAGCCGGTAGGAGTCGGTGGACACGAGACGCAGCCCGGCGTCCTCCGCCGCGAGCAGCACGCCGGTGAGGATCGGACGGGACTCGTCGGAGCTCGCCGCGCCCACGACCTGCCGCAGGCCCTCGGCCAGGTGCCCGGACTGCAGGGTCACCGACTCGCCGTCGGGCTCGTGCGGGTTGGGGTACTCGTCGGCCGGGATGGCGTTGAGGAAGAACTCGGAGCGACCCGCACGGATGCTGGGACGCTCGCCGGAGGTGTCCACCTCCACCGCTCCCGGCTCCAGGTTGCGGACGATGTCCACGGCCAGCTTGGCGGGCAGCACCGCGACGCCGTCGCCCGAGCCCGAGACCTGCAGCTGCTTGGTGATCGTGAGGTCCAGGTCGCTGCCGGTCACGCGCAGCGTGTCGCCCGCGAGCTGGAGCCGCAGTCCCGACAGGACGGGGAGCGCGGCGCGACTGGTGGCGGCGCGACTGGCGGTGCCCAACGCATCGACGAGGACGTCTCGCTCGCAGCGGAACTTCACCGTGACTCGCTTTCCCCACCGCTGTGGCCGGTCATGTTGTTCAACCAGTGGGAGTAGTAGTTGGGCCTGTGGATTGTGGGAAACCTAGCGCAGGCCCTGTGACGACTGGGATGTGCTGTGCACAGGGATCCAGGGCCGTCCCCGTGACACGCGTGGAACTTCACGCGTGTCTGTGCACGGAGGTCGTCGCCGGCGCCGTCGCGCACAGCGCGATCCCGCTCCCCTCCCCGTCGCGATCCACCTCCCACCGCGAGCTCAGCGCTCCGCGAGGAGGGACTGGATCAGCGCGGTGACGTCCTCGTAGGTCTCGTGCTTCTCCTGCATGAGCGCGGCGACCTTGTCGTAGGCGTGGATCACGGTGGTGTGGTCCCGGCCGCCGAACTCACGGCCGATCTGCGGGTACGACAGGTCGGTCAGCTCCCGGCACACGTACATGGCGACCTGTCGGGCGTGGACCAGGTTGCGGGTGCGGCTGCGGCTCTGCAGCTGCTCCACGTCGAGCCCGAAGCGCTCCGCCGTCTGGGCCTGGATCAACGCCGGGGTGATCTGGCGGGGCTTCGTGGACTTGATCGTGTCGGCGAGGATCTCCGACGCCAGCTCCACGGTCAGCTCGGTCTGGTTCAGCGCCGCGTAGGCGCTCACGCGGATCTGGGCGCCCTCGAGCTCGCGGATGTTGTACGTGATGTTCTCGGCGATGTAGCTGAGGACCTCGGGCGGGACGGGCGTGGTCGCCTGCTCGTTCTTCTTGCGGAGGATGGCGAGGCGGGTCTCGAAGTCGGGCGGGAGGATGTCGGTGATCAGGCCCATCTTGAAACGGCTGCGGAGCCGGTCCTCGAGGGTGGCGATCGCGTCGGGCGGGCGGTCCGAGGACAGGACGATCTGGCGCTGGGCCTCGTACAGCGTGTTGAAGGTGTGGAAGAACTCCTCCTGGAGCTGCTCCTTGCCCTCCATGAACTGGATGTCGTCGACCAGGAGGACGTCGATCTCCCGGTAGCGGCGCTTGAAGTCGGGCTGCTCGTTCTTGCGGATCGCGTCGACGAACTCGTTCAGCATCGTCTCGCTGGAGATGTAGCGGACCCGGTAGGTCGGGTAGTTGTCCCGCACGTACTGGGCGATGGCCTGGAGGAGGTGGGTCTTGCCCAGCCCGGCGTCGCCGTAGACGAACAGCGGGTTGTAGCTCCGGGCCGGCGTCTCCGCGACCGACAGCGCCGCGGCGTGGGCGAAGCGGTTGGACGGACCGATCACGAACGTGTCGAACGTGTAGCGCAGACCGCCGGTGGCCTGGCCCGCGTCGCCGGAGCCGGCGTCACCCGATGCGGTGCCGCCCGATGTGGTGGCCGACGCGGCGTCGCGGGCCCTCGAGGGCGGCACCTCGGAGGAGGTCAGGTCCACCGTGACGCCGTCGTCGATGTCGGGTCGGAGGTCGTCGATCTCGACCTCGAGCACCACGCGCACCTCGGGGTAGCCGGCGTCGCTCATCGCGGCTTCGAGCAGCGAGAAGTAGCGCTGCTCGATCCGGTGGCGGACCAGCTGGCTGGGGACGGCGAGCGTCAGCACGTCGTCCTGCATGCCGACGAGGTGGATGTCCTGGAAGGTCGAGGACCACACGGTGTCGCTGACCTGCTCGATCAGCACCTCCGCCGTGCGCTCCCAGACGGTCGTTCCCTCCACCGTCACGCTGTCGCTCCTGTCGATTGGATGTGCACGGGGCCGTGCGTGTGGTGGGTCGTCGATCTGCGGCATCGCCGAGTTGTCCACAGGGAGTCCACATCTGTGGACACCCGGGATCCGTCGGCTGCGAGCGCTGCGGTGGGCCCGTCGGAGGATGTCACGGTCGGTGCAGCCGACCGGTTGACGGCGTCCTTGCCGATCCGACGGCTGCGCATCGGACCGTAGCCAGCGCCGTCACGGAACCGCAACCCTTCGATGTGACCTGCGTCTCACCGACCCGACGGTTGGCGCGACCGCACTCCAGGCTCTAGCGTGGTCCGGTCAGATGCCCGTGCGGCGCACCCATCTCCTGCGGCTCCCCGGAGCGGCGTCGGGGGTCCGTGCCGGACGGTCCCGACGACCGGAGATCGTCGCCGGAGCGGTGCGCCACCCGACGTGCGCCGGATCCGCCGTCGACGTCGCACCGGTCGGTCCTGCAGTCCTCGTGGAGTCAAGGTGAAGCGTACCTATCAGCCCAACACACGGCGCCGTGCACGCAAGCACGGCTTCCGGCACCGCATGTCGACGCGGGCCGGTCGGTCCATCGTGAAGGCTCGTCGCCGTCGCGGTCGGGCCCGCTTGTCGGCCTGACGCGGAGCGCACCGGATCGTGCCCACGCCCCGCGTCGGAGCGCAGAGGTGCTGGAACGGATCACCCGCCGATCGGTGTTCAGGGGCTTCGCTCCCCCGGCACCCCGCTACAGGTCCCGCCTGGTCACGCTGGTCGTCGCGCCGCGCGCTCAGAGTGACGGAGACGGTGCGGGACTGGCGATGGCCGTCGGCCGCGGCGTCGGCCCGGCCGTCGTCCGCAACCGGATCCGTCGTCAGATCCGCCACGTGGCGGTCGAGCTCGACAGCGAGCAGACGTGGCCCAGCGGGTGGTACCTGGTGATCGCCCACCGTTCGGCCCGCGGGTGCACGTCCGCAGATCTGCGGAGCGCCCTGGTCGACGTGCTGGCGCGAGCCGGAGCCCGGTCGTGACCGACGACGGTCCCTCCGGGGACGCTGCTGCCCGTACCGATGTGACTCCCGTCACGCCGTCGGGATCGCCGTCGCTCGCAGCCCGAGGCCTGACCGGCGCCGTGAAGGTCTACCAGTACGCCGCCGCCGGCCGACCCTCGCCGTGCCGCCACGATCCCAGCTGCTCCACCTACGCGGTGGAGGCGCTCACCGTCCACGGTGCGGTCAAGGGCTCGTGGCTGGCGGTGCGGCGCCTCGGACGGTGCCACCCCTGGGGCACGTCGGGCTACGACCCGGTGCCCGCACCGAAGGGACAGGATCGATGAAGTCGCAGCACATGGTTGGACCGGTGCACCCGACGGTGCGCCCCACCCCGATGATGGCGGAGGCCGCCTGATGTTCGAGCAGTTCTTCCAGGCGCTGGGCAGCGTCCTCAACTTCTTCTACACGTTGGTCCCGAACTACGGGATCGCGATCATGATGCTCACCGTCCTGGTGATGCTCCTGATCACCCCGCTGAACGTCAAGAGCACGCGTTCGATGCTGCAGATGCAGCGGTTGCAGCCGGAGATGAAGCGGCTCCAGGCCAAGTACAAGGACGATCGCGAGCAGCTCAACGCCGAGCTGATGAAGTTCTACCGCGAGAACAAGATCAACCCGCTGGGTGGCTGCCTCCCGCTGCTCGCCCAGATGCCGGTCTTCATCATCATGTACCAGCTCCTGCGCGGCCTGACCGTGCGCGAGGGAGGTCTCGGCTCGGGGGTCGGTCACATCGCCGGACAGGTGCAGAAGGGCGTCGAGCTCACGCCGTGGGTGCTGAACGACCAGCTGTTCCGCCCCCAGCACCTGAACACGTCGTCGGACCTGTACCAGTCGCTGTCGTCGACCAACACCATGAACTTCTTCGGGATGGACCTCGCCGTCTCCGCGGCGGACGCCGTGAAGATCGGCCTCCTGGTCGCGATCCCCTACCTGCTCCTGCTGGTGATCATCCTGGTGACCGGCGTCTACCAGAACCGCCAGCTCCAGGCCCGCAACACCAACACGGCGGTCAACCCGCAGCAGCAGATGATCATGAAGGTGATGCCCTTCTTCCTGCCGGTGTTCTCCTTCGGCTTCCCCTCCGGCCTGGCTCTGTACTGGGCGACCCAGAACCTGTGCCGCATCGGCACCAACGCCTACATCACCCGGAGCGTCTACGGGAAGGACCATCCGAAGGGTCCGATCGAGGCGACCTCGACCGAGAAGTCGTCCAAGGGGAGCGCCAACAAGGCGGGCTCCGGCAAGTCCGGCTCGAAGGCGGTCGGGTCGGGCAAGGCCTCATCGGGCAAGGCGGGGTCAGGGAAAGCCGCGTCCGGGAAGGCCGGCGGCGGCAAGGATGCGTCGTCGAACGGCAAGTCGGCCAAGTCGAACGGATCGTCAGCCGGTTCGAGCGACCGGGGTCCGGGGACGTCGGTCAAGAGCCAGAAGGCCCGCCAGAACGCCGAGGCCGGCGACGCCGCCGGTCGCCGATCGGGGGCTGCCACCCAGCGCTCCGTGAACCGGCGCCGTTCCGGCGAGCCCCGCAAGAGTCGGTCGGGCTCGGCGAGCGGCGCCTCCGGCACCGCAGGCGCCGATGACGAGACGAGCAGCAGCGCCGGTGACGGCACCGAGAACGAGAAGGAGTGAGCAGCAACGTGGAGTGGGTCGAGACAACAGGCAAGACCGTCGAGGAGGCCAAGGAGGTCGCCCTCGACCGCCTGGGTGTGGACGAGCAGGACGCCGAGTTCGAGGTGATCGAGGAGCCCCGGTCGGGCCTCTTCGGTCGCACCCGCGGCGTGGGCCGTGTCCGTGCCCGGGTCGTCCCCCGCGCCCCCCGGCCCAAGCCGGAGCGCAAGCGGCGGACCAAGGGCGACAAGCCGGCTCGCTCCCAGGGTGGGGATCGAGCCCAGAGCTCGGCCGACGACGGCGAGTCGGGCTCCGGCAGCGGAGCGCAGCGTTCACGTCAGCGCAACCGGGGCGGACGAGGTTCGTCGGGAGCCCCGAAGAGCGACAACGACAGCAGGAGCCAGAAGGACGACGGAGCCGCCGATTCCGGCGGCACCCGTGACGGTGGCCGGCAGCCGGCCCGCCAGAAGGAGCGAGAGGTCATGGACGAAGCAGCGCAGTGTGAGGCGGTGACGACCTTCCTCGAAGGGCTCGGCCAGGCGTTCGGGCTCGAGGTGACGGCCACCGCTGTCATCGAGGACGACGTGCTGCGGGCCTCGATCGACGGCAGCGAAGTCGGCCTGTTCATCGGCCCGGGGCTCGGGACCCTCGAGGCGATCCAGGAGATCGCCCGCAACGTCCTCCAGCGCCACGCCGACGGTCGTGAGTACGCGAAGGTCGTCCTCGACGTGTCCGGAGCCCGCGAGCTGCGTCGGACCAAGCTGACGGCCTTCGTGACCGACGCGGCCCAGCAGGTCATCGACGACGACGTCGAGGTCACGTTCGAGGTCATGTCGAGTCCCGATCGCAAGATCGTGCACGACACGGTGGCGGAGATCGACGGCGTGGAGTCCAGCTCGGTCGGCGAGGATCCCCGCCGGCGCGTGGTGCTCAAGCCGGCGTGAGCGCCGACGCTCCCCGGTCCGATCCGTCGCCGTCGGAGCCTGCGCACCGCGGGATGTCGGACAGCGTGACGCCGGCGAGCGCGAACCCTGACGATCAGATCCGGTCGCACGAGTCGACCGGTGTGAACACAGCACACGGGCACCCCACCGGGGTGCCCGTGTCGCGTCCGGGCGGGATCCCGGGACTCCACCTGGTCCTGGAGCGGTCACGCGAGCTGGGCTTCCTGGGCCCTGGTCCCATCGAAGCCCACATCCGCAACGCGGAGGCCTTCCTTCCCCGCCTCGACTCGTCCATCGAGGGCGCCGACCGACGGCTCGTGGTCCTGGATCTCGGATCGGGTGGCGGTGTCCCCGGCCTGGTGGTCGCTGCGTGCCGACCCGAGCTGGACGTGATCCTCGTGGATGCCGCCCAGCGCCGCACCGAGTTCCTCACCTGGGCGGTGCAGGAGATGGCCATGGCGGACAGGGTGCGGGTCGAGCGTGGTCGGGCCGAGGAGCTCGCCCGCTCAACCCATCTCAGAGGTGTCGCCGACGTCGTCACCTCACGGTCCTTCGGTGCGCCGGCGGTGACCGCCGAGTGTGCGGTGGGCTTCCTGGCCGGGCCCGGCTCCGTGCTGCTGGTCAGCGAGCCTCCCGACGCCGATCCCGATCGGTGGCCGGAGGAGCCGCTTCTCCGCATGGGTCTCCGTGCGGGGGGGACCTGGACACGCGGCGGTGCGACGGTGCGGGAGATCACGGTGGTCTCGCCGTGCCCCGACGACCTCCCTCGGCGGGTCGGCGTGCCCAGCAGACGCCCTGCGTACTGACCCACCCGTTCGCCGGAGCAATCGGCCTCGACCAGGCGAGGGCGTCCCCATCGGACGTTCCACGTGGAACATGGAACGGCCCGCTCCGACTCTGGCAGCGACCTGTCGTTGCATCCCTCGCTGACTCCGCAGTGGCTGCCGATCGAGACGCCGGTCCGAGCGTGTCGCGTGTTCCACGTGGAACATGCTGAGCTCAGGCGTCGTCGATGCCGAGGCGTCCCTCCGTTCCCTCCCGTCTCCCCGTTCCCTCCCGGCGTTGTCCTGCGATTCTTCTCCTGCGACTCTTCTCCTTCGTCGCCGTCGCTCTGTCGCGTCCTTCCCTTCCGTCCCGTCGTCGTTCAGTGCTGCCCGATCTCCCCGCGTCTGTCTGATGTCCGGCGACGTTGTCCGTCGCACGGGCTCGCCGCTGGTCGGGCGACCTGAGGCTCGGGCGGCGCACAGGCGTGGCGGTGGAAGGAGCGACGCTGGCCGGGTCGAGGGGATGCTGACGTTCCACGTGGAACATGGCGACCCATCCATCGAGGGTGCTTGACCCCACCACCGGCGGACGGAAGGATGGGCGCACCGTGTGTGCAGCGATCGTTCGTCGCCCGGGATCCCCCACTCGAGGGGAGCCATCCTGCCGGCGCCACGCCAGCGGATGTGAGGATCCTGCAGTGGGAGTACTGGATGTCTGATGTCTGATCTGTCACCCCGGCCGGGTGCGTTCGGCGAACCGGGGACGACGTCGGAAGACCGTCCGCCTGAGCCGACCTCTCCCACCGATCCGTCGATCGCGCTGGACGACGAGCGTGGCGACACTGTGCCCACCAGCCCCGACGGCCCGGACGGGACGGCGAGGGCCGGCAACGCGACGTCGCCGACGACAGCGGTGGACCCCGCAGGTGGCTCCATCGACACCGACGTCGGCAACGGCACAGCTCTCGACGACAGCACGCTCGATGACAACACGTCCCTTCCGGATGACAGAACTCTCCCGGATGACAGTGCTGTCTCGAATGACGGTGCTCTCTCGAAGGACGGTGCTCTCTCGGACGACACGGCTGGTCCGGAGGAGGGACTCCGCAGCGGCGATCCGCAGGCGCCCGGGTCCGAGCGTGCGCCGGAGCCCCCGGCGGTGAGCTCGGCCCCCGTGGGCTCCGACGATCCCGCGCCGGAGCCGCTGGGTGTGGGCGGTCGACCGCTGCCGCGCGTGATCGCCGTGGCCAACCAGAAGGGTGGGGTCGGCAAGACCACGACCACCGTCAACATGGGCGTCGCCCTGGCCGAGCTGGACTTCCGGACGCTCGTCATCGACCTGGACCCTCAGGGCAACGCCACCACGGGGCTCGGGATCAACTACCGGATGCTCGACCACACGATGTACGACGTGCTCCTGCACGACGTCCCGCTGGAGGACTGCATCGAGCCGACGGAGGTGCGGAACCTGTTCGTCGCTCCGGCGAGCCTCGACCTGGCGGGAGCCGAGATCGAGCTGGTGCCGGCCTTCAGCCGAGAGACACGGCTCAAGAGAGCCGTCGCGGAGATCATCGACGACTACGACTACATCCTGATCGACTGTCCGCCGTCGCTCGGGCTGCTCACCGTCAACGGGCTCGTCGCAGCGACAGAGGTCATGGTCCCCATCCAGTGCGAGTACTACGCGCTCGAGGGCCTCGCCCAGCTGACCCGCAACGTCGATCTGGTCCGCACCAACCTGAACCCGGAGTTGGAGATCAGCGGCATCGTCATGGTCATGTACGACAGCAGGACCCGCCTGGCCGAGCAGGTGGTGTCGGAGGTCAGGGGCCACTTCGGCCCCAAGGTCTGCCGCAACATGATCCCTCGGAACATCCGTCTGTCGGAGGCGCCGTCCTACGGCCAGCCGATCACGACGTTCGATCCGAGCTCCCGGGGTGCGGTCGCGTACCGGGAGCTGGCCAGGGAGGTGAGCGGTGGCTCGTAAGAGTGGACTCGGACGCGGCCTGACGTCGCTGATCCCCGCAGGATCGGGGGAGGACCCCGAGGCGTCCGCTGCGTCGGGGCTGACGGAGGTGCCGATCGAGTCGATCCGCCCCAACCCGTTCCAGCCCCGCCGCGCCTTCGACGAGGAGACGCTGGAGGGGCTGTCCGACAGCATCAAGGAGGTCGGGGTCCTGCAGCCGGTGCTGGTGCGGGAGCTCGACGACGGCTACGAGCTCATCGCCGGTGAACGACGCCTCCGGGCATCGAAGCGTGCCGGCCTGCGCACGGTCCCGGTCGTGATCCGCACCGCCGACGACGTGTCGTCGCTGGAGCAGGCCCTGGTGGAGAACCTCCACCGGCAGGACCTGAACCCGTTGGAGGAGGCAGCTGCCTACCAGCAGCTCATCGAGGACTTCTCCTACACCCAGGAGCAGGTCGCGCAGCGCGTCGGTCGGAGCCGGTCGGCCGTGACCAACCTTCTGCGCCTGTTCCAGCTGCCCCCGGCGGTGCAACGACTGGTCGGCGAGCAGCTGATCAGCGCCGGCCACGCCAAGGCGCTCCTGTCCCACCCCGATCGGGCCTACCAGGAGGCGCTGGCCAAGCGCACGGTGGCCGAGTCGCTCAGCGTGCGCGACGTCGAGCAGCTCATCCGGGAGCGCCTGGAGCTGGAGGCGGACCTCGACGCGGCCGACGAGTCGGCAGGTCCGGAGCCGACCGGGACGCCCTCGCCGAGCTCGGATCCGGCACCGCTGCGTCCTCCGGGGCTTCTGGAGCTCGAGGAGCTGCTGGCCGACCACCTGGACACCAGGGTGTCGATCACCATGACCGCCAAGCGGGGCAAGGTGCTGGTGGAGTTCGCGAACCTCGAGGACCTCGAGCGGATCTACCGGCGGATCATCGACTGAGACGCCGTCCCGATCCTTCTCGCCGCGACATCGACTGCAGGTCGAGGCACTTGTCCACAGGCTGGGTACAAGGCTGGGGAAACGGGAACTAGAGGTGCAGGATCGTTCAGACCGCCTCGACCTCTCGCGCGGGTTCAGACCTGCGGGCTGAAGTGGCCCGCAAGGGGGCTGATCCCGCTCGTCCCGGTCAGTCGGAGGACGGCTCGACGACCACCTGGGCGTCCTCTGCGAGCTCCGGAGCCGGGTCGCTCGCCCAGGCCTCGAGGGCCCGCTCGAGGGACGCGATCACCAGATCCCTGCTCTGCAGCACGGCTCGCTCGTCGCCGAGCTGGACGAGGACGGCGGAGCTGCGGGTCTCCCTGAGGATGGGCAGGCGCATGCCGGTCACGGCGCCGATCTCCCAGCCGGGGCTGGCGGGGAGCTCCTTCACGACGAGCTCGGCCAGGTGGCGGCCACCCGCCGACGCGAAGCCCGGGACCTCGAAGTAGCTGGCCTCGACGACGGTCCCCTCCGCCAGGGAGAGCCCGAGGTAGACGTCAGCGTCGGCCTCGTTGGCGCCGGCGGCCTGCGCGGACCAGTCGCCCTCCAGCAGGACGGTGGCGACACCGGCGTCCTGCAGCGACGCGGCGAGCCGGACGACCACCGGGTGGAGCGAACGGTCGGAGCCGACCGCGACCCGGAGCGACGTCAACGATCGGAGGGAGCGGCGGAGGCGATCCTTCTCGCGCACGGCGGTGACCGTCGCCCGGCCGGCGCGGCCCTCGAGGCGCATGAGCGCCTCCACGGTGTCGGGACCGCACACCTCGTCGGTGATCAGTCCGGCGTTCCGCTGGAAGTCGCCGACGGCGGCCATCGTGGCCGGACCGAAGATCCCGTCGACGCGGCCGGCGTCGAAGCCGAGCGCCCCGAGCCGGAGCTGGAGCTCCGCCACGTCGTTCCCGCGCATCATGGGGGAGCGGAAGCACACCAACCGGTCGCCCAGTCGGAACTCCGACTCGACGAGCGCGGCCCAGGTCGACGCGTCGCAGACGCCGTCGCTGCGGAGCCCGGCCTGCTGCTGGAAGCCGCTGACGGCCTTTGCCGTCCCGGCCCCGAACTCTCCTGCCGGATCGTCAGGCGCGTGCCCCGCCGCGGCGAGACGCCGCTGGAGGTCGGCCACGGACGGACCGCTGGCGCCGGTCCGCAGAGGAAGGGCGGAGAGGGTGATGGTGGCTCCCGGGACTCACGTCGCCTCGTTCGAGGGGACCTGCGGATCGTAGTGCCGGGACCGGGGGGAGGCATCTCGCCGGCGGCGGCGCTCAGCACCACCGCCGACGGACGTCCGGTGGGTCAGATGTAGCGGTTGAGGTCCTCGAGGAGCTGCGGCTTGCCGCGTGCACCGACGAGGCGCTGGTCCTCGACCCCATCTTTGAAAACGATCATGGTGGGGATGCTCATCACATTGAACTTGGTCGCGAGGCCCGGGTTGTCGTCCACGTTGACCTTGGCGATCCGCACCTTGCCGTCGTGCTCGGTCGCGACCTCTTCGAGGATCGGGGCGATCATCTTGCACGGGCCGCACCACTCGGCCCAGAAGTCGACGAGCACGGGTTCGGTCGCGCTGCCGATCTCCTCGTCGAAGGTGGACTCGGTGAGTTGGCTGATGGAGCCCATCTGGCTCTCCTCCGTGTGTAGGTGCAGCGTCTGGATGTGCAGCGGTGCATGGAGTGGAACAGCGACGGCTGCCCACCCATTCCAGCACCCCGGGGAGCGGAGCTGGTGGCTCCGCCCGAGGTCAGTGGCCCTGCGCCTCGAGCCAGCGCTCGGCGTCGATGGCGGCCTGGCAGCCCGACCCGGCGGCCGTGATGGCCTGGCGGTACCAGTCGTCCTGCACGTCGCCGCAGGCGAACACGCCCTCGATCGCGGTGCGCGAGGTCCCGTCCTCGGTGATCAGGTAGCCGTTGTCCTTGAGAGGGAGCTGACCGACGAACAGGTCGGTGTTCGGCCGGTGGCCGATGGCGACGAACACCCCGCTGGCGGGATGGTCGACGACCTCGTCGGTGACGACGTTGCGGAGTCGAACCCCCTCGACCTTGTCCTCGCCCAGGATGTCCTCCACGACGGAGTCCCAGACGAAGGTGATCTTGTCGTTGGCGAACGCCCGGTCCTGCATGATCTTGGACGCCCGCAGCTCCTTGCGGCGGTGCACCAGCGTGACCGACCGTCCGAACCGCGTGAGGAACAGCGCCTCCTCGACCGCCGAGTCGCCGCCGCCGACGACCACGATGTCCTGGTTGCGGAAGAAGAAGCCGTCGCACGTCGCGCACGTCGAGAGGCCGTGGCCGAGCAGTCGACGCTCGGACTCCAGGCCCAGCATGAGCGCGCTGGCGCCCGTCGCGACGATCACCGTGCGGGCCAGGTAGGTGGGCTCGGGTGCGTCGGGATCGCCGACCCAGACCTTGAACGGGCGCTCGCTGAGGTCCACCCGCGACACCTTGGCGGTCTGGATCTCGGCGCCGAAGCGCAGCGCCTGCTCCCGGAAGTTGGTCATCAGCTCGGGGCCCATGATCCCGTCGGGGAAGCCGGGGAAGTTCTCCACCTCGGTGGTCAGCATCAGCTGGCCGCCGGGCTGGTCGCTCGTCGAGGAGGGCTCGCCCTCGATCATCAGGGGCTCGAGGTCGGCGCGGGCCGTGTAGATGGCTGCGGTCAGGCCGGCGGGGCCCGATCCGATGATGACGACGTTGCGGACGTCGGTCATGGGTCTCTCCGTTTCGGTGGCTCCTCCGACGCCGTCGCGCCGGGGATCCATCCGGCGAGGGGCGTGTGCGGAGAGGCGATGTGTCGAGGTTCTGCTGTCTGCTGAGGCGGGGGTGAGGTGTGGTCGGGGTCCTGGAGCGGCGGTCGGGGAGCGGCCGTCCTCAGACGGGAACGCGACCGCGCTTCGACCAGAGGACAACACCGATGAGCACGAAGATGATCCCGAACAGGAGGTACGTGGCCCACGCCGGGATGAAGATCGTCAGGAGCCGGACCAGACCGACGAGGGCCAGCACCACGATCGGCAGGGCGAGGATCATGGCGACGATCGCGTAGACCATGCCCTTGGAGAACTCGAGGATCGGACCCGTGGTCTTGGACCGGACCTTGTCGACCGTGTCGACGATGAGGTCGGTGACCTGGTCCGTCCAGTCCCCGTTCGTCGCGGCCGGGCGGGGGCCCGCGCCGGCGGGAGCGGCGGGTGCGCTCGGCGTCGGGTTCGAGGGCGCGGACGGCTCGCTCATGGTGCGGAGCCTAGGGGTTGGCGCGGCCGGGGGGCGACAGCCGCGTGGGTGGTGCGTGCGTGGCTCAGCCGAGCCGCCGACACGTGGGGGAGTCGTAGACGGCGACGCGGTCGCCGTCGACGACGACGATCACCTGGGAGCCGGCGACGGTGCCCCCCGCGACCCGCACCTTCGCGGCGTCGGTGCCGGAGTCGACGGCGCACGGAGCGAGAGCGGCGTCGACGAGCGGCCATTGGGCGCGCACCTCCGGCGTCACCGCCGCGAGCAGCTCGTCCACCGTGGCGAAGTCCCCCCCGATGCCGGGTAGGTACGACCGGTACTGCTCGGGGGGTGTCGGGGAGGCCGACGAGGAGTCGGAGGCACCGGTCGTGCCCTCGTCCGCATCGGCGGTCGGCGCAGCCATCACGGTGGTGGTGGGCATCGCGGTCGCGTCGGCGGGGGCGCCGGCGCCATCTCCAGCCGATTCCGATCGCTCCAGGCTGTCGGCCGCACCCGAGGCGCTGGAGTCGTCGCTCCCTGTTCCCCCTCGGACGGCGAGGCCCAGCGCACCGACCACGAGCAGGAACGCCGCTGCCGCTCCGGCGACGGTCGTCCACAGCGGCCTCCGCCGTCCCGGGGCAGACGCGCTCGACCCCGCGCTGACGGTCGTCACGTGGCTGACCGGCGACGTGCCGGCGTCGACGGCGCCATCGGCCGCCGGGGACGGTGATGCGGCGGCGAGCGCCGCAGCGATCCGGGCGTCGGATCCCTCCTGGTTCGTCGCGACGTCGTCCAGGGCGGCGCGGCGGTGCAGGTCCTGCAGTCGACGGAGCTCCTCGAGTCGCGCCGACAGCCGGGGGTCCGCCGTGACGGCGTCGATCTGGGCCTGCGTGGCCTCCCGGTCGAGGACGGCGCTCACGAGCTCGTCGTCGGAGAGCTCGTCCTCGGTCGGTCCCATGTCGTCGGTCACCGGTCGCCTGCGTTCGTGGTGGTGTCGTCGTCGGTGTGGATGTGGCTGCTGTGGCTGTCGTCCGTGGTCCGGTCGCTCGAGCGATCGCCGGAAGCTCCGACGTCGGCGGGGCCGTCCAGGTTCCCCAGCGTCCGCGCCAGGCGGTCGCGGGCCCGAGCGATCCGGGACCGCACGGTTCCGGGAGGGATGTCCAGGATCTCCGCGATCGAGGCGTAGTCGAGGTCGGCGACGTCGCGGAGGACCAACGGCGCCCGGAACTCCTCGGGGAGCTGGGCGACGGCGGCCCCGATCGTGGCACGCCGGTCGGTCCGGGCGGCTTCGTCGGCCGGGTCGGGTCCCGTGGAGATCGGCTCGGGCCGGCCGTCGGCGTCGACCGGCTCGGGTCGCCGCCGCCGACGGCGCAGCTCGTCGAGGCAGCAGTTCGTGGTCACCCGGTAGGCCCACGTGGAGAACCGGGACCGGCCGTCGAACCGGTCGAGCCCTCGGACGATCGCGATGAGGGACTCCTGAGCGGCGTCCTCCGCGTCGGAGCGGTCCCGGCAGAGCTGTCGGCACACGGCCACGATCCGGTCGTGGTGGCGACGCAGCAGCTGGTCCAGGGCCGTGCGGTCCCCCGACGTGGCCGCCGCGACGAGCTCCTCGTCGGACCGTTCGGCCCCCCGCACCGGTGGGTTCATGGTGGGGATCAGCCCGGGGCGGGGACGCCGATGGGCACGAGCTCCTGGATCTCCACCCGGTGTCGGGAGCCCTCGACGGGCGTCCCGAGGTCGGTGATCCACAGCACCACCGTCGACCCCGTCGCGCCACGCAGGTCGACGCTCAGCTGGCCGGTGACGTCGTCGGCCGTGCCCGCGGGCGTCAGGCCGTCGACGCCGTCCGGTCCGGGCGGCTCGTCGAGGACGAACACCTGACCGGACCAGCCGTTCGTCGATCCGGTGATGCGGAGGCTGTCGAGCCGGGAGCGCTCCGACAGCTCGACCACCAGTCCGACGCCGGTCTTGTCGCCGAAGAAGTCGGGCTGGTCGTAGGTCTCGGTGCGCCAGGCGCTGAGCTCGTCGCCGTCCACGGCACGGTCGGCCATGGAGTCGTTCTCCCCGGCCGCGCCGCTGCCCTGGGGGTCGTAGGAGTCGACCGAGGCGATCGGCAGGGGAGCGGACGCCGCCGCGGCGGTCGTCGACGTGGCGTCCGCGTCGGGCGAGAACGAGCGGGACTCGCGGAACAGGAGCCCGGCGACGATGATGGCCACGGCGACCAGCAGGATCACGAACGCGGGGAGCAGCCACCGTCGCTCCGACCGTCCGAAGCTGGGAGCGTGCTCGACCTCGGCCGGAGGCTCGGGCGGTGGCGGTCCGGGCGGCGGGGCGGGCACGTCGACCTCGGTGCGCAGCAGAGCGGCTCGGAAGTCCGCTGCGGAGCTGAACCGCTGATCCGGTTCACGTTCGAGGGACCGCATCAGCGCGACGGCGAGCCGCGGCGGGATGTCGGAGCGGATCCGCCGCGGGTCGACCGGAGTGGTGTGGAGCCGGGCGAGCGCCACGGCCGCCCCGTTGTCGCCCTCGAAGGGGACCCGGCCCGTCAGGCACTCGTACATGACGAGGCCGAGCGAGTAGAGGTCGGCACGTGCGTCGACGTCGGCACCGGTCAGCTGCTCCGGCGCCAGGTACGACGCGGTTCCGAGGAGCGAGCCCTCCCGCGTGAGCTCCGTCTGGTCGTCCGCCTTGGCGATCCCGAAGTCGGCGATCTTGACCCGTCCGTCGTCGCACAGCAGGACGTTGGACGGCTTGACGTCGCGGTGCACGAGCCCGGCGCGGTGAGCCGCCTCGAGGGCGTCGAGCAGGCGCAGACCGATGCGCATGGTCGTGTCGGGGTCGATCGTGCCGCGGTCGTCGATCAGCTGACGAAGGGTCTGCGCGTCGAGCAGCTCCATGACGATCGCCTCGCGGCCGCCGTCGCTGCAGGTGTCGTACACGCCGACGATGCCCGGATCGTTGAGGCGTGCCGCCGCGATCGCCTCCTGGCGGAACCGTCGGACCAGCGACTCGTCATCGGCGAGGTGCGGGTGGAGGAGCTTGACCGCGACACGCCGTCCGAGGACCGCGTCGGTACCCTCCCAGACCTGGGCCATCCCCCCGGCGCCGATCATGTGGTCGAGTCGGTACCGCCCGCACAGCGTGGTCCCGGCGAGGGTGCCCGCCGGGAACGACCCCTTGGTGAGGTCGATCGGGCCGGAGCCGACCTGGGTCTCATCCACTTGGCCCCACGCTATCGGCCGGACCTGGACCCGGTGGGCCCACCCCGGCGGGCTCGCCACCGTCGACGCGCCCGTCGTCGGATCCGGCATCGGGGACCTGCGGCCCGTCGGTCGACGTGTCGTCGTCGTCGGTCCTCGGCGGGACCTCGCGGCGGCGTCGGCGGTCGCGTCGGATGGAGACCGTCCACCATCCGGCCAGGAACAGGAGCGACACGATCGACAGGGCGGCGCCGACACCGGAGATCGTCGACGCGGTGACCGGGATGGCGACCGCCGGAAGGACGAGCTCGCCGTCGGGCGACGACGCGTCGATCCGCAGCAGCGTCCCGCCGGGGGCGCGGGCCGTGACGGCCAGGTCGATGCGGTTCTCACCGGGTTGCAGAGTGACGACGGGCCGATCGCCTCCGGTCACGTCGAGGCGCACCGACCGGACCCACAGCTGGAGCTGCACCGGGTACGGCAGGTCGTTGCGGAACCGCAGCGGGATCGTCGCGTCGGTGCTGGTGATCACCACGCGCCGCTCCTTGGGCAGCTCGATCCGGGAGGTGAGCAGCTCGATGTCGGCGAGGATCCTGCGGTGGTAGGTGTCGCGCTCGGAGCTCGACATCGAACGGTCGAGGGTCTGGGCGTCGATGCGGTCCCACTCGTCGGCCTGCTCTGCGGCGTCGGGAGCGAGCGATCGGAAGCCGTCGATCTGGGAGCGGGTCTCGACCACGGACCGGACGGCGGGCGCCTGGTCGGACCCGCTGCCGGCGGGCAGCTGCGCCGTCACCTCCGTGCCGTCGACGACCGCTGCCGTCGACGGGACGGCCGC
>JAEYSR010000156.1 GCA_023434535.1 Actinomycetes bacterium
ACATCTAAATGATTGAGGGAATGGTACTCCAGGTGGATCCGGCGCTCCCGCCGCGTCGCCGACGCGTCGTGTCGGGCCGCGTCAGGGGCTGGGCGGCTCGGGAGCCGGGGGAGTGGCGGCCGCGACGGCCCGCGCCGCCACCGTGGCGGCCCGGCCGGCCGGGACGCCGAGCGA
Source organism: Actinomycetes bacterium (assembly GCA_023434535.1). Taxonomy (GTDB): domain Bacteria; phylum Actinomycetota; class Acidimicrobiia; order Acidimicrobiales; family Microtrichaceae; genus Dermatobacter. The sequence goes on from JAEYSR010000156.1 coordinate 175, forward strand.
GCGGAGGAGCTGGCGGACCACGCCCTCCGCGTACTCGGGTCCCGGGTCGTCGTCGACGATCCGTCGGACCGCCATGAGGATGGACCCGACGACCACGTCCGCGGTCGCCTCGTCGTCGGGCGCGGTGAAGCGGCCGGAGGCGCGACCCGCCGCGAGGTCGTCGCGGAGGTGTGAGAACGGTCCTCCCTCGAGGAGGGCCTGCTGCACAGGTTCCAGACGCAACGCGACGCGCGCCAGGTCGGGGGCCTGGGCGACCCGCGTCAGGGCCTGCGCCGTGATGGTGGCGAACCGCACGGCCGGGTCGTCGTCGGCGGTGGCCGCCGCGCTCTCCTCGGTGAAGGCGCCGACGACGTCGTCGACCAGGGCGGCGACGAGGGCGTCGCGGTCGGAGAAGTAGTTGTAGAAGGTCCCGTGCGAGACCCCGGCCCGGGAGGCCAGGTCGTCGACGCTGAACGACTCGCCGCGCTCTGCGATCACCGCGCTCGCGGTGTCGAGCAGCAGGCGCCGCGTCCGCTCCTTCTTCTTGTGGCCCCTCGTCGGGGTGTCGTCCGCAGGCGGCACGTCGTCAACGTAGTGGATCGTCAGTATTGACAACAACGTCAATTCTGACGAAAGTGTCAAACATGCCGATCGACTCGGAGATGCGCTCATGACACCGCCCACGCCACAGCCGAGGCTGACCCTCGGCCACACCACGCTCGCCGTCGTCGACCTCGACGCCGTCCTCGCCTTCTACCGGGACGTGCTCGGCTTCCACGTCACCAACCGCGGCGAGCCCGTGCCCGGCGCGCCGGAGATGGCGTTCCTCTCCCAGGACCCGTCGGCCCACCACCAGATCGTGATGGTCACAGGGTCGGCGCCTCGGGAGCACGACTTCGTCCTCTCGGACCACCTGGCCTTCCGCACGTCGACCCTCGACGACCTCCGGGCCATCGGCTCCGCCCTCGAGGCGGCCGAGGTGCCGGTGATCCCGATCGACCACGGCAACTCCTGGTCCCTCTACTTCAACGACCCCGAGGGCAACGGGCTGGAGTGCTTCGTGGACACGCCCTTCCACGTCGCCCAGCCGTACGCCGATGGCCTCGACCTGTCGCTGTCCCACGAGGAGCTGGTCCGGACGACCCGTGGCCGGATCGCAGAGCTTCCCGAATTCCGGCCCTACGACCAGTGGCGCTCCGAGCTCTCCGCCGCGCTCGGGCTCGACCCCCGGACCGGGAGGTAGCGGCCGTGGACCTCGGACTCGACGGGCGCCACGCCATCGTGTGCGCCTCCAGCCGTGGGCTGGGATTCGCCTGTGCGGAGTCGCTGGCCCGCGAAGGGGTGCACCTGGTGATCAACGGCCGCGACGAGCGCTCCCTCGCCGACGCCCGTGACCGACTGGTGGACGAGCACGACGTCCCGGTCGACGCGGTCGTGGGCGACGTCGGCGACCCCGCCACCCGTGACGCACTCCTCTCCGCATCACCGGAGCCCGACATCCTCGTCACCAACAACGGCGGCCCCACGCCGGGCCGCTTCGCCGACTGGGAGCGCGACGACTGGGTGGCGGCGCTCGACGCCAACATGCTCACCCCGCTCGCGCTCATCCGCTCGGTGCTGGACGGCATGGTCGAGCGGCGCTTCGGGCGGATCGTCAACATCACCTCCGCGATGGTGACCACGCCGCTGTCGCCGATGGGCCTGTCGACCGGCGCCCGCACCGGTCTCACCTCCGTGGCCAAGGCGCTCTCCCGGGACGTGGCCTCGGCCAACGTGACGATCAACAACCTCCTCCCCGAGCGCATCGACACCGACCGCCAACGCCAGATGGCCGAGCTCCACGCCGCCCTCGCCGGCATCACGGTCGAGGAGGCCTACGAGCACATGGCGACCACGATCGCCGCCGGTCGACTGGGTCGTCCCTCCGAGCTCGGCGACGCCTGTGCGTTCCTGTGCAGCGCGCAGGCCGGCTACATCAGCGGGCAGAACCTCCACCTCGACGGGGGCAGCTACGGAGGCCTGCTGTGAGCGCGGCGATCGACGTCCCGTTCCTGGTCGTCGGCGCCGGCCCTGTCGGCCTCACGACGGCCCGGCTGCTGGCCGACGGCGGCCACGGCTGCCTGGTGGTGGAGCGTCGCGACGGCCCGCAGCGCCACCCCGCGGCCCACGTCGTCAACGCGAGGACGCTCGAGATCTTCCGGCAGGCCGGGTTGGACATGGCGGCCATCGATTCCGTGGCCAAGGACCCGGCCGACGCGGGCCACGTGAACTTCGTGACCCGGCTCGACGGGCGGCTGATCGGTCGGCTCCCGTTCGAGCGCCAGGGCGAGGAGTGCCTGGCGCTGACGCCCACTCCGCTGCGCAACATCTCCCAGCACCGCCTCGAGCCGATCCTGGCCGCCGAGGTGTCGGCCACCCCGGGCGTCGAGCTCCGCTACGGATCGGAGTGGCGGTCCGCGGAGGTCGACGGGAGCGGCGTCACCTCGGTGGTCGTCGATGCCTCGACCGGCGAGCAGATCGTCGTGCGCAGTCGGTACCTGATCGCGGCGGACGGCGCCGGCAGCCGGATCCGCAAGTGGCTCGGCATCGACATGGTCGGTCCGGCGAGCCTCCAGAGCTTCGTGGCCATCCACCTGCGGGCCGACCTCCGGCCGGTCGTCGCCGAGCGCCCGGGTGTCCTCCACTTCGTGATGGACCCGGCGGCCAGCGGCGTGTTCGTCGCCCACGACCCCGCCTCGGAGTGGGTGTTCATGGTCGACTACGACCCGGCGACCGAGTCCGTCGACGAGTTCGACGCCGCCCGCTGCGCCGCCCTCGTCGATGCCGCGATCGGTCAGGCCCAGGTGCCGTTCGAGGTCCTCGGGGTCGGGACCTGGCACATGACCGCTCAGGTGGCCGAGCGGATGCGCTCGGACCGGGTCTTCCTCGTCGGCGACGCGGCCCACCGCTTCCCGCCGACCGGCGGACTGGGCCTCAACACCGGCGTCGCCGACGCCCACGACCTGGCCTGGAAGCTGTGCGCGGTGGAGGAGGGCTGGGCGGGTCCCGCCCTGCTCGACAGCTACGAGTCGGAGCGGCGGCCGGTGGCGGAGATCAACTGCGAGCAGAGCACGTCCAACGCCATCCGGATCCTGGACCTGGTCGTGGCCCTGGGCCTGGACGACGACCCGTCGACCGAGCGGCTCCACGCCGCTCTCGACGACCCGGATGCGGTCGGCGCGATCGCGGAGGCCGTCGACGCGCAGGCCACGCACTTCGACATGCTCGGACTGCAGCTCGGCCACGTCTACGCCGGTGGGGCGATCGCCCGGGAGGGGGAGCGGCCGCCATCGCTGACCGACCCGCGCTCCTTCGACCCTCACGCCGAGGTCGGCGCCCGGCTGCCGCACGCGTGGACCACCGACGGTCGCTCCACCCTGGACATGGTCGATCGCCATGGTCTCACGCTGCTCACGTTCGGCTCCCACGATGCGTGGGCCGACCGCATCGCAGCGGAGACCGCGCCCGTGGTGCAGGTCGTCGTGGGCCCGGACCTCGTGGACGGCTCGTGGCGGGAGCGCTGCGGGATCGGCCCCGACGGCGCGCTCCTGGTGCGACCCGACCAGCACGTCGCGTGGCGTTCCGAGGCGTGCGACGGCGACCGCCTCGACGCACTGGCCGGTGCCGTCGCGCTGACGGTGGGGTGCTGACGTGGCCGTCGACGTCCTCCGCTACCGCCATGGCGGCGCCGAGTCCTGGGGTGTGGTCGACGGGACGCAGGTGCGTCCGGTCCTCGGGTCGTTCCCGTCGACCCGCAGCTTCGTGCTCGACGCCGCCGACGCGGTCCGGTCGGGCGAGCACCCGCTCGGCCATCCGATCGCCGTCGAGGAGGTCGAGGTCCTCAGCCCGGTCACCACGGACGGCCAGTTCATCTGCCAGGCGATCAACTACCGCACCCACATGGCGGAGTCGGGCTTCGACCCCCGGACGAGTCCGTTCAACGTGTTCTTCCGCAAGGCCTCGTCGTCGATCGCCGGACCGACCACCGACATCGTCAGCCCACCCGGCGTCGAGTACCTCGACCACGAGGTGGAGATCGGGCTGGTCCTCCGGCGAGACGTCGACTCGGCCACGACCGTGACCGGGGCGGGCCTGGCGGACCACGTGGCCGCGCTCGTGGCGCTGAACGACGTGAGCGCCCGCGACCTCCAGCTGGCCGAGACCCAGTTCTACAGGTCCAAGAGCTTCCGCACGTTCGGTCCGACCGGCCCACACCTCACGCTGGTCGACGCGGACGACCTGGCCCGGTTCGAGGAGATCCGACTCCGGCTCTGGGTCAACGGGGAGCTGCGCCAGGACGAGCTCGCCGCCGACATGGTCCACGGCCCCGCCGCCACCCTGACCGAGCTGTCGTCGGTCCAGGACTGGCGGGCCGGGGACCTGCTGGCGACGGGCACACCGGGCGGGTGCGCGCTGCACGTGCCGGCGTTCCCGTTGCGAGCGATCGCGCAGGTCGTCTCGCCGGCCCGGCGGGTGGCGCTGGTCCGGCGCAGTGCCGCGAGGAACCGCCGGCGACTGCTGCCGGGTGACCTGGTCGAGCTCCACGTCGGAACCGACGACGGTGCGATCGACCTCGGACGCCAGCGCACCCGCGTCGTCGCCGGCTGAACGGCCGGCTCCGGCGACGACGCGCGGGTGGTCGGTCAGCGCTGCTTGCCGTCCAGGAACAGCTGGACCGCCTTGGCGATCCGCCGCTCCCGGGTGGCCTCGGTCTTGGCGTCGGTGACCTGTCCCACGTGGTAGCGCTGGAGGCTGTTGGACAGCCCGTCGAAGAACGTCCGGGCCGCCGGCTCCGCGGCGAGCGCCGCGGCGAAGTCCTCGGGGACGTCGACCTCCCGGGGCGAGTCGTCCACGGTCAGCGTGACCGAGATCGCGTCGCCGGCGGAGAGCCCGGCCTCCTGTCGGATCGCCTTGCTCACCGGGACCAGGTGCCGCCCGCCCATCACGCCCACCGTGGTCCGGAACTCGTAGCCGTTGACCTCGACCCGCACGGGTGGCCGCCGCCCGGCGCCCAGCGCCTCGATGACGTCCTCCGGCACCTCGATGCCGGTGTTGTTGCCCGTGGCCTGGAGCGTCGTGTCGAACGAGGCAGTGGCCGGCGTCGCCATCACTCGGCCATCGTCGACAGGTCGACGTCGGTCAGGTCGAACATCTGGCCGATTCGGATCGCGTTGCCGAACGGGTCGCGGATGCCGAAGTCGATGCCGTAGGGCCGCTCCATCGGCTCGTCGGTGATGTCGACCCCACGACCCTTGAGGGTCTCGAAGGTGGCCTGCGCGTCGTCGGTCGTCAGGAACAGGGCGCCGCCGATGGCCCCCTTCGCGACCAGCTCGCGCACCTGGGCGGCGGTGGACTCGTCCATCGACGGGGGACCGGGTCGCTCCAGGAGGATCTCGCGGCTCGGGTCGCCGGGGAGGCACACGGTCAGCCACCGCATGAAGCCGAGGTCGACATCGGCGGCGACCTCCATGCCGAGGGTTCCGACGTAGAAGTCGAGGGCCTGGTCCTGGTCGAGGACGAACACCTGTGAGCGGGAGATGATGTTGAACATGGAGGTCACGGTACGGATCCTGACGCCGTCGCTGCTTCTCCGAAACTGCTCGGTCTCGTCCATGTCCGGACGAAGCAGGAGGGGACCCGCTCGGAGTCGGTGCGGCCCCCTCGTCGTTGGAACGCAGAGGGCGACTCGCCGACGATGTCGGAGAACGTCCGGCTGAAGGTGCCGAGGCTGGAGAAGCCGCACTGCATGCAGACGTCGGTCACGGTCGCGTCGGTGGTGCGCAGCAGGTACATGGCCCGCTCGATGCGCCGCCGCTGCAGGTAGCGGTGCGGCGTCTCGCCGAACGTCGCCTTGAACGACCGGATGAAGTTGGCCTCGGAGATGCAGGCGATGGCGGCGAGCGACGGCACGTCGAGCGGATCCGCGAAGTCGCGGTCCATGGCGTCGCGGGCACGGAGCAGTCGCCGGTTGGTCGCCACCTGGTCGGCCATCTCTCCAGCTTGCCAGCCGATCGCCGTGGTGCTCGGCCGGCGGCTCGACGAGTGGCGGTGGGCGTCGCCTCCGGCGATCAGTGCGTCGGCTGTGCGCAGCTGGCCTCGGGCCCGTCGCCGTCGTCGACGGGGTCGCTGCACTCGGTCTGCAGCGTGGTGTGCTCGATGCCGAAGCGCTCGGCCAGGAGGGTGGCGGCATCGCCGGTGATCTCGTGGGCGTCGTGCACGGACGTGCCGTGGTCCAGCTCCAGGTGGGCGGTCAGCGCGGGCGTCTCCGAGTCGAGCGACCAGATGTGGACGTGGTGCACGCCGGCCACGTCGGGGATCGACCCCAGCGCCTCGATCACCTCATCGGTGTCGATGCCGCGGGGGACGGCCTCGAGGAGCACTCCGACCGAGTCCCGGAGAACCCGGAGCACCGCCACGATCACGAGCACCGAGATGAGGATCGATGCGACCGGGTCCGCCCACTCCGCACCGAACACTCCGATGCCGATCGCTGCCACCACCACGCCGAACGAGCCGAGGGCGTCGCCGGCGAGGTGCCAGAAGGCGGCGCGGATGTTGAGCGAGCTCCCACTGCGCGACAGGAGCCACGCACTGGCGCCGTTGACCGCGATGCCGACCACGCCGACGACCAGCAGCGGTCCGGCCTGGATGTCGGGCGGGTCGCCGAAGCGACCGATCGCCTCGACGACGACCCACGCGGTGATGGCGAGCAGGACCGCTCCGTTGAGCAGGGCGGCGAGCACCTCGGCCCGGGCGTAGCCGTAGGTCCGGGTCTGCGACGGGGGTCGGTTGGCGAGGATCTGCCCGACGAGCGCCACGATCAGGGCGACGACGTCGGACGCGTTGTGCAGGGAGTCGGCCAGCAGCGCGAGCGAGCCGATCACGAGGCCGACCACGACCTGGACCGCCAGCATCGCGGAGTTGGCGCCGATCGAGACGATCAGGGCGAACGTGGTCGACGGCGCGTGCGAGTGCCCGCCGTGCGAGTGCCCGGCGTGCCCGACCTCGCCGTGGTCGCCGTCGTGCCCGTCGTCGTGCTGGTGGTTCCGGCTCATCGCGCCGACGCTCCGCGCGCGGAGGGCGGTCCGCAGTCGTCGTCGGGGTGCAGGCTCAACGAGCAGAGGTCCTCCAGCGCGTGGGCCAGGCGCTCGTCGGCCAGCTCGTAGCGGGAGCGGCGACCCTCCGGCGTGGCCGTCACCAGACCGCAGCCGCGCAGGCAGCTCAGGTGGTTGGACACGTTGGAGCGGGTGAGCCCGAGAGCGTCGGCGAGCTCGGCCGGGTAGGCCGCCCCGCGGAGCAGCTCGACCAGGAGCCGTCGTCGGGTGTCGTCGGCCAGGGCGGTGCCGACCCGTGCCAGCGCATCGAGGTCCACGGTGCGGACGGACGTTCGCTCCTCGGAGCGCCGGGTCGAGCGCTGCGTGGATCCCACGGCCATGGGGACAACGGTACAGCAGCGGCTGAATTCAGTGAAGGGTGAAGTATTGGGAGTGGGAATCAGGACCGATCGGTGCATCCGGTCAGCCGCCGCGGACGAACCAACTCCAGACGGCGTTCGTGCGCCATGTGCACCCGCACACGGGACGTCGCCGTCGACGACGCACATCGGACGAGGAGACGACCATGCGCAGGATCCTGATCGCACTGATCGCAGCAGTGACCGCCCTGACGGTGGTACCCGCCACCGCCGGGGCGAGCGGCAAGAAGCCCGCGCCGGCGCCCGCCCAGGCGCAGGTGTACGTCGTGCACGGGCTGCCGCTCCCCGCGAGCGTCACCGGCCCCGGCACGCCGGTCGACGTCTACGTCAACGGAGCGCTCACGCTCGACGACTTCACGTTCGGCTCCACGGCCGGACCGCTCTCGCTGCCCGCCGGCAACTACGACGTGGAGATCCGCACGCCCGACGGCGCGACCACCGTCATCGACAAGACCGTCGCCGTGCCCGCCACGGGCAACTTCTCGCTGGTCGCCAGCTACGTGGACGCGGCCGGGACGCTCGGCATCAACGTGTTCGCCAACGACACGTCGAGGACGTGGCCCAAGTTCGGTGCCATCGCCCTGCACCACGCCGCCGCCGCCCCGGCCGTCGACGTCGACCTCGGCTTCTTCCCCTTCACCCGCAAGTACCCGTGGCTGAAGAACGAGGCGATCAGCGGTGCGCCCAACGGCGCCGCTGCCCGGTTCGTGCTGCCGACCTTCTTCTCCTACACCTCTGACGTCCGGGTGGCCGACACCTCGACGGTCGTCCTCTCGCTGGACGACGTGAAGGTGAAGCGCAACAAGCTGACCAACGTCTACGTCGTCGGTTCGGCCGCGGACGGCTCGCTGCAGGCGCTCGTCACCACGATCCCGACGCGCTGAGGCCCGTCCGTCCCCCACGGCTCCGGTGCCGCATCCCGACGTGGTCCGCCACGACCGGGATGCGGCACCGCCGCGTCCCGGCGAGGAACGTCAGTTCCGGTCGTCCATGATCGTGTCGATCATCGGACGGATCTCGGCCATCAGCGCCCGGCCCTGCAGGCTCGTCGCCTCCAGGAACAGCACGGCGGCGTACCCCCGCTCCAGGTCGATCCACGGCTCGGTGCCGAAGGCTCCGCCGTCCTGCTGGCGTGCGGGGTCGTCGCGGTCGATCCACCAGCCGAGGCCGTAGCCCTCGTCCTCGCCCATCTCCGTCCCCCGCTCTCCGAGCCGGTCGGTGTGGGCCTGCTCCACCGCCTCGGGCGACAGGACCTGCTCGTCGCCGCAGCGGCCGTCCCGCAGGTGCATCAGCAGGAGGTCGGCGTAGTCCCGGGGGTTGATGTAGGCGCCGCCCTCCATGTTCGGGTTGTCGGTCGGCTGGAGGGTCGAGGGGTCGCCGTTGAACTGGGTCGGGTACGAGAACGCTCCCTTGTCCGACGTCATCTGCGCGAAGTGGTTGTTGTAGACGAGCGAGTCGGCGCCGCACGGCTGGACGTAGGTCTCGTCGACGAGCTCGGCCCAGCTCTTGTTCGACACCGCCTCGGCCACGGCGCCGGCGACCTGCCACTGGGCACCGCCGTAGCGGAACTCCGTGTCGGGCGGGACGACCTGGGCGTCGTCGTCGGCCGTGGTGAAGATGCGCTCGCCGCACTCACTCAGCGTCCCGGCGGCGAGGTACTGGCAGATGTAGGGCCGGTAGGTCGGGTCGTCGATCAGGCCGACGAGCCCGGAGCTGTTCGACATCAGCTGGGCCGGGGTCACGGTCGGGTTGCCCGAACCCCACGGGACGGCCTCGGCGACCGGGGCGTCCAGGTCGATCAACCCCTGGTCCTGCAGGCGCAGGAGCACGCCGGCGGTCAGCATCTTGCTCGCCGAGGCGATGAGCGTCGGGCGCTCCGGCGACATCGCCCCGACGTAGTCCTCCCAGACCACGCCGTCCTCCTTGTCGACCACCACGAGGGCCGCGCCGTTCAGGCCCTGGTCCGCGACGTCGGCGTCGATGGCCGCGGCGACCTCGGCGAAGCGCTCGTCGTTGGTGGCCGGGTCGATCGTCGTGGTCGTCGTGTCCGCCTCGGTCGTGCTCGAGCGCGACGCGGAGGCGTCGTCGTCTCCGGAGCACCCGGCGGCGAGCAGGCTCACGGCCGCCACGACGGCCACCCCGATCGTCCGACTCGTCCTCACGTCGTCCCCTCTCGCCCGCCGCGGTCGCACTCCGTCCGCAGCGGTCGTCCATGCTCGCGCAGCGCCCGTCGTTCTCGTACGCCACGCGCCACATGGGTGACCGCCACGTACAAGTTCGTCCGGGGTGCGGTCGGCGGTACGGTGCGCGGCCGTGACGGCCCACGGCACCGACGACCCGACAGGCACTGACGACCCGATCCGGATCGACGCGGGCGTTTGGGGGCTGAGCTGGGTCGCGGACGACGACGGTCGGCTGCACCAGCTCGGACTGGGACCCGACGGCCACGCTGCGCCTCTCGACGTCGGGGCGCAGTGGTACCCGCTCGCGTTCCCGACGCTCGACGGCGCCGATCCGTTCCGGCCCCCGGCCCTGCAGGTGACCCACGCCGACGGCACCCTCACCACCCGGCTGGCGCTGAGGTCGGTGGAGCGGCGCGACGAGCCGGACGGCTCGGGCGAGCACGTCGTGGTCGTCACGGTCGACGAGGTCCAGGACCTCACGGTCGAGCACCACCTGCGCACCCATCGGGCGTCCGGGGTGCTCGAGCAGTGGATCGAGGTCGTCCACGGCCAGGACGGACCGGTCACGCTGCTCGCCCACGACTCGATCGCCCCGTTCCTGCTGGTGCCCGACGACGCCGAGTACGTGCAGTTCGGCGGCGCCGGCTGGGCCGACGAGTGGCGGTGGAGCACCGAGAGGACCGTCATCGGCACGACGGTCCTCGGGAGCCTCGGCGGGGTGCAGCCGCACCTCCAGCGCAGTCCGTGCCTGCTGCTGTCGCCGACGGGTCCGTTCCCGGCGGGAGCGCAGGACCAGGGTGAGGTGATCGGCCTCAGCGTGGCCTGGGGCGGGAACGCGCATCTGTCCCTCGACGTCCGGCCCAAGTCCGATCCCGGTTCGCCTCGGGAGCTGCGGCTCCGCGCCGGCGCCAGCGCGCTCGGAGCGCCCTACCGGCTGGATCCCGGCGTGCGGATGGTCCTGCCGACGGTCGCGTGGACCTGGTCCACGAGAGGTCGCGACGGCGTGACCGAGGCGTTCCACCGCTGGAGCCGCGCCCGCGTCCTGCGCGACCCCGATCGCCTCCGACCGCTGGTGGTCAACAACTGGGAGGCGACCTTCTTCGACTTCGACGAGCACCGCATCGTGGGTCTCATCGACCGGGCCGCCGAGCTGGGCGCGGACGTCTTCCTGCTCGACGACGGGTGGTTCGGCACCACGCATCCCCGGGACGACGACACGCAGGGCCTCGGCGACTGGGACGTCGACCGCCGCAAGCTCCCCGAGGGCCTCGCCCCGCTCGTGGCCGCCGCCGAGGAGCGCGACATCCGGTTCGGGATCTGGGTGGAGCCCGAGATGGTCAACCCGCTGAGCGACCTCCACGACGAGCACCCCGAGTGGGTGCAGCGCGACGACCGGGAGCCGCGCCTCCACCGCCACCAGCTCTACCTCGACCCTCTGCAGCCCGAGGTGCGCGACTTCGAGGTGGGGGTGGTGGACCGCACGCTCGAGTCGGCGCCGGGCACCAGCTACGTGAAGTGGGACGCCAACCGGCCGA
>JAEYSR010000047.1 GCA_023434535.1 Actinomycetes bacterium
CCCGACCTGCGCGGCCGCCTCGGCGTCCATGTCGACCGTGACGGTCACGGTGCCGGCGCCGTCGGGACGCACGTCCACGTCGACGGCGACGTCGGTCCGGCACGCGGATCCGAGGACGGCCACCGCCATGACCAGCAGCATCAGAGCGACGCTGCGACGGCGAGCGGAACGGGCGAGCACGGCGGGTCACGCTACAGGGGCGTCCTCGGCGTCCCGGCGACCACCCGCTCCGGCACCGCTGCCGGCCGGCCGTCGACGCCGCCATCGATGCCGGCCGCCGGCGCGGCCATCGAGGCGCGTCGAGGACGGACGGCGATCGGGCCCGTTCGCCCGATGTTCAGACGTCGCCCGAGTGGCGTTCAGCCGCATCTGGCACACTCTGCAGGACCGCGCCGGTGGGCCGCGCGGGTCGGGCCGGGTGGGCCGGGGAGGGATCATGGCGACGGGCGAGGGAAGTGGCGTGGACCGCAGGAGGTTCCTCCAGGCGGGAGGACTGCTGGGTGCCGGCCTGGCGCTGGGCAGTGCGGCGTCCGCCTGCAGCGTGCCGCCGTCGAGCGGGGCCGGGATCGGGGCCGAGTACTTCCCGACCGCGCTGCCCCACGGCAACATGCTGGACCTGGTGGCGTCGGAGTCCCCGATCGACCACGTGGTGATCCTGATGATGGAGAACCGCAGCTTCGACCACTGGTTCGGCTGGCTCCGCCACGACGACGACTACCACGAGCGCGGGCGCAGCAACTACGGCGGCGGGTTCACGATCGACGCCCTGCCCGAGCAGTCCTTCCTCGACGCCGACGGTCGGACAGTGGACACGTTCTCCATGGCCGACGGCGCCTCGGCGGTCGGCTACCGCGGCTGCGGGTTCGAGGACCCCGGGCACGGTTGGGACGCCGGTCGGGCCCAGCGCGACGGCGGGTTCCTGGCCGAGGGGTCCGGCAACGACGAGTTCGCCCTCGGGTACATGGCGCCGCAGGACCTTCCCCTGCACGCCCGCCTGGCCCGGCGGTTCACCACGTTCGACCGCTACCACTGCTCGCTGCTCGCCTCGACGCAGCCCAACCGCCGCTACCTCCACGGCGCCCAGTCCGGCGGCTACGTCAACAACTACATCCCGATCAAGGAGCTCGGCCACCAGTGGCCGACCATCTGGGACCGGCTGGCCGCGGCCCGGGTCCCGTTCCGCTCCTTCTCCGCCGACCTGCCCTCGCTGGCCTTCTACGGGGAGCGGCTGACCCCGACGTTCGGCTCGATCGACGAGTACTTCGACGCCTGCCAGTACGGCAAGCTCCCGTCGGTCACGTTCATCGACCCGCCCTACCTCCCGTGGTGGCAGGCCGACGACCACCCGCTGTGCGACCCGGCCGCGGGCCAGCGCTTCCTGCGCGACGTCTTCCGGGCCTTCACCCGCTCCCCGCACTGGGAGAAGGGGATGTTCGTCCTCACCTACGACGAGTGGGGCGGCTTCTTCGACCACGTGGCGCCGCCGGTGCTGCCCGACCTGCTCCCGTCGTCGGACGACTCGGCCAACTTCGGCCAGGCCGGGTTCCGAGTCCCGACCGTCGTCGCGTCGCCGTACTCACGTCCGGGCTACGTCGACCACCGCCTGTACGACCACACCTCGATCATGCGGTTCCTGGAGTGGCGCTTCCTCGGCGCTCCCGCCGAGGGACCCGCCGGCGACGGCTGGTGGCTGACGCCACGGGACCGCAACGCCAACAACATCGGCGCCTCGCTCGGAGCGACGGATCCGGACCCCGAGGTGTTCGACCTCGACGACCTGCCGTTGCGCGAGCCCACCCCCCGCTGCGACGGCTCCGCCCAGATCGTCGCCCCGGGCATGCAGGTCGGCGGGCCGGGAGGCGACCTCATGGACGCGCTCGAGGCGGGCCTGTTCGACCGCATCGGGGCGAACACCGAGCCCTCGTCGCTCGCCGGCACGTGGGCCGAGGGCGGCGAGGTCGGCTGACCCACCGGCGAACTCGGGGGAATCCGACCAACCACACGTCCGAATCCCCCAAGAACGCTGTCACACGCCGAGCCACCCGCGAACTCGGGGGAATCCGACCAACCAGGCGTCGGGTTCCCCCAAGTTCGGGTGGGGTGGGACCGGCCGTCAGACCTTGGTGGCCTTGATGGCGAGGTAGTTGTCGACGTGGCAGCAGTCGACGGCGAAGTACAGCGTCCCGCACCCGGGCTGCAGCACCGGCGTCGTGAGGGTCACGGGGCTGCCGTTGCTGGGCGGGCTGTAGGTGGTGCCGGCCCACTCGAGCCGGATCACCCCGACCGACCCCTGCCCGCCGTCCCCCGTCTCCAGGTGCACCGCCGATGCCTCGTCGAGGCACATCAGCACGGTGGCGCCGGGACTGCCCGACAGGTAGCCCGGGGGCGGGTTCCACAGGTCGGCCACGTAGTTGCCCGGCACGTTCAGCACCGCCTGCGGGGTGTTGCCGGTGCAGGCCGACAGCACGCCGGCCAGCAGCCCGACGGCCCCGATCAGCGCCACGGCGGCGGTGCGGCGCCGTCGTCGCGGTGCCGCTGAGCGGCCCGAACCGATCGTGGTGCTTGCGGCATCGACCGTTCGTCCGACCCTGCTGTCTCCGACCCTGCTGCCTCCGACCCTGCTGCCTCCGACCCTGCTGTCTCCGAACATGGAGCGACCTCCCCCGTGAGGGCGTCCCGGCCGGGATGCCGAGGCGCCGCCCTGATCGCGACGCTAGGACGGAGCCGTCGGCGCCGACAGGGTCCAAGGACCTCAGCTGGTCCGGACGCGCGACGCGCCCCGGACGCGGCTCGGCCCCGGCGTGAGCCGGGGCCGAGCTCGGTGGGATCTGGCGCTCTGACCGAGCGGGCTCAGTCGCCGGTGGCGGCGAGCTCCTCGATGGGCGGAGGGGTGAAGCCCTCGATCGCCCGGAAGGTGGCGTGGAGCTGGCCCTCGTCCTCGGGGTCGGGCTCCACGTCGACCACGATGGTCTGGCCGGCTCGGAACTCCTTCCAGAGGAGGCGCTCCGACAGCGGGTCCTCGACCAGCCGCTGGATGGCCCGGCGCAGCGGCCGTGCCCCCAACGTCGGGTCGTAGCCCCGCTCGCCGAGGAAGACCTTGGCGGCGGGCGTGACCTCGAGTCCCATGCCCTGGGCGGCCATCTGCGTGGTGACACGCTCGATCATCAGGTCGACGATCTCGATGACCTCGGGCTGGCTCAGCTCGTGGAACACGATCACGTCGTCGATGCGGTTCAGGAACTCGGGTCGGAAGTGCGCCTTGAGGGCGTCGTTGACCTTCTCCTTCATGCGCTCGTAGGTGACCGCCTCGTCCCGCTTGGAGAAGCCGACGTTGGCCTTGCGGAGGTCCGCCGTGCCGAGGTTCGACGTCATGATCAGCACGGTGTTGCGGAAGTCGACCGACCGTCCCTGGGAGTCGGTCAGGCGACCTTCCTCCAGGATCTGCAGCAGCGTGTTGAACACGTCGGGGTGGGCCTTCTCGATCTCGTCGAAGAGGACCACGGAGAACGGCTTGCGGCGGACGGCTTCGGTGAGCTGGCCGCCCTCCTCGTAGCCCACGTAGCCGGGGGGCGAACCCACCAGTCGGCTGACCGTGTGCTTCTCCATGTACTCCGACATGTCGAGGCTGATCATCGCCTGGTCGTCGCCGAACAGGAACTCGGCCAGCGTCTTGGCGAGCTCGGTCTTGCCCACGCCGGACGGGCCCAGGAAGATGAACGAGCCCGACGGGCGCTTGGGGTCCTTGAGGCCGGCACGCGTGCGGCGGATGGCCTGGCTGACCGCCTTGATGGCGTCCTCCTGGCCGATGACCCGCTTGTGCAGCTCGTCCTCCATGTGGAGGAGCTTGGCGGTCTCCTCCTCGGTGAGCTTGTAGACGGGGATGCCCGTCCACAGCGAGAGGACCTCGGCGACGGCCTCCTCGTCGACCTCGTCGAAGAGGTCCACGCCGGCGGCCTTCATCTCCAGGTCCTTCTCCTCCTTCTTGGCGAGGAGCTCCTTCTCACGGTCGCGCAGCTGGCCGGCGGCCTCGAAGTCCTGGGACTCGACCGCCTCCTTCTTCTGGCGGACGACGTCGGCCAGCTCGGACTCGATCTCCCGGTAGTCGGGCGGCGTCTGCATGCGACGGATGCGCAGTCGGGAGCCGGCCTCGTCGATGAGGTCGATCGCCTTGTCGGGCAGGAACCTGTCCGAGATGTAGCGATCGGCCAAGTTGGCCGCCGCGACCAGCGCCTGGTCGGTGATCGTGACCCTGTGGTGCTGCTCGTAGCGCTCCCGCAGGCCCTTGAGGATCTCGATGGTGTGGGCGACCGACGGCTCGTCGACGATCACCTTCTGGAAGCGGCGCTCCAGAGCGGCGTCCTTCTCCAGGTGCTTGCGGTACTCGTCGAGCGTGGTGGCACCGATGGTCTGCAGCTCGCCGCGGGCCAGCATCGGCTTGAGGATGCTGGCGGCGTCGATCGCGCCCTCGGCCGCACCGGCACCGACGAGGGTGTGGATCTCGTCGATGAACAGGATGATGTCGCCGCGGGTCTTGATCTCCTTGAGGACCTTCTTGAGGCGCTCCTCGAAGTCGCCGCGGTAGCGGGAGCCGGCCACGAGCGCACCGAGGTCCAGCGTGTAGAGCTGCTTGTCCTTGAGCGTCTCGGGCACCTGGTCCGCCGCGATCGCCTGGGCGAGGCCCTCGACGATGGCGGTCTTGCCGACGCCGGGCTCGCCGACGAGCACCGGGTTGTTCTTGGTCCGGCGGCTGAGCACCTGCATCATGCGCTCGGTCTCGCGGTCCCGGCCGATGACCGGGTCCAGCTTCTTGTCCCGCGCGAGCTGCGTGAAGTTCCGACCGAACTGGTCGAGGACGAGCGAGCCCGACGGGGCCTCCTGGCCCGAGCCGCCCGAGGTGGCGCCGGCCTTCTCCCCGCCCTGCGGCTGGTTGGCCGAGCCGGGGTAGCCCGACAGGAGCTGGATGACCTGCTGGCGCACGCGGGACAGGTCCGCGCCCAGCTTGACGAGCACCTGGGCCGCCACGCCCTCGCCCTCGCGGATGAGGCCGAGGAGGATGTGCTCCGTGCCGATGTAGTTGTGGCCGAGCTGCAGGGCCTCCCGCAGCGACAGCTCCAGCACCTTCTTGGCGCGGGGCGTGAAGGGGATGTGACCCGACGGCGAGCTGCCGCCCTGGCCGATGATCTCCTCCACCTGCTGACGCACCGCTTCCAGCGAGATGCCGAGGGACTCGAGGGCCTTGGCCGCGACTCCCTCACCCTCGTGGATGAGCCCGAGGAGGATGTGCTCGGTCCCGATGTAGTTGTGGTTGAGGAGGCGAGCCTCCTCCTGAGCCAACACGACCACCCGACGGGCCCGGTCGGTGAAACGTTCGAACACTGAGTGCCTCCCGAGAAGACGTTCGGTCAGTGTAACGCCCGACCCCCGTCACTCGTTCCCCGCCCCTGAGGTGACGTTCGGCCGACCGACCCGGGCCTCCGGCCAGGACGGGCGGGACGGCGGGCGGGACGACGGGGAGGACGACGGGCGGGACGACGGGGCGGGTGCCGGCCGATGGAGCTGCGGTCGGGTGCGGAGCGGGTGTGACACCGGGCAGTGGGGGCCCCGGGGTACCGGAGGGTAAGTTGACCCGATGGCCGACCAGAACCCGCTCCAGGTCATGCCCTCCATGGCCGACGACCTGGCCCGGGTGGAGGCAGAGCTGACCGCCGCCGCGCAGTCCGGCGACGACTTCCTCACCGACATCGCCTCCCACCTGATCGCGGCCGGCGGCAAGCGGGTCCGCCCCGGCTTCTGCCTCGCGGCCGCGGCGACGGCGCTCACGGTGGACGCCCCCGCCAGCGCCGAGGCGGTCACGGGCGGTGTCGCCGTCGAGCTGGTGCACCTCGGGTCGCTCTACCACGACGACGTCATGGACGAGGCCGTCATGCGGCGCACGGTGGACAGCGTCAACGCCCGCTGGGGCAACCTCAAGGCCATCCTGGCCGGCGACTTCCTCCTCGCACGGGCCTCGGAGCTGGCTGCCGGGCTCGGCGTCGAGGTGGCCGGGCTGCTCGCCGCCACCATCGGCCGCCTCTGCGAGGGCCAGGTGCTCGAGCTGCGCCACGCCTACGACCTGGACCGCAGCGAGGAGTCCTACCTGCGGGCGATCGAGGGCAAGACCGCCTCCCTGCTCGCGTCGTCGTGCCGCATCGGCGGGATCGTCGCCGACCTCCCCCGCGAGCACACCGACGCCCTCACCGAGTTCGGACGGTCGTACGGGATGGCGTTCCAGCTGGTCGACGACGTCCTGGACCTCGTCGCCACCGAAGCGGTCCTCGGCAAGCCGGCCGGACACGACCTCGAGGAGGGCGTGTACACCCTGCCGGTGATCCTCACGCTGTCGTCGGACCGAGGACCGGAGCTGGCCGAGCTGCTCCGTCGCGACCGGCTCGCCGACGGCACCGACGTGCCCGCGCTGGACACCGCGTCCCGCGACCGGGCCATCGAGATCGTGCGCGACGGCAGCGGGATCGACGCCACCATCGCCCGGGCCCGGGAGTTCGCCGACCAGGGCCGAGCCGCCCTCGACCGGCTGCCCGCCAGCCCCGGCGTCACCGGCCTGTCGGCTGCGGCCGACTACCTGCTCGACAACGTCGAGGCCGCCGCGGCCTGAGCCGCTGCCGGACCGGCGACCCGGCCCGGCAGTGCGGTCACATCAGGCGGGTCGACTCCTCGACGCGGTGCTGGGTGAGCTCGGTCCCGGTGATCGGGAGCCCGCCCATGCCCACCAGGAACGTGGCCATGTGCTCGCTGGCCATGTGGGCGGCCATCGCGTCGTCGTCGGCCCACTCCTCGTAGACCCGGAACACGCCCTTCTGGGTGGGGTCGGTCCAGAACCCGTAGGTGACGTTGCCCTCCTCGGCGAGGGTGGCCTCGACGAGGGGGCCGATCAGCTCGACGGCCGCGTCGTGGCCCTCGGGTTCCATGGAGATGATGCCGCTCACGATCAACATGGGCGGGCACTGTAGCCAGCCCTCCGGGACCACGCCGGTGCGCTCAACCGCCCAGCTGGCGGAGCATCTTGCCGACCAGCGACCCGACGGCTTTGGGCTCGACCGTGTCCGGGCCGGACGTGATGGCGACGAGGACCACGCGGTTGCCCTGCTGGGCGATCACGCTGGTCACGGAGTCCACGTCGGTCATGCCCGGCGGCGCCGGCCCGATCCACGTGTTGTGGCGGACGTCGTCGCCGAGGCCGATGTCGAGCTCCCGGTGACGGACGTCGATGGCGTCGTGGTCGAAGGGGGTGGGGTTGGGGGCGAACCCGGTGCACTCGTCGGCCGAGACCCCCTGCTCCAGGGAGAACGTCGAGTACACCTCGGCGGCGTCGCGCTCGGAGGTGAGCTCGATCACCCGGAGGTAGGCCTGGTGGCCGGGCCACGCCGCACCCTTCTCCCACAGGCCGTCGATCGTGATCGGCCAGGTGACGATCGAGAGGCAGGACGGCTCCTGCGAGGCGTTGAACGACTGCCACCTCACCCTGGCGGGCAGGCGCTCCACCATGAACGACGGCTGCGCGTAGGCGGTCGCCGCCGGGTCGAGCTCCCGGACGAGCTCGGCCGGATCGCCGAGGGCCGAGGCGAGCACCGACGAGCGGTCGCGGACGCCGTTGAGGTCGTAGGTGGTCCCGGGCTGCAGTCCGGCGGCGTAGGTGCCGACGGCCTCGGCCGGCCACGACGGATCGGGCGCGTCGGGGGCCTTGCGCCCGGAACCGTCGGTCGACGACGCGCCGGCGGCGTCGCCCGTCGACCCGTCGCTGCGTCCGAGCCAGATCCCCACCCCCAGGGCCAGCAGGGCCAGGACCGCCACGGCGATCGGCCACCGACGGCGGTGCTGTCGCGGCGGCGGGACGGGCGGGATGGTCTCGGCCGCCGACCCCGGCGTCGGGCCGGACGGCGACGACGCACCCGCGCCGGACGCGCCGTCACCGGACGCCGACACGGCGGGCTCGATGGGGTCGATCACCACCAGGGCGGTGGGTTCGAGGCCCAGGGAGCGCTGGGCGTCGCGGAGCCGCTCCCCCAGCTCCAGCGCCGTGGCCGGCCGCTCCTCCGGGTCGGGAGCGAGGCCCTGCTCGATCACGTCGGCCACCGCGTCGGGGACGAGGTCTCGGTCGAGCGGGCGCCGGGCGCCCTTGGCCATGCGCCCGAGGATCAGGAGCGGGCTCTCGGTCGCGTCGCCGAGGGTGGCCCTGCCGTCGAGGAGCTCGAACAGGGTCGAGCACAGCTCGTAGACGTCGCTGCGGGGCGAGAGCGATCCGCCGTCGAACAGCTCGGGGGCGGCGTGCAGCGGCGTGAGCAGCGGCGCCCGCGTGGTCGCCCCCGCGGCCGACGCCAGCCGGGCGATGCCGAAGTCGGCGAGGGCGGCCTCGCCGGTGCGGCTGTGCAGGACGTTCTGCGGCTTGACGTCGCCGTGGACGATGTCGTGGAGGTGCACGGTGTGGAGCCCGCCGGCCAGCTGGACGCCGATCCGCAGCACGTCGTCGACCGGCAGGGGTCCCGACTCGGCCAACCGGTCGGCCAACGTCCCTCCCGGCAGGTACTCCATCACCAGGTACGGGCGGTCCGCGGAGACGAACCCGGCATCGAACACCGACACGACGTTCGGGTGCGGCGTCAGGTGGCCGAGCGTCCGGCACTCGTTCAGGAACAGCTTCGCGACCAGCTCCGACTGGCCCGGGAGGTGCAGGACCTTGACCGCGACGGGGCGACCGAACCGCTCCTGGGTCCCGAGGTACACCGTGCTCGACGCACCACGCCCGATGACGTCGCCGAGGACGACTCCGGGCACCACGACGTCGTCGGATCCTCCGTCCGCTCCGCTCTCCACGTGGTCAAGGGTAAATCACCGCCGCCGAGTCCGCCGAACGGCCGTTCAGACCACCCCTCCCGGCACCTCGCGAGGTCCCGAGCCTCCGGGACCGGCGCAGGACGGGGCGGGCGACGTCAGGCGGAGGGCCGGGGCGGCAGCCGGTCGAGGTCCGCCGCCACGACCATGCCGCGGTCGACCATGTGGCGGACCAGACGGGCCCGGCGTCCGGTGGCCAACGACCCCGAGCCGCCCTGCAGACCGCCGACCCCCTGCTCGGACAGGCGCCGGCACAGGTAGTCGAGCTTGCGGTTGAACTTGGCGAGGCTCCACCCCAGACGACGGGCCACCTCCTTGTTGCCCGGGATCTCGGACTGCCAGTCGGGCCAGCCGCGCAGCAGCGGCTCGGACAGCGCCGCCACCATGAGCAGCTGCTCGGCGTTCAGGTTGAGGGTCGCGAACTCGACCGTGTCGCTCGCCACCGACTGGCCCAGCTCCAGGGGCGTCGGCTCCGCGAGAGCGCCGACGATCTCGTAGCGGTCGGGGCCGGCCTCGAACACCACCGAGAACTCCTCGAAGCCGATCGGCGTCTGGTCCGCGGGCGCCAGCTCGGTCCGCGACGGGCCCTCCCGGTCCACGATGCTCAAGGTGACGTAGCGACCGAGGTTCTGGAGGAACCACACGTCGCCCTGGGAGGCGAAGCAGCCCAGCACGCGGTGCAGGTACTGGTTGTCGGCGTCGACCACCAGGTCAGCGGCCCGGCCGAACGTCAGCGTCTCACCCGGCTCCACCTGGACCTCCTCGCCCAGGTACTCCAGGAAGAGGGTCCCCACCGTCGATCAGGCTCCGGCGTCGTCGGAGTCGTCCTGCCCGGACACGACACCGTCGGACGCTGCCGTCTGCTCGGGGCGAAGGGTCGGGAACAGGACCACGTCGCGGATGGTCTGGGTTCCCGACAGCAGCATCACGAGCCGGTCCATCCCGATGCCCAGGCCGACGGTCGGGGGCAGTCCGTACTCGAGCGCGCGCAGGTAGTCCTCGTCCACCGACATGGCCTCGGCGTCACCGGCCGCCTTCTCCGCCGCCTGGTCCTCGAAGCGGCCGCGCTGGTCGTCGGGGTCGGTGAGCTCGGAGAAGCCGTTGCAGAGCTCGCGACCCACCACGATCGCCTCGAAGCGCTCGGTCAGCTCCGGGTCGTCGCGGTGCCGACGCGACAGCGGCGAGACCTCGGCCGGGTAGTCGATCACGAACGTCGGGTCCCAGAGGGTGTGCTCGGTGGTCTTCTCGTACAGCTCCAGCAGCAGCTTCCCGGGGCCGTAGGAGTCCTTCCACGGCACGTCGTGGGCGTCGCACAGCTCGCGCAGCCGTGCGAGCGGCGTGGCCACCGAGACGGGCTCACCGACCTGCTCGGACGTGAGGTCGGCCAGCGTGGCCCGCCGCCACGGCACCGACAGATCCACGTCGCGACCGTCGTAGGACACGGTGGTCGACCCGGTCAGCTCGGTGGCGAGGTGCGCCACGAGCTCCTCGGTCAGGGCCATGTAGGTGTGGTAGTCGCCGTAGGCCTCGTAGGACTCGAGCATCGTGAACTCGGGGTTGTGGCGCGTCGAGATGCCCTCGTTGCGGAAGACCCGGGCGATCTCGAACACCTTGTCGAAGCCGCCCACGACCAGGCGCTTGAGGTACAGCTCCGGGGCGATGCGCAGGAACAGGTCGACGTCGAGGGCGTTGTGGTGGGTGGTGAACGGCGTGGCCAGCGCGCCCCCGGGGATCGGGTGGAAGACCGGCGTCTCCACCTCGAGGTAGCCCCGGTCCTCCATGAACCGGCGCGTCAGCGACATGACCCGCGACCGCATCTCGAAGGTGCGCCTCGCCTCGTCGGTCACCCACAGGTCGACGTACCGCTGCCGGAAGCGCAGGTCGGGGTCGCTGATGCCGTGCCACTTGTCGGGGAACGGCCGCCGCGTCGGAGCGAGGAGCGTCCAGTCGTCCACCCGGACCGACAGCTCACCGCGGCGTGTGGTCATCACCTCGCCGCTCACGCCGATCCAGTCCCCCAGCTGCAGCTCGCCGAAGCGCTCGAACTCGGGCGTCGTGGCCGAGGGGGCGAACAGCTGGATGCGGCCGGTGCGATCCGCGAGCGTCCCGAACGCGAGCTTGCCCTGCACGCGCCGCAGCATCAGACGACCGGCGATGGTGACCCTCTCCCCGGTCTCCGTCCCGGGCTCGAGGTCCGGGTGCGCCGCTGCGACGGACGCGGCCGTCGCGTCGGGCTCGAACGTGTAGGGCTGCTCCCACCCCGCCAGGCGATCCCGGCCCTCGGCGTGCTCCGACGGCCCGGGCTCCGAGCCGCCGGTGGGGGCCGTCGCGTCGTCGAGATGAGCTGCGTCGTTCACTGGTTCTTCTCCCAGATGAGGCGCAGCCCGTGCAGCGTGAGCCATGGCTCCTCGTGCTCGATCGACGTGGTCACCGGTGCGATCAGCCCCGCGAGTCCGCCCGTGGCCACGATCGTGGCCTCTCCCAGCTCGGCCTCGATGCGGTCGCACATGCCGTCGACCAGCGCCGAGTAGCCGTAGACGGCTCCCGACTGGATGGACTCGACGGTGGTGCGGCCGATCACGCTCCGCGGCTCGACCAGCTCGACCCGGCGGAGAGCGGCGGCCCGGCCGAAGAGCGCGTCCATGGAGATCTCGATCCCGGGGACGATCGCACCGCCCATGTACTCGCCCTTGTCGGAGATCACGTCGAAGGTCGTGGCCGTGCCGAAGTCGACCACGATCGTCGGGCCGCCGAAGAGGTCGTAGGCCCCGACAGCGTTGGCGATGCGGTCCGCCCCCACCTCCCGCGGGTTCTCGTACAGCACCGGCATGCCGGTCTTGACCCCCGTGCCGAGCACGACCGGCTCGATGTCCAGGTAGCGCTCGCACATCCGCCGCAGCTCGAACGTGATGCTGGGGACGCCGGAGGACACGGCCACGCCCCTCACGTCGGTGCGGATGTCCAGCTCCCTGGTCTCGAGGAGCTGGCGGATGAGCAGCAGGAGCTCGTCGCTGGTGCGCTCCGCGTTGGTGGCCAGACGCCAGTGGTCGAGCAGCTGGTGGCTGCGGTCGCCGGAGTCGTACAGGCCCACGACGGTCTGGGTGTTGCCGGCGTCGATGACGAGCAGCACGGGTTCCCTCTGGTGATCGTGTCCGGCGGAACGTCCTGCCGGCTGCTCAAGGATGGCCCGGCTCCGCCCTCACGGCCAGAACGTTGCTCAGGCGAGCCCACCGCTCCCCGCCGCTCAGGCGAGGTCGAGTCCGATGTCCAGCGTGGGCGCCGACTTGGTCATCCGGCCGACGGAGATCATGTCGACACCGGTCCCCGAGTAGTCGGCGATGGTCTCCAGGGTGATCTCGCCCGAGACCTCGAGGAGCGTCCGCCTGGCCTGCCCGCCCTGGCGGACCTGGGCGGCCGCCACGCAGGTCCGGACCTCCTCGGGGCTCATGTTGTCCAGGAGGATCGCGTCGGCGCCGGCATCCAGCGCCTCCACGCACTGGTCCAACGAGTCGCACTCGACGTGCACGGTCCGCCCCGGCCAGCGGTCGCGGGCCCTGGCGACGGCCTCGGCGATGCCCACCCCACCCAGGTGGTTGTCCTTGATGAGCATCCAGTCCGACAGGTTCCCGCGGTGGTTGCGACCGCCGCCGGCTCGGACCGCGGCCTTGGACAGCGACCGGAGGCCCGGCACCGTCTTGCGGGTGTCCCACACCCGGGCGTCGCCGCCCGCCGCCGCGGCGTCCACGTACGCCGCCGTCAGCGTGGCGATGCCCGACAGGAAGCCGAGGAAGTTCAGCGCGGTGCGCTCGCCGGTCAGGATCGAGCGGAACGGGCCCCGCACCACCCCGAGGACCTGCCCCGGCGTCAGCCGGGCGCCGTCGTCGACCACCCAGTCGAGCGTCACCGTCGGGTCGAGCTGCGCCCACGTCTCGTCCGCGCACGCGGTGCCCGCGAGCACGCCGTGGGTCCTGGCCACGAACCGGGCCTCGCCGAGGACCGGTGGCACGAGCGTCGCGGTCAGATCGCCGAGGGGAGCGAGGTCCTCGGCGAGGGCGCGCCGGACGGCGTCGACGACCTCGTGGCGCGGCGGCTGGAGGTACCCGGGGTCAGGGGCGTCGGTCATGCAGAGAGCTTGCCCCGCGCGGCGCCGTGGTCACCGCTTCGGCGGTGGTTCCTGTTGCCTGACGACGGACACCACCGCCGAGACGCAGCGGGTCAGCGTCCGACGACCAGCCGATGGCGCTGGTCGGGATCGGTGTCGGGGAAGTCGGTGCGGGCGTGGGTGCCGCGCGACTCGGTGCGCTGCAGCGCGGCCGCGACGAGCACCCGACCGATCACGACCAGGTTGCGCAGCTCCGCCGCGTCCGCCGAGGCCGGGCGGGCCGGCAGCCGGACCGCCGCGTCGTCGAGCACCGCGGAGCACTCCGACAGCCCGTCGGCCGAGCGCATCACGCCGGCCAGGGTGGACATGGCGTGCTGGACGCCCCGGCGGAGGGCGGCGACGTCGAGGCGGGCGGCACCGTCGGCACCGCCGTCGGGGGCGTCGGCGACCACGAGCGGGACGCCTCCGATGTCCAGACCGGCCCGCCCGGCTCCCTCCGGCGAGCCGTCGGGTTCGACGCCCGGGAAGCCGAGGACGCAGCGCATCGCTCCCGTGGCGGACGGCCCGTCACCCCCGTCGGCGATGGCCTCCACGGCCCTCGGGCCGAACACCATGCCCTCGAGCAGCGAGTTGGACGCCAGGCGGTTGGCCCCGTGCACGCCGGTGCAGGTGGTCTCGCCGGCCGCCCACAGCCCCGGCAGGGTGGTCGCTCCCGACAGGTCGGTGACGATCCCCCCGCACTGGTGGTGCGCGGCCGGCGCCACCGGGAGCAGGTCGACCGCAGCGTCCAGGCCGGCGGCGGCGAGGGAGGCGGCGATGTTGGGGAAGCGCACGTCGAAGTGCTCGAGCCCGGTGGCGTCGAGCCACACGTGGTCGGAGCCCTGCTCGAGCATCTTGGCCAGGATCGCCCGGGAGACGACGTCCCGCGGCAGCAGCTCGTCGACGAAGCGCTCGCCGTCGCGGTCGCGCAGGACGGCGCCGTGGCCGCGCAGCGCCTCCGACAGCAGCGGACGCGGCATGGCCGGCAGCGCCAGCGCGGTGGGGTGGAACTGGAAGAACTCCAGGTCGGCGACCGCCACCCCGGCCCGCAGCGCCATGGCGACGCCGTCGCCGGTGGCCTCGGGCGGGTTCGTGGTCACCTCGAACAGCTGGCCGGCGCCGCCGGTGGCGAGCAGCACGTGGCGCGTCCGCACCTCCGACGGGCCGTCGGGTCCGTGGGCCAGCACCCCGACGCAGCGGCCGTCCTCGACGATGAGGTCGTGCGCGAACGCGTGCTCGAGGACCGCGGCCGCTGTCGAGCGGACGGCCGCGACGAGCGCCCGCTCCACCTCCGCACCGGTCGCCGAGCCGGCGTGGACGACACGGGCGACGGAGTGGCCGCCCTCCCGGGCGAGGTCGAGATCGCCGCGCTCGTCGCGGTCGAACTCCGCACCCAGACCGATCAGCTCCTCCACCCGGCGGGGGCCCTCGTCCACGAGGACGCGGACGGCGTCCACGTCGCACAGGCCGGCACCGGCGGCCAGGGTGTCGGCCAGGTGGAGGTCCACCTGCTCGGGGTCGCCGGTGAGGGCCGCGGCGACGCCGCCCTGGGCCCAGCGCGTGGTCGTCTGCTCGAGGAGGCCCTTGGTGAGGACCCCGGTGCGCAGACCGTGCTCGCTGGCGGCGCGCACCGCGGCGGACAGCCCGGCGACGCCGCTGCCGAGCACGAGGAGGTCCAGCTCGTCGGTCACGAGGCCGCCGCGATGTTGTCGATCAGGCGGGCCCGGCCGAACCGGACGGCCCCGAAGAGGCGTGCCCCTGGATCTGCGACGACCAGCGGCTGGAGCGTGTCGGCCGACGCGATCTCCACGTAGTCGAGCTCGCCGAGCGGCGCCTCGTCGATCATCGTCGCCATCGTCGAGCGCACCCGGTCGGCGTCGGTCTCGCCGTCGGCGATGGCGGCGGCCCCGGCCCGCAGCGCCCGCTGCAGGACGGGCGCCACCTCGCGCTCCTCGGCGGTCAGGTAGACGTTCCGGCTCGACAGGGCGAGGCCGTCGGGCTCCCGCACGGTCGGGCAGCCGACCACCTGGACCGGGAACGACAGGTCCAGAGCCATGCGACGGAGGATGGCGAGCTGCTGGTAGTCCTTCTCACCGAAGTAGGCGCGGCAGGCCCCCACCTGGTGGAAGAGCTTGGCCACGACGGTGCAGACCCCCGCGAAGTGCGACGGCCGCGACGCCCCCTCCATCACCCCGGCCAGCGCCGGGACGGCCACCGTGGTCAGCACGCCGTCCCGACCGTTCGGGTACATCTCGTCCTCGGACGGGGCGAACACGACGGTGGCGCCGGCCTCCTCGGCCAGCCGCAGGTCGCCGTCGAGGTCCCTCGGGTAGGCGGCCAGGTCCTCGGTCGGGGCGAACTGCAGCGGGTTGACGAAGATCGACGTCACGACCACGTCGCAGTCGGCCGCGGCGGCGGAGATCAGCGACGCGTGGCCACGGTGGAGGTAGCCCATGGTCGGCACGAAGCCGACCGTCCGGCCCGACGACCGCACGTCGTCCAGGAGTTCGCCGAGCTCAGCTGCCGTCGCGACGGTGTCGACCACGGGGCGTCACGCTACCCAGTTCCGCCCGACCTCCTGTTCTGTTGCGCATGAGGCCACCGTTCGCCGGCTCCTCGCACGACAGAGCCGCGTGGGCGCAGCGGATCGGGAGCTCAGAGGTCGGGGACCTCGACGCCGGCCAACCGGGCCGCCTCCCTGGCCATCGCCTCGTAGGTCGCCCGCTCGTCGGGGCCCAGGGCGGCGAGATGGGCCGCGACCGTGCCCCAGTCCCCCCGGGCGACCGGGCCGGTGAGCGCCGCGGCCGGACCCAGCTCGCCCACGTTGGCCAGGCTCCCGGCCGCGAGCTGCAGGTACGCGTCCAGCGGGACGCCGGCCGACGCCGCCACCCGCTGCACCTGGCCCATCAGCGCCACGAGGTGGTTGGAGGCGATGACCGCCGCGGCGTGGTACTCGGCCCGGTGCCGGTCCGGCACCTCCACGCTGCGACCGCCCAGGTCGGCCACCAGCTCGCCCGCCAGAGGATCGCCGGCCACGCCGAACCAGGCGCCGCGCAGCCGCGCCGATCCGATCGGCGGCGACGGCAGCGAGACGAGCGGGTGCACCGACGCCCGACGGGGATGGGTCCCCAGCACGTCGAGCGTCAGCGAGCCGGCGCAGTGGAGGACGACGCAGCCGTCGTCGGGCTCGATCTCCGACGCCACCTCGGCCACCACGCCGTCGGGCACGCACAGCAGCACCGCCTCGACGGCTTCGGCCGAACGAGCCAGCGGGACGCCGTGCAGCAGCAGCTCGGGCTGCCAGCCGACGTCGCCCAGGGCCAGGGCGAAGGAACCCCCCGCCCTGCCGGCACCGACGATCCGGATGCGCCTCACCCGACCACCCGTTCTGTTCTGCAGAAGCGACCTGTTCCGACCGGTTCCGCAGAACGGAACGGGCGGGTCACAGGTCCTCGACGCGACGGACCGTGCCCTCCGACAGCTGCAGATCGCGCTCGGTGACCAGCTCCGGGGCGAGGTCGTGCAACGGCTGCAGCACGAACCGACGCTCCTTCCAGCGGGGATGCGGGATCGTCAGGGCCTCGTCGTCCATCGTCACGCCGTCCATCCACACGATGTCGACGTCGAGCGTCCGAGGACCCCACCGCTCCGCCCGGACCCGCTCGGCGTTCGCCTCGATCCGGTGGCAGATCGACAGCAACGCACGGGGGGCGACCGCCGTGTGCAGCTCGACCACGACGTTCAGGTACGGACCCTGGCCCCCCGGGCCTCCCATCGGATCGGTCTCGTAGACCGGCGACACGGCCACGACGTCGGGGAGGGAGTCGACGGCCTGGCTGAGGTGCTGGCGCCTGTCGCCCAGGTTGGACCCGAGCGACAGGAAGGTCCGGACCGCGGAGGGCGTCAACGGCCGAAGCCGATCGTGGAGGAGCGGGACTGGCGCTGCCGTCGGATCCTGACGCCGCTGGTGGCCAGGTCGTGGGGCACTGGAGGCCGCAGCTTCCGGACGCTCAGCGTGACGGCCTCGATGCGGTCGTCCACGCCGAGCACCGACTCCGCGACCAGGGCCGCCAACCGCTCGAGCAGGAGTGGCTCCGATCGGGCGAGCACGTCGGACACCACGTCGCAGATCGCTCCGTAGTCGACGCTGTCGGACAGGTCGTCGGACACGCCTGCGGCGGTCAGGTCGACCTCCACGTCGAGGTCCAGCTCCAGGGGCTGGGCGCGCTCGCGCTCCTCGGGCAGCAGGCCGACGACGGCGACCGACCGCAACCCTCGCAGCTCGATGATGTCGTTCACGGCGCCGTCCCTCCCGAGGGGTGGGTCAGTCCCGGGCAGCCACGAGGCGGGCGGCCTCGTTCACCACGGTGCGACCGCTGGCGTCGAGCTGGCGGCTGGTCAGGCGCTCGATGATGTTGATGGCCTGCGGGGGCTCGGGCACGAGCCCCGCCCACACCAGGTAGCCGGCCATGAGCCCGATCAGGCGGTCCGACAGCTCGTCCGCGTGGACGACGACCTTCTTGCGGGCGCCCAGGAGCTGGCGGAGACCGCCGTAGGTCCGGTCCAGGTAGCGCGGCAGGTCCTCGGCCGTCGGGAACGGCCAGTGCATCCAGGTGACGCCCATCTCGTCGTAGTTGTGCAGGTTGTGGGGCGCCGGCGACACCGACACGACCAGATCGAAGCCCTGCTCCCGGATCCAGATGATCTCCTCCTGGCGGCGCACCTTGCGGTGGTTCGCCCCGAAGCCACCCGGACGCTCGCACACCGCCAGCTGGTCCTGGATGATCCAGTTGAAGTGCCGCGGCTTGATGCCCTGCGCCCACTTGCCCTTGGCTGCCACCTGCACCTCCTTCGTTCCGTCGCTCGGATGTCGGCTCTCAGGATGCCCGACGCGCGGCGCGCGCCGCTGCGGCGACCGCGACGGCTCGCACCGTCGCCCCGACATCATGGACCCGCACCATGCGGGCCCCGAGGATCATGGCCCAGGTCGCGGTGCTCAGCGAACCGGTCAGGCGGTCGGTGACCGCGGTCGGCTCGGGTCCGTCGAAGTCACCCGATCCGCCGACGGGACCCGGATGCGGCTCCAGTCCGGCGTCCGACCGGGCGAGCAGCACGCCGAGAGAGCGCTTGCGGCTCGTCCCCACGACCACAGGAGTGCCATCCGCCACCAACTCGTCGAGCCGGGCGAGCAGCGCCACGTTGTGGCCGGTGGTCTTGCCGAAGCCGATGCCGGGGTCCACCCACAGCTCGTCGACGCCCGCGGCGCGAGCCGCGTCCACCCGCCCCCGGAGGAAGCCGAACACGTCCGCGACCACGTCCTCGTAGGCCGGCGACGCCTGCATCGTGCGGGGATCGCCGAACATGTGCATGGCCACCCACCCGGCGCCGGTCTCGGCGGCGACGTCGAACAGCGAGGCGCTGACGTCGTTGATCAGCGACGCCCCCGCCGCCACCGCCCGACGAGCGGTCGCGGCATGGCGGGTGTCGACGGACAGGCGCACCCCGGCCTCCCGGCACGGCTCGGCGATCGCCTCCAGGACCGGCAGCACCCGGGCCTGCTCGTCGGTCGGGTCCACCGGCGCCGCGCCCGGTCGCGTCGACTCGCCACCGACGTCGACCACGTCCACGCCCTCGGCGACCATCTCCGCCACCCGGCGCACGGCGCGGTCGACCCCGTCGTGGGAGCCGCCGTCGGAGAACGAGTCGGGCGTGACGTTCAGCACGCCCATCACGAGCGGGCGGTCGGCGACGGGGGCAGCCCCCGGCTCGTCGCCCGGCACCGGCACGGGCCTCCCGCTCAACGACGGCGGCCGGAGTCCACGAACTGCATGGCCTCCATGCGCGCCGAGACGTCGTCGCGGAACACGCCCCGGACCGCGGAGGTGACCGTCGACGCGCCGGGCTTGCGGATGCCGCGCATGGCCATGCACAGGTGCTCGGCCTCGATCACGACGAGCACGCCGCGCGGCTGCAGCGTCGACTCGATCGCGTCGGCCACCTGGGTGGTGAGCCGCTCCTGGACCTGGGGGCGACGGGCGAAGCCGTCCACCAGCCGGGCCAGCTTGGACAGGCCGGTCACGCGGCCGTCGGTGTTCGGGATGTAGGCCACGTGCGCGTGTCCGTAGAACGGGACCAGGTGGTGCTCGCACATGGAGTAGAGCGGGATGTCGCGCACCATGATCATCTCGTCGTGGCCGGCGTCGAAGGTGACCTTGAGGTGGCGAGCCGGCTCCTCGTGGAGGCCGGCGCACGTCTCGGCGTACATGCGGGCGACCCGGGCGGGCGTGTCGCTCAGACCCTCCCGATCGGGATCCTCGCCGATCGCGTCGAGGATCTCCCTCACGGCCTTGGCGATGCGCTCCTGGTCGACCGCCGTCGGCAGCGGCGCGCCCGGCTCGGGGTCCAGCGAGTTGAGGTCGTCGAAGGTGGTCATGGCTCTCCAAGGGCGGCCAGGAGGTCGGCCAGTTCGGCGTCGGCCAGCGTCTCTCGGTCGAGAAGTGCGGCGGTCAGCCGGTCCAGGCCGGGTCGGTGCGCCTCGAGGATACGGCGCGCCCGGTCGTGGGCGTCCTCGAGGAGGCGCGACACCTCCTCGTCCACGTGGGCCGCGACGTCGTCGCCGTGCTCGCGGGCTCGGCTCTGGTCCATCCCGAGGAACGGCTCCGCGTCACGGACGACGAAGCGCCGTGGGCCGAGCTTGTCGCTCATGCCGTACTCGGTGACCATCGCGGTGGCCAGGCGCGTGGCCCGGTCGATGTCGTCGGTGGCGCCGTTGGTCAGCTCGTCGAAGACGGCCTCCTCGGCGGCCCGGCCGGCGAGGAGCACCGCGAGCTGGTCCTCCAGCTGCGACCGGCTGTGGAGGTGGCGGTCCTCCTCGGGCAGCAGGACCGTGTAGCCGAGCGCGGCGCCGCGGGACACGATCGACACCTTGTGGACGTCGTCCGCGTGGGGCAGGACGTGGCTCACGATGGCGTGGCCGGACTCGTGGACCGCCACGATCCGACGCTCCTGGACCGAGAGGATCCGGCTGCGCTCGGGACCGGCGAGGACGCGTTCGACAGCCGCTGTCAGGTCGGCCCGACCGATGACGTCGCCGCCGCGTCGCGCCGCCAGCAGCGCACCCTCGTTGACCAGGTTGGCGAGGTCGGCCCCCGAGAACCCGGGTGTGCGTCGGGCCAGGACGGCCACGTCGACGTCGGGCGCCACCGGCTTGCCGCGCAGGTGGACCGCGAGGACGGCGGCCCGGCCCCGGACGTCGGGGTTGTCGACCATGACCTGGCGGTCGAAGCGGCCGGGGCGCAGCAGGGCGGGGTCGAGGATGTCGGGCCGGTTGGTCGCGGCGATCAGCACGACGCCGTCGGTCTGCGCGAAGCCGTCCATCTCGACGAGCAGCTGGTTCAGCGTCTGCTCCCGCTCGTCGTGGCCGTTGCCGACCCCGGCGCCGCGGTGACGACCGACGGCGTCGATCTCGTCGACGAACACGATCGCCGGCGCCTGGTTGACGGCCTGGCGGAACAGGTCCCGGACGCGGCTGGCGCCGACGCCGACGAACACCTCCACGAAGTCCGATCCCGACAGGCTGAGGAACGGGACGCCGGCCTCGCCGGCCACGGCGCGGGCGAGCAGCGTCTTGCCCGTGCCCGGGGGCCCGACCAGGAGCACTCCCTTGGGGATCCGGGCACCGAGCCGCAGGAACCGCTCCGGGTCCCGGAGGTACTCGACGACCTCCCGGAGCTCGACCACGGCCTCGTCGGCCCCGGCGACGTCGTCGAAGGTGACGTCGCCGCTTTGGTCGCCGCCGGCGGTGCGGGCCCGACCGAACTTCATCGCCTTGCCGCCCCGCTGCATCTGCAGCACGAACCAGACGAACACGCCGACGATCAGGAAGGTCGGGAGCAGGCCGAAGACGACGTCGGACCAGATGCTCCCGTCGGAGTTGTCGGCGTCGGCCTTGATGTCCTGGACGAGGAGGTCCTTGGTCAGCTGCTCGCCGTACTCCTTCGGGAACTCCGTGCGGTAGCGGGTTCCGTCGGCGAGCTCGCCCTCCACCGTCGACGACGAGTCGATGACGGTGGCGGTGCGGATGTCGCCGTCGTCGAGCCGGGCCTGGAACTGGTCGAGGCGCAGCTCCTCGGGCGGATCGGGACGCGTGAGGATCCCCCAGACCAGCGCGGCGACGGCGAGGACCACGACCGCACCGGCCGCGATCCGCGACCCGGTCGATCCCGGCCAGCGCCGCGACGGTCCCGAGCGACGTGGCGCCGGAGCGGGAGGTGGCTGGGGATCGGACACCGGCGGTCAGGCTACCGAGGGACCCACCCGCTCACACCCGGCGTCGGTAGCATCGCCGCGGCCGTCCGCACGTCGCCGCACGGCAGCCGCACCGATGGACGACCTCGCCGCCACCGTCCCGCCCGACGCCACGCCGGCGGGCGCACCCGTCGACCCGCCCTCCGCGGCGGAGCGCTCCGGTCCGGAGCGTCGGATGGTGCGCTCCCCCACGTCGCTGCTGCGGCTCCTCGTCGGCGTCGTCATCACCGCGGTCGGAGCGCTCATCATGTGGCGCTTCTCCAACACGATGGCCGCGCTCAACGGGGACTGGGAGCAGCTGACCGACCTGCTGCCCACCTGGATCCGGGCCGTGCCGCTGGTGATCGTCGGCCTGACGCTGGTGATCGTGCCCGTGGTGGTCAACGTCCAGCTGCTCCGCTACCGGCGGTTCCGCCTCTGGGCCGTCGTGAACCTGGCAGCGATCGCCGCGTTCGCCCTGAGCGAGGTGCTCGTCGGCCTCCTCACGCGGGAGCCCCCGACCCTGTTCCCCGACGCGTATGCGGGATCGGCCGGTTCCGTCAACGACCCGTTCCTCGCGGCGTTCCTGGCCGCCTACGTGGTCGGGATCCCCTACCTCCCGTCATCGACCCGGAGGCTGGCCGGGTGGACGATCGCGCTGAGCTTCCTGTCGGTGCTCGGCTTCTCCGACGTTCCGGCCGTGGCGTGGGTGGCCGACGTCGGGATCGGCACCATGTGCGGCGCCGCCGTGGCGCTGCTGTTCGGCACGCCCGACAACGCGCCTGACCGCGACGTGCTCATCTCCGGGCTGGCCCGCTCCGGCATCGAGATCGCCGACATCGCACCCGCAGCGGTCGACGCCCGGGGCTCGACCCCGTGGATCGGCTCCACCACCGACGGCCGCAAGGTGTTCGTCAAGGTGCTCGACCAGGACAACCGCTCCGCGGATCTCATGTTCCGGGTCTTCCGTGCGCTGTTCCTGCGCAACACCGGCGACGAGCCGCCCACCAGCTCGCTGCGACGGACCGTGGAGCACGAGGCGCTGCTGTCGCTGCGGGCGACCGCGGCGGACATCCTGACGCCGGAGCTCTTCACCGTGTCGGAGATCGGCAACGACGCGATGCTCCTGGCGTTCCAGGCGATCGACGGCGACTCGCTCGACCGGGTCCCGGACGATGACATCACCGACGACCTGCTCGACGAGGTGTGGGCGCAGGTCGGCATGCTGCAGGCCAACGGCATCGCGCACAGGGACCTGCGCCTGGCGAACATCTTCGCCGCTGCCGACGGGCAGCTGTTCCTGATCGACTTCGGGTTCGCCGAGCTCGCCGCCTCCCCGCTCCTGCTGGCCACCGACCTGGCGGAGCTGCTCGCCTCGACGGCACCGGTGGTCGGCGTCGAGCGCGCCGTCGACGCTGCCGAGCGTGCCGTCGGCCCCGACGGCCTCGCCCGCGCCTTCCCACGTCTCCAGCCCTACTCCCTCGGCGGCGCGACCCGCGCGGCGCTGAAGGAGTCGGGCCTGCTCGCGCCGCTGCGGGCCGAGGTCGAGCGCCGGGCCCGCATCCCCGAGCCCGACTACGAGGGGTCGGTGCCGACCTCTGCGTGGCCGCTCGCGGTCCCCGTCGTGCTGGCCGCAGCGGTCCTCGGAGCGTTGGCGTACCGGGTCACGCGCGACCAGCCGCTGGCATCGGTCAGCAACTGGAACCAGGTGGTCTGGACGGTGGTGGCGACGCTCCTGGCCCTGGGGGCCAGCACGCTCGCCTTCGTCGGCTCCCTCCGCGACCACCTCAGCCCCGGCCACGTCGTGCTGTCCCGGCTCGCCGCCCACTTCACCGACGCCCTCGCCCCGTTCCACACCGGCAGCGTGGCGACGCGGGTGCAGTTCCTGCGGGCCAACGGGGTGGAGACGGCGACGTCGCTGGGCTCGGTCGGCGTGGCGATCGTGTTCCGGCTGATCGCCCAGCTGGCGGTCCTGTACCTGGCTCTCCGTCTGTCCGACAGCGAGGGGCCGATCGATCCGAACGACGACGTCCAGGTCGGGATGATCGTGCTGACGGTGCTGGCCGTGCTCCTCGCCGCCTCGTCGATCCTCCTGCCCGCGGCCCGACGGTCGATCCGTCGCAGCGTCGTGCCGGCCGTGCGCGAGTGGACCGCGGGCTTCCGGGCCCTCACCGGGCACCCGACGCGACTGGCGCAGCTGCTGGTGGGCTCGCTGTTCATCCCGCTGGCCTCGATCGGCGGACTGCTCGCGGCGGACCGGGCGATCGGTGGCTCCCTCAACCCGCCGTCGGTCGCGCTGGTGGTCCTCGCCGTGCTCCTCGTGGCCGCGTTCCTGCCGTTCCCCGGTGGAGCGGGGGCCGTCGAGGCCGGACTCGTCGGCGGGCTGGTGCTGTTCGGCGAGCGCGCCGCGGTCGCCGTCCCGACGGTGGCGCTGTTCCGGTTGGTGTCGTTCTGGCTGCCGCTCGTGCCGGGCGCGATGGCGTGGCGGTGGCTCCGCCGGAACGATCAGCTGTCGTCGCCGGCGGCGTCGGGGTCGTAGACGGCCAGGTACCGCAGGTTGCGGTAGCGCTCCGCGACGTCCAGCCCGTAGCCGATGACGAAGTCGTTCGGGATCGTGAAGCCGACGTAGCGGACCCCGAGCCCTTCGAGGTCGGCAGACTCCCGGGCCAGCAGGGCGCAGACCTCCAGGCTCGCGGGACCTCGGGCCTCGAGGCTGCGTCGGAGGTACCGCAGGGTGAGGCCGGTGTCGACGATGTCCTCGACGAGGATCACGTCGCGGTCGGTGAGGTCGACCTCGAGGTCCTTGACCAGCCGCACCACTCCGGACGTCCGGGTGGTCGCGCCGTAGGACGACACCGCGATGAAGTCGATCTCCACCGGCAGGTCCACGCTGCGGGCGAGATCGGTGAGGAAGACGTACGCGCCGCGGAGGACGCAGACCAGGAGCGGGGCCCGGCCGGCGTAGTCGCTGGTCAGCTGCGCACCGATCTCGGCGATCCGCGTGGTCAGCTGCTCCTCGGACAGCAGCACCCGACCGATCGCGGGGTCGTCGTCGAACGAGGCGGGCACGGGCTTGTCCATGGCCGCCGACCCTACCCCCGTCGACCGACCCCTCCGTCCGGCGCTCCGCCGAGGGCTCCGTCCACTCCTGCGCCGGACGCCGGCTCCCGCGCCCCGCCCGGCCCGATGAGACGGAGGCGGCCCGCGGTGCGTCGGACGTGCCAGCCGCCGACCACGTCGCACCCGACGGCGGCGCCGCGGGCCACGTCGAGCACGCGCCCGAGGGCCGCGGCGTCGGGAGGGAGGCCGACACCGGTCTCGGCGGCCCACCACCGTCGCAACGCCGCGGCGGCGACCGGGGCGGGCGCCGCGACGAGGGCCGGCACGTCGGTGGGGTCGAGGTCCGCAGCGAGGTCGTCGAGCAGCGCGGCCTGATCCGCTGCCAGGTCGGCCAACCGGCAGAGGAGCGGGACGACGTCGCGACCTGCGACGTCGTCCGCGAGCGGCATCAGCTCGTGGCGGACCCGGTTGCGGGTGTGCGCCGGCGAGTCGTTCGTCGGGTCCTGCAGCGCGTCGATGCCCAATCGGCGGCACAGCTCGTGGGTCTCGGCGCGTCGCAGGCCGAGGAGTGGGTGCCGGTCCCTCGACATCGCGGCGAGGCCGGCCGGCCCGGTCCCGCGCAGCACGCGGAGCAGGACGGTCTCGGCCTGGTCGTCGGCGGTGTGTCCGAACAGCGCGTCGGGTCCGACGGCGTCGTGGCGGGCCCGTCGGGCCCGGGCCTCCAGGTCGGGGCCCGGTTCGACCGGTGCGCGGACAGCCAGGAAGGCCGCACCGAACCGGGCGGCGAGCGCCGCGACGGTCTCCGCCTCGGTCGCCGACCCGCTGCGGAGAGCGTGGTCGACGTGGACCGCGGTGACCTCCAGCCCGGCGTGGACCGCGAGGGCGAGGAGTGCGGAGGAGTCCGGGCCGCCCGACACGGCGCACGTGACGGCGGTGCCCCGCGCCGGGAAGGCGCACCGCGCGAGCAGCTCCTCGACGAGCGGGTCCACCGGTCGGTCCGCCCCGGTGTCCAGGGGGTTCAGGCCGCCGTGGCGGTGGGACCCACCCGGCGGATCCACACCGAGGGGTCGCGGATCTCGGCCAGGGACGGCAGCATCTCGGGACGCTCGAACGCCCGGTTCAGCAGCTGCGGGCCGCCGACGTCCTCGACGGCGGCGATGAACGCCTCGCCCTGCTGGTACTGGGCGAGCTTGGCCTCCAGGCCGATCAGGCGCTGGAGCAGCTTGGCCGCCACGTTCATCTCCTGGCGGCGGGAGCGCAGCACCCGGGCGAACCTCGGAGCCGACGGCACCAGGTCGGTGGCCGCCCGGTCCATCACCACGTCGCCGTGGCCCTCGAGGAGGCTCATCAGGCCGCCGACCTTGTCCATCGTGGCCCGCTGGTCAGGGGTGGCGAAGAGCGCCGCGACGCCGCCGTCGTCGAGCGGGTTGGTCCGGGTGCGGACGCCCTCGGCGATCCGACCCATGGCGGTGAACACCCTGCTGGGGTCGGTGTCGGCCTCGTCGACGAGGTGCTCGACCAGGCCGAGGAAGTAGGGCCGCAGCCACGTGACGCCGGTGAACTGGGTGCGGTGGGTCACCTCGTGGAGGGCCACCCACAGGCGGAACTCCCTGGGAGGGAACGACTGGCGCTTCTCCAGCCCCAGGATGTTGGGCCCCACGTAGTACACGAGGTCCTGGTCGTCGGGGTCCTCCTCCTCCAGCACGAGCAGGTCGTACTGGCCGAGCACCCTGGTGGACATCCAGCCGAGCAGCGCTCCGAGCTCGGCCCCGGCCACCTTGCCGGACACCGCCGCGGCAGGGCCGTCGAGCTCCTCGAGCCGGCTCAGCACGGGCCGCAGCATGCGCTGGTAGCTCGCCAGGTTGGCCCGGACCCAGTCCAGGCGGTCCACGACCCGGGCCCGGGCATCGCCGGACTGCGAGGTGAACCCGGTCTCCGCCTCCACCCGGGGCTGGGCGATCGCTGTCAGCTCCTGGAACTCCTCGGCCATCCCGTCGGCGTGGTACGACGCGGCGAACGGCTCCTCGCCGGCGATGCGTGCGGCCACCCGCTCCGCCAGGGCCCAGTCGATCGACGATCCCATCGGGCTGTCTCCCTGGTTGCGGAGGTCGGTGTGCTCAGCGGCGTCGGTCCGCTGGTCGCGAGGGTGGAGGGGGGTCAGGACGGTGGGCCGACCCGCCGGGCGGTCAGCCCTCGTCGCTGGGGTAGCGGGTGGCGGTGACCCGGAAGAAGTAGCCGAGCACGGTGGCGATGACGACCACGATGGCGCCCAGCGCGATCGGGACGGCCAGCCAGTAGTGCCACACGGGCGAGTTCGCCAGGATCGATGCAACCTGCATGGCGACCACTCTAGGAGCCCTCGGTGGGCGCGGGCACACCGGCGTCGGGACCGACGCCGTCGGCGTCGCCGGGCACGATGCCCGCCGACAGCTGGTGCAGCACCCCGCAGAAGCGCGCCTTGACCTCCGGAGTCACCTGCTCGGTGCACTTGGCGGCGATCACACGGCGCAGGTCGGCCTCGAAGTCGAAGGCCTCCAGGCACGGCGAGCAGCGCCGCAGGTGCGCCTCGACCTGGATCATCACCGCGTCGTCCAGCTCGCCGTCGAGGAAGGCGTACAGCTCGGCGACCGCCTCGTCGCAGTCGCTCTGGTCATCCGCGTGGTCGTGGGCCGAGGAGTGGTCGTGGGACGGGGCCCGGTCGCCGAGGCCCGAGGCGGCCGCTCCCAGTGGGAGGTCGGGCTCTCCGGAGGAGCTGTGGGCGGGAGTGGTCGAGGACATGGTGGGTGCGGTGCGTCGTTGGTCGGATGCTACGGCTCGACCACGACCGGGTCCCGGTCAGCGAGCCCGTGTTCGACGGCGAACTGGTGCAACGAACGCTGGAGCGCCTTTCTTCCCCGGTGCAGTCGGCTCATCACCGTGCCGATCGGGATGTCCATGATCTCAGCGATCTCCTTGTAGGAGAAGCCCTCCACGTCCGCCAGCAGCACGGCCATCCGGAACTGCTCAGGGAGGTCGTCGAGCGCCTCCTTGACGTCGTCCTCGGTGAACATGTCCATCAGCTCGTCCTCGGCGCTGCGGCCGAGGGTCGCGGCCTCCAGGCCGCCGAGGCGACGGTAGAGGTAGAGGTCCTCCACCTCGTCGAGCTCCGTCTGCTCCGGACGGCGCTGCTTGGCCCGGTAGGTGTTGATGAACGTGTTCGTGAGGATCCGGTACAGCCAGGCGCGGAGGTTGGTCCCCTCGGTGAAGTTGGGGAACCCGCGGTACGCCCGGACGAAGGTCTCCTGCAGCACGTCCTCGGCGTCGGCCGGGTTGCGCGTCATTCGGAGCGCGGCGGCGTACAACTGGTCGACGAAGGGTTCGACCTGCTGCGCGAAGGTGGCCTGGTCCGCCATGGGCGGCCCACCGTAGAGCACGCCTGTGACGGTGTCAGCGGCGGGGTGGACCCGCCGGGCCACCCGGCGTCAGGTCGGTGCCGGCATCAGGTCGGTGCCGGCGCCGCGCTGCGCTGCGGCGGCGCCGTCCGCCGCTGGGAGCCGGTGGCGTCGTAGTCCTGGCTCCGGATCCATCGACCGCACTCATGGCACCGGCTGGCTGCGCCAGCGCACAGCCCCCGGCAGTTGCGGCACCCCGTTGTGCTGCTCATGTCGTACCTCTTCTGTCGTGTCGCCCCGTCCGACGTCGCTGTCGACGACGTCGCACCGACGTCGGATCGCCGACCGTCGTGGTCGGCGCCGTCCCCATGTGGTGATCCCGGCCGAGAACGCCGGAAGCACCGACCACGGTGACGTGGGCGGTGCTTCCAGTCAACCAGGCAGATCGCCCCGGTGGGTGTCGACGTCCTCCGAGGAGGCGGATCGGGACGCGCCTCCGGAGGAGGCGCTCAGGACCGGACGGTCACTGCTCCTTGGAGCGACGGCTCACTGCGAACATCGCCGCGCCGGCGACCAGCAGCGCGCCACCCAGCAGGGCGAGGCGGCCGGAGGACGAGCCGGTGAGCGCCAGCGCCGCGGCGTCGTTCGAGCCCCGGGTGGCCGAGGTGTCGGCGACCACGGCGGTCGGCGAGACCACGTTGGTGGCGACCTGCGGCAGCGTCGTGGCGGGCAGGACCGTGGCAGGGACCGTGGTGGTCGTCGACGTGGTCGTCGTGGTGGTGCCACCGCACTGCTCGGCCGGCGGGAAGTACTGCTGCGAGGTGTTCGTGTCACCGACGAACAGGAGCGGGCCGTGCCACGGGCCGGTCGGCGAGATCGTCTCGGGGCTCTCGCCGGTGATCACGTCGAACTGCAGCGCGTCGCAGTCCTTGGCGAACGTGATGGTCGTGACCGACGCCTCGCTGATCGTGAAGTCGACCCGCTCGGCGAGCGTCTGGGGCCACTGACCGCCGTCGGGGGACGCACCGGCCGGCATGGCGTAGGCGACCGCAGCCGCTGCGATCGGATCGCACGGGTCGGTCGCGCTCGTGACGACGAGCTTGAAGAACTCGTCGGTCGACTCGGTGGTGTAGGTCAGCTGCGCCTGGGCGAGAGGGTTGCACTCACCGTCGACGGCGATCGGCTCCTGGGTGATCGTGATGATCGGAGCGGCCTCCTCGCCGTCCTCGGCAGCCCCTGCGGTGGCCGTCCCGAAGAACGACGCCGCGATCACCGCCAGCCCCGCCACTGCGAGCGACAGCGCGCCCCGCGAGCGTCGGACGGGTCGCGCTGCGCGCCCCCGCGTCCTGTTGCCCTGTTCGCCGTTCAGCTCCACCGCTCGCTCCCTCGCACATCGCCCAGCTTCGAAAACCGCTCACAGGATCGCAGAACGGGCGGAATGCCACAAGGAACGCAGTCTGAACTTCGCGCCGCGCGTGGGTGGTTCCCTGCCACCCGCAGGGCCCTCGCCATCGCTGCGGCCGCGTTCGCGTTGCCGTTCCCGACGCGCCGGTGACGCCCCCTGCCCGATACTGGCGCCAGGCCCGAGGCACCCGGCCCGGGCGGACGAGGAGAGACCGGATGACGCGCGACGAGCTGCTGGCGACGTTCGACCTGACCGGTCGCGTGGCGATCGTGACCGGTGGGAGCAGGGGCATCGGCCGAGCCGTGGCCGAGGGGTTCGCCGCGGTCGGGGCGAGCGTGGTGATCGCCAGCCGCAAGGCCGAGGCCTGCGACGAGGCGGCGACGGCCATCGGCCGCGCCGGCGGCACAGCGCTCTCGGTCCCCACCCACATGGGCGACCTGGACGCGGTGGACGCCCTGGTCGACCGGACGGTCGCCGAGCTGGGCGGCGTCGACATCGTGGTGAACAACGCCGCCAACCCGCTCGCACTGCCCATCGGCTCCATCTCGCCCGACGCGTTCGCCAAGTCCCACGACGTGAACCTGCGCGGTCCGGTGTTCCTGGTGCAGCGGGCGCTGCCCCACCTGCGAGCGAGCGAGCACGCGGCGATCGTGAACGTGCTCACCGCCGGCATCTTCACCCGGGGCGAGTACGTGTCGCTCTACGTGTCGGCCAAGTCCGCCCTGGCGGCGTTCACGCGGTCGATGGCGGGCGAGCTGGCCGTCGACGGCATCCGCGCCAACGGCCTGGCGCCCGGCACCGTGCGCACGGACATGGTCCTCAACACCGACGAGGCCTTCCAGCAGCTGGCCGTCGACTCGCAGCTGATCAAGCGGATGGCCGAGCCGGAGGAGATGGTGCCCGCCGCTCTGTTCCTGGCCAGCGACGCGTCCAGCTTCATGACCGGCCAGACCCTGGTCGTCGACGGCGGGATGACCACCCACTGATCAGGACGCCCCACGGATCAGAGCGCCCGGACGCGACGGGACCCCCGCCGGAGCGGGGGTCCCGATGCCGAGCCCAGGAGGAGAATCGAACTCCTGACCTGCTCAGCACGAGGGTTCGGCCGGGGCCCGATCTGACTACATAGTCCGTGTCCGTGGGCGATCCGCTCCGCTCCCAGCCCTCGATCCACCCCCGAACGCGGCCGTTCCCGAGCGATGGATGGGATGAAGGATGGGATGACCGATGCTCTCGTCACCCGCTACCGTCCCGCGTCATGCGGAGGGGAACCGTCATCGTCATCGGTGGACTGCTCGCGCTCGCCGGCTGCGGAGGAGGTGAGTCCTCGGCTGGGGACGACACTCCGTCGACAACGGAGCCGGCTTCGACGACGACGAGTCCCGCTGAGCTCGCCGCCGCCTTCACTGCCGCGCTCGGGCCGATCGCCACCGACCCGAAGGTCCCGGGGCCCTGGACGGATGGAGGGAGCGCATACGCCAACGCGATCGTGGACTACTGCAGCGACATCGACGCGATCGGCGTGGAGGCGGCCACCGAGTCGTTCTCGAAGCGCGCCGCCAGCCTCACCGCCCCGCACCTCGGCGGGAGCACCGACCTGGCCGACCGGAAGATGCGAGCCGAGATGATGATGGAGCTCACGCAGTCGGACTTCCGCGACGCCGCCCGCGAAGTCTGCCCTTGACCGGAAGACGGGCTCATGGCGAAGCCAGACCGACACCGGGTGCGCCAGGCGAAGCTCATCGGCTCGACGATGGCGGTCGGCGACGAGATCGCCCGACACCGTGGCGACGAGCTGCTCGAGGAGCGGTGCGTGTGGGCGACCGCCGTCGACCGCCTCGTCCCGCCAGCCGAGCTCGCCGCGCTGGTCGATGCCATGGCACCCGGGCCAGTGACGGTCCTCGACGTGGCCGACGAGTTCGACGTCGACTGGGTCACCGCCCGTCAGGCGTGCGCCCGGTTGGGATAGAGGTCGCGACGCCGCCTGTGCACGGTCCCCGAGAACCGTCGACACCTACCGGTAGACTGAGCCCCGAACGCGAGGACGGCGCCCCGTTGTGGTGGCAGGGCGCCGTACCTCTCAGAACTGAAGGTGGTGGTTCACCCTCAGTCCGTCGTGATGGTCGGCACCGTACCGACCAGATGCGACAGCGCGGTGGACCCTCACTCCCGATGGCAGTGAGGCTGCGGTGGTCCCTGAAGACCGAGGATCAGGACGAGGGCGTGACCCGGAGGTCCGGTCGCGCCGCTGCGCCCAGCGGGGTCGTGCAGTCGTTGCACACCAGTTCGCCCACACGACCAGTCACGTGGCCTTCCGCGTCGAGCGTCACGGCCCCAGGCTGGCCATCCTCCCGTATCAGGTCGAACCACTCGCCTCCGCAGACGGCACACGAGGTGACCTCGGCGGCATGTTCCCGGCCTTCCCCTTCGATTCGAGTGAGTTGCACCGCAACGAGCTCCTGAGCACAGAGAGGAGGTGAGAGCTATGACCAACGCGTTCGACTTCGTGCCGCAGCCGGATCTGTTCAAGACCGGGATGCGGGTGCCGGAGGACGGCAACTATGCCGACCAGTACGGCGTGGTCTCGTATCACGAGGCCCATCGCACGTTCCCGCCCTGCATCGGCAGGAAGGGTGAGTGTGCGTACCGGCGGAAGGTGAGCTGACCCCTCACCAACCGTGTTCCTTCGAGGGGCGGCTCCTGGTTTGCCGACCAGGGGTCGCCCTTCGTTGTCCTACCCCTATACGACGGGACCGTAGTCCGACCATTGACTGCCGCGCCAAGCGTCGTTCCCGATCCCTCCTGACGATTCCAGTGTGCCGCGGCATCGACTCGAATCCACCGATGGCACCTGTCACATCACCCATCGAGCGCCCGCGCCAGATAGTCCGCCGCCTAACGGTCTCGGGCCGG
The DNA here is from genome assembly GCA_023434535.1 of Actinomycetes bacterium. Taxonomy (GTDB): domain Bacteria; phylum Actinomycetota; class Acidimicrobiia; order Acidimicrobiales; family Microtrichaceae; genus Dermatobacter. The sequence goes on from JAEYSR010000047.1 coordinate 32,063, forward strand.
CAGGGCGTGGGCGTAGACGTCGAGTATCACGTTGGGCGACGAGTGGCCGGCGCGGTCGGCGACCACCCAACCGGTGAACCGCCGTCGAGGAGGGTCGACACCATGCAGTGTCGGAGGTCGTGGAGGCGGACGCCTCGAGCCCGACCTGGTCGGCCAGCTTCCGCCACCGCTTGCTCACGGTGTCGGGCCACGGCGGGACCGCCCCCTCGAAGCGCTGGGACCAGACGTAGCTCGAGGCGGAGAGGCCGTGGCCGACAGCCAGGCCAGCCTCCTTGCACGTGTGCTTCCACGCCTTCAGCTGGGCGAAGGTCTCGGAGTCCAGGGCGACGCGCTTCGGCTTCCCGGTCTTCGTGGTCTTCGTGACGAGTTCGCCGGCGTCGACGACGATCGACGACGTGATGGCCAGCTCGCCACCCTTGAGGTCGACGTCGCGCCAGCGGAGTGCGAGCAGCTCGCCACGGCGCGCGCCGGTGATGACGGCGAGCCGGATGAGAACGGCCATGCCCTCGTCCGCGCCAAGGCCGTCGCGCCCGGGGTCACCGTGGCGGGCGAGGTTGATCGCAGCAACGACCTAGTCGGGACGGGCGAACTCGAGGCGCGAGACACGGCGCCAGGCAGCTCGACGTAGGGGGCGGGGTTGCGGTCGACGAGCTCCGATCGGATCGCGTCCTCGTAGGCGGCCGAGAGCACGGCCGCGGCCTTGCGAGCGGTCGCCGGGTGCCGCCTGGCCAGGGGGTCGAGGACGTCCTCGATGTCGATGACCCGCAGCCGATCCGCTCGTCGATCGCCGAGCCCGGGGACCAAGTGGGCGTCGATCACCTGGCGGTGGTTCCGGCGGGTGTTGGGCGACCAGCGCAGCGACCGACGCTCCATGTAACGCTCCAGGATCGCCGTGACGGTCACGGAAGCGGTCGGGCGGTCCTCTGGGCCTCCCACCTCGGTCTCGAAGGCGCTCAGGGCCTTCCTGGCGGCCCTCTCGCTGCCTCGGAAGGTGCGGCTGCGGTACCGCTTGCGGCCGGTGCCGTCGACGCCGGCGTAGACCCGCAGCTCCCAGATCCCCGAGCCCTCGGGCCGCTCCCTCCTCGATCCCATGGGCGGCCACGGTACGCACCAGGGGCGACAAGGATGGGAAACGGGATGGGATGGCGGCCGTCGCCAGCCACGACCGTCCCAGGCCAGACGCGACGAGACCCCCGCCGTGGCGGGGGTCTCTGTCCGAGCCCAGGAGGAGAATCGAACTCCTGACCTGCTCATTACGAGTGAGCTGCTCTGCCGTCTGAGCTACCTGGGCGACCCCACGGGCCGGAGCCCGTGGACGAGCGAGCTTACCGGTGCCCCTCCGGCCCGCGGCAACCGGATCCGCCGGACCTCGGGTCGTCAGGCGCGCTGCATCGCCATCGGGTGACCGGAGTACGGCCCACGCGTTCTCAGCGCAGCGGAAGAACGGAGCTCAGCGCAGCGGCGGCAGCGTCAGGAACAGCGCCTGGAGCTGGAGCGTCTCGTTGGGGTTGAACACCAGCGCATCGGCGAGCTCCTGGACGGCGTCCGCCGCGGTGAGGAAGTCCTCCGGGGAGCCCCCGTCGACCAGGGCGTCGCGGTAGCGGGCCACCAGCGCCGCCAGACCGCTGCGCAGGTCCGCGGTGCGGACGCGTCGCTGCTCGCGCTTGTGGCGGTCGACCAGCGCCCGCCGCTCCCCCGCGACACGACCACCGACCAGCTCGGCGCGCTCCTCGAACTCGGCCAGCTCCTCCTTCTGGCGCTCGGTGAGCGGCACGGCGAGCTCCTCGGTCGCCGCGGTCAGCTCGTCGACCAGAGCGGCCGCGGTCGCCCCGCTGCCGTCGAGCCGCTCGGGCACCGTGTACCAGCGCTCGCGCCGCGCCGCGGCGTTCGGGTCCCGCCCGAGCAGCCGTGCCTGCGCCATCGATCCGCCGGCTCCCGCCGCGGCGATGCGGGCCGCCTCGGGATCGACGCCCTCGGTGATCAGGCGGTCGACGATCGCGGACTCGGCCACGGCGTCGAACACGACCTGCACGCAGCGCGAGGCGATCGTCGACATCTCGGCCGGGAGCTCCTCGGCGAGCACGACGAACACCGTCGAGTCGGGAGGCTCCTCCAGCGTCTTCAGCAGGATGGGCGCCACGTTGGGCGCCAGGTGGAAGTCGACGAGGACGACGACCTGGCGGAGCCCTTCGGGCGGCGCCATGTTGGCGCTCACGACGACGTCCCGGACCTGCTCGGCGCTGATCGAGGCGCCGACGCGCTCCACCACCGTGAGGGACGGGTGGCTCTCGGTCGCGACCTGGCGGTGCACGACCGCGGCCGCGTCCGGCTCGAGTCCGTCCGACAGCAGGTCCGCCGCGAAGGCGCGGGCCGCCTCGCGGGTGCCCGAGCCCTCGGGCCCGACCAGCAGGTAGGCGTGGACCGGGGCGCCCGACGCGGCCCGCAGCTGGGCGACCGCGGCGTCCTGGCCGACCACCTCGCTCCACAGGTCGGGCGTCGACTCAGCCACCGGCGGTGTCCTCCAGCTCGGGCCACCGTCCGACGACGGCGCGCCAGATCCGATCGGCCACCTCGGCGGGGTCACCGACGCCGTCGATGACGACCCAGCGCCCCGGCTCTGCCGCGGCCTGGTCCCGGAAGCTCTGCGCCACCCGCCGGTGGAACTCGACCCCGGCGGCCTCGATGCGGTCGCGGGCGGCACCGGTCCGCTCCGACGCCACGGTCTCGGGGACCTCCAGCAGGACGACGAGGTCGGGCGTGAGGTCGTCCACCGCCCACTGCGAGATCCGGGTGAGCTCCGCGACGTCCAGTCCGCGTCCGGCCCCCTGGTAGGCCACGGTGGACGGGATGTAGCGGTCGCACACCACGTCGGTGCCGCCGGCCAGCGTCGGGCGCAGGAGCTCGGCCGCGTGCTGCGCCCGGTCGGCGGCCATCAGCAGGGCCTCGGCCCGCGACGCCATCGGGACAGGATGCTCCGCGGCGGAGAGGAGCAGGGACCGCAGGCCGGAGCCGATCTCCGTCCCGCCGGGCTCGCGGGTCAGCAGCGCGCCGATGCGCTCAGCGAGCAGCGACGCCTGCGTCGACTTCCCCGAGCCCTCGCCGCCCTCGAACACGATGAACCGCCCGGGTCGCCGCGCTGTCACGACGCACCGCCGGGATCGTCGGTCGTCGTCTCGGGAGCGTCCGACTCCGGCCGCGGCTCGGAGCGACGGGGCCGGTGGTGCGGGATGTCGAGCGGAGCGATCTCGCCGGTCACGTCGGGCGGCAGCGGGGCCTCCACGCCCAGCCCCTCGGCCAGGACCTCGGCGGCGGCGTGGCGTGCCGCCGCAGCCTCCGCGTCGGACAGGTCGGCGGAGCCCGGCAGTCCGGGCGGCGGGACGGTCGGAAGCGGGCCGGATGACGGCGGTCCTGATGACGGCGGAGGGGCCGACGGGGACGCCGGCGCGCCGGGCCCCGTGTAGGGCGGCGGGGCGACCGGTGGGAGCGCGGTCGGGTGGTTCCCCCGGGCGCGGTCCTCGCCGTTCGGACCGATCGCCTGACGGATCCCCCCGCGGAACTGGTTGCGGAGACCGAGCTGCATCGACCGGCTCGCGATCACTCCGGCGCCCATCAGGATGAGCGCAGCCAGCCACAGCGTCAGCCGGACACCGGGGATCGCCAGGTCGAAGCCGAAGATGCTGGCCTCGGGGACGCCGTCCTGGTCGCCGGTGGCAGAGCGGGCGAAGCCGTTGAACACGGTGGCCAGGACCGGGCCGATGACCAGGGCCATCAGCACGCACGCCCGGACCAGAGTCAGCATCGTGGCGAAGATCCGGCCCCGCAGCTCGTCGTCGGTGTGCTCCTGCAGCAGCGTGAAGCCGAGGACGTAGACCGACCCGGCGCACGCGCCGAGCCCGAAGATCCCGAGCGCCGCGAGCCAGAACGTGGACATCGACACGCCGAAGAACATCGACACGCCGCCGGCGAAGACGAGGATCGGGAAGGCCTGCTCCCGCGGCAGCCGCTTCTGCAGCGCCGACAGCGATACCACGCCCGTGGCCACACCCAGCCCGAGGGCCGTGATGAACAGCGGGAACGCGTCGGCGTTGCCGATCACGAACCGGGCGAAGGTCGGTCCCAGCGGCACGAGCATGGCCCCGCCGATCAGGCCGGTGGCCAGACCCAGGATGACGCCGCGCACGATCGGGTTGGCGCCGATGAACTGCAGCCCCTCCCGGATGTCGTCGAGCGCTCGACGGACGCTCGAGCGCTCCTCCGCCTCGGCCGACTCCAGCGTGTCGGCGACCGATCCGTCCGCGCCGGCGAGCGCCGCGGCCTCGGCCGCGGCCCGCTGCTCACGCGCCGCGGCGGACGTGGAGGGCATGCCGCGGAACACGAACCGGGAGATGATCAGGGCGGACGCCACGAACGACAGGGCGTCGAAGTAGAAGGCCAGGGTCTGCGTGTCGCCGAGCTCCCGGTTCAGGCCCAGGAAGGCCAGGAAGCTGATCTGGGCCAGGTGGTCGTTGGCGACCTTGAGGACGTACTGGATCGGTCCGGCGATCGGCATGGTCGCGTAGGCCGCGACGAGGCCGAGCGAGTTCGCCGTGGTCAGGCGGTCCGACGGCACCACCGCCGGGACCGTCGCCTCCTTGGCCGGCGACCACGCCAGTGTGAACAGCTCGAGGATGAAGCTGGCCACGATCAGGCCCGGCACCGTCTGCACGAGCGGCAGCAGCAGGAACACGCCGGCGCGGGCGATGTCGGAGATGACCATGATCCGCTTGCGGTCGAAGCGGTCGACGATCACCCCGATGAACGGCGCCAGGAAGATCCCGGGCGCGACCCTCGCCGTGGTCACCAGCGCGATCGCCGCCTCGGGCTGCGTCGAGATCGACGCGGCCAGCGACGTGATGGCGAAGAAGCCCACCCAATCGCCCAGCGCGGAGATGACCTGGACGTTGAAGAGGGCGAAGAAGCGCCGGGTGATGAAGACCCGCTCGATCCAGCCGTCCGGAGCGCCGGCGGCAGGAGGAGTGCCGGCGGCGGGAGAGGGGCCGGCGGGCCCGAGGCCCCCGCCGGCGGAGGGGACGGGGTCCCCCGGGGCGGTCAGATCACTCACCGCCGTCCGACGGTGGATCCGGCTCGCCGGCCGTCGTCGGGCTCGAGTCCGCCGTGCCGGCGCCTGCCGCGCTCTTCTCGGCTGTGGCCTTCTTCTTGGCGGCGGCCTTCTTCTTGGCCGGCGCCTTCTTCTTCGCTGCAGCCTTCTTCTTGGCGGGCGCCTTCTTCTTGGTCGCCTTCTTCTTCTTGGACGGGCCCTTGGCGCGGCGCTCGGCGAGCAGCTCGAGCGCCCGCTCCATCGTCAGCTCCTCGACCGAGTCGCCCTTCCGGAGGCTGGCGTTCGTCTCGCCATCGGTGACGTACGGGCCGAACCGTCCGTCCTTGACGACGATCGGCTTCTCGGTGTCGGGATCGGCGCCCATCTCCCGCAGGGGCGGCTTGGCGGCGCCCTGGCCGCGACGGCGCTTGGGCTGGGCGAGGATGGCGAGCGCCTCGTCCAGGGTGAGCGTCAGGATCTGCTCCTCGGTCTCCAACGAGCGGGAGTCCGTGCCCTTCTTGAGGTACGGGCCGTAGCGCCCGTTCTGCGTGGTGATGACCACCCCGTCGGCCGGATCGGCGCCCACCTCGCGGGGCAGCTCGAGGAGCGGGAGGACCTGCTCGAGGGTGACGGTCGCCGGGTCCATGGTCTGGAACAGCGACGCCGTGCGGGGCTTGAGGCCCGTCTCGTCGTCGTGCTCGCCCTCCTGGATGTACGGGCCGAACCGCCCGGCCTTCAGGTGGACGACGAGTCCGGTGTCGGGATGGGTGCCGAGGTCGCGGTCGCCCGACGGCGCCTCGAGCAGCTCGACCGCCCGCTCCGGGGTGAGCTCGTCGGGCGGCGTGTCGTCGGGGATCGAGGCGCGCTGCACGTCGTCGCCCTCGCCCCGCTCGAGGTACGGCCCGTACCGGCCCACCCGGGCGACGATCGGGACGCCGTCGGGGTCGGCCCCCAGCAGGATCGAGTTGACCGCCCGGGCGTCGATGTCGCCCAGGTCCTCGACCAGCTGCTTCAGCGCCAGGCCGTCGCCGCTGGCCGACGCCACGGGAGCGGGTCCGTCGTCACCGTCGTCGCCGGCGACCCGGGCGCCCGCGGTGCCGAAGTAGAAGCGGCTGAGCCACGGCTCCATGTCCTCGGACCCGGCCGCGATCCGGTCGAGGTCCTCCTCCATGGCGGCGGTGAACGCGTAGTCGACGAGCGTCGGGAAGTGCTGCTCGAGGAGCGTGACCACGGCGAACGCGGTGAAGCTCGGGACCAGGGCCGAGCCCTTCTTCCACACGTAGCCGCGGTCCTGCACCGTCGAGATCGTCGACGCGTAGGTCGACGGGCGGCCGACGCCGAGCTCCTCCAGCCGCTTCACGAGCGACGCCTCGGTGTAGCGGGCGGGCGGCTGGGTCTCGTGACCGGCGGACTCCAGGTCCTCGACGGTCACGGCGTCGCCCGTGGCCATGTCGGGAAGGATGCGCTCCTGGTCGTCGAGCGCGGCGTCGGGATCGTCACTGCCCTCGACGTAGGCCCGCAGGAAGCCCGGGAACAGGATCGTGCGACCGGACGCGGCGAACACCGCCTCCTGCTCGGCCGTGCCCGACGCTCCGGGCACCTCGACCGGTGCCGTGGTCGTGCTCAGACGGACCTGCACCGACTCGCCGCGGGCGTCGTTCATCTGCGAGGCGACGGTGCGCTGCCAGATCAGCTCGTAGAGGCGGAGCTCGGCGCTGCTGAGCTCGCCGCTGACCTGGTCCGGGGTGCGGAAGGAATCGCCCGCCGGCCGGATGGCCTCGTGGGCCTCCTGGGCGTTCTTGACCTTGTTGGCGTAGCGACGAGGGGCGTCGGGCACGTACTCGTCGCCGTACTTCTCGCGGATCTGACGCCGAGCGGCGTCGAGCGCGGCGTCCGACAACGTCGTCGAGTCGGTCCGCATGTAGGTGATGTAGCCGTTCTCGTACAGGCGCTGCGCGGTCGACATGGCCATCGACGACGACATCCGCAGCTTGCGGCCGGCCTCCTGCTGGAGCGTGGAGGTCATGAACGGCGGCGACGGCTTGCGGCTGTACGGCTTGCGCTCCACGGAGCGCACCGTGACCGGGCGGTCGGCGAGCGCGCGGCGCACGGAGTCGGCGGCCGACTCGTCGAGCAGCACGACGTCCGCGGCCCGGGCCGCCGGTGTCAGCTGGCCGTCCTGGCCGAAGTCCTTGCCCGAACCGAGGCGGCGACCGCCGAGCTCGATCAGACCCGCGGGGAACGGCGTCTGGTCCTTGGACTCGTCGACGTGGCGGAACGTGGCCTGCAGGTCCCACCACGACGCGGCGCGGAACGCCATGCGCTCCCGCTCCCGCTCGACGACGACCCTGGTGGCGACGGACTGGACCCGACCGGCCGACAGGCCGCGGTTGACCTTCTTCCAGAGGACGGGCGACACCTCGTAGCCGACGAGGCGATCGAGGATGCGCCGGGTCTCCTGCGCGTCGACGAGGCGGCGGTCGAGCTCGCGGGGGTTCTCGATCGCATGGCGGATCGCCTCGGGGGTGATCTCGTGGAACACCATCCGTCGCACCGGCACGCGGGGGTTGAGCACCTCGAGCAGGTGCCACGCGATCGCCTCCCCCTCGCGATCCTCATCGGTCGCGAGGTAGAGCTCGTCGGCGTCCTTCAGCGCCGCCTTCAGGTGCCGGACGTGGTCCTTCTTCTCGGGCGACACGATGTAGAGCGGCTTGAAGTGGTTGTCGGTGTCGACCCCCAGCCGTGCCCACGCCTGGCCCTTGTACTCCTTGGGCACGTCCGCGGCGTTGCGCGGCAGGTCGCGGATGTGGCCGATGGACGATTCGACCACGTAGTCGTCGCCGAGGTACCCGGCGATGGTCCGGGCCTTGGCCGGTGACTCCACGATGACGAGCGGACTTCCCACGGCTCGGTACATGACACTGCCCGCCGCTGCGTTGTCAACCACCCTCGCAACGACGACGGCCGGCGGGCGGCCCTCGGCCCGATGGCCCGGAGGGGGCCGGGGGTAGGGTGCCGACGGCCCCGGGGACCGCCCCGGAGGGCTCGGCCCGACCCGCTCGGACCGACGACTCGAGGACCTGAGGACGGCGGAATGAACCTGGAACCCACGGATCGCGGCAAGGAGCTCCAGGAGAAGCTGCTGGCGTTCATGGACAGCCACGTGTACCCGGCGGAGGCCGTCTACCGGGAGCAGATGGAGGCAGCGGGAGACCCGCACGCCCACCCGCAGATCGTGGAGGACCTCAAGGCCGCGGCGCGCGAGCAGGGGCTGTGGAACCTCTTCCTCCCCCACGTCACCCCGTGGACCCCGGAGCCTCTCTCCAACCTGGACTACGCCTACCTGGCCGAGATCACGGGCCGGTCGGTGAACCTGGCCCCCGAGGCGCTCAACTGCGCTGCGCCCGACACCGGCAACATGGAGGTCCTCTCCCTGTTCGGCACCCCCGCCCAGCAGGAGGAGTGGCTCGTCCCGCTGCTCGAGGGCGAGATCCGCTCCGCGTTCGCCATGACCGAGCCCGACGTCGCGTCCTCCGACGCCACCAACATCCAGCTGAGCATCGTGCGCGACGGCGACGACTACGTCCTCAACGGTCGCAAGTGGTGGATCTCGGGGGCGGCGTCGGGTCGCTGCAAGATCATGATCGTCATGGGCAAGACCGACCCGGAGGCGCCCCGCCACCTCCAGCAGTCGATGATCCTCGTCCCGATGGACACGCCCGGCGTGACCAAGGTCAGGGACCTGCCGGTGTTCGGCTACCAGGACCGGGAGGGCCACAGCGAGCTGCGCTTCGACGACGTGCGGGTGCCCGCCTCCAACCTCCTCTCCGAGGAGGGGTCTGGCTTCGCCATCGCCCAGGCCCGCCTCGGCCCCGGCCGGATCCACCACTGCATGCGCTGCATCGGCATCGCCGAGCGGGCGCTCGACCTCATGTGCAAGCGGGTCACCAGCCGGGTGGCGTTCGGAAAGCCGCTGTCGGACCAGGGCGTGGTGCGCGAGTGGATCGCGGACTCCCGAATCGAGATCGAGCAGGCACGGCTCCTCACCCTGAAGGCGGCGTACCTGATGGACACCGTCGGCCACAAGGGTGCGGCCATCGAGATCTCCGCCATCAAGGTGGTGGCGCCGAACATGGCGCTGCGGGTCGTCGACCGGGCGATCCAGGCCCACGGGGGCGGCGGCGTGTCCGACGACTTCCCGCTGGCCGAGATGTACGCCGGGCTGCGGACCCTGCGCTTCGCCGACGGCCCCGACGAGGTGCACCGCCGCCAGGTCGCCCGCCAGGAGATCGCCCGCCACGTCTGACCCCACCCCCGTTGCTGACCCGCCGCCGATTCTGACGAGAAGTCAGCACCGGAACGGTGCTCGATTCTCCGCGGTGCGAGCGATCGGGTCCGATCGTCGGTTCCGATGCGGTTCGACCACCGATGCGGTGTTCAGATCTCCGCGGAATCCGGCCCCGAGGGTCCGACGACGACGCCGGTACCTTGTGGCGGTGCTGTTCGACGTCCGGATCCTGCCCGTCGGCGACTGGGACGTCCTGTGCGTGGTCGGCGACCTCGACCTGGCGACCATGCCCGCTCTTCGCCAGGGGTTCGACCGCCTCGACTCCCGGAGCACCGCGGTCGACCTGAGCGGCGTCGACCACGTCGACCCCGTGGCCCTCGGCGTCCTCCACGTCGGAGCCCTCAGGGCGCGACGGTCGAACGGTCGCTTCGCCGTCGTGTGCCCGTCGGGTCCGGCGCGCGACCTCCTGGCCGAGACCGGCGTCGACCAGATCATCGACGTGGTCGACGACCTGGCCGCCCTCGCCGCCTGACCCGGGACCCGGTTCTGCGGAGATCCGGACACCGCCGAGGTCGTCCGACGCGATCGGTCTCGGAGATCGGACCCGATCGCTCGCACTGCGGAGAATCGAGCACCGTTCCGGTGCTGACTTCTCGTCAGAAGTGGTGCCGGTGGGTGTCGGCGGTCGGGAACTAACGTTCGATGCGCGATGGACCAGCGGTCGGCTCCCACCTTCCAGAGCGCTGCACCCCACGGCCCGACCGCGCTCGGCGACGAGCCCGACAGCTCCGACCCGCAGGACCGCATCGACGCGCTCGTGAGCGACTGGTCGCTCGACCCACGGCTCGTCCACGTCGAGCGGCTGCCCGGTCGCCCGGCCCTCCTCGGCCGCACCGAGGAGCCGCTGCACCCGGACCTGCAGGCCCGCCTGGGTGACACCCCGCTGTGGTCGCACCAGGCCCGAGCGATCGACCTGGTGCGCTCCGGGCGCTCCGTCGTCCTCGCCACGCCGACCGCCTCGGGCAAGTCGCTCTGCTACCAGGTGCCGGCGGTCGAGGGGGCGCTCGAGCGCAACGCCAGCACGCTCATGGTGTTCCCCACCAAGGCCCTGGCACAGGACCAGCTCCGCACGCTCGCCGGGTGGGACCTCCCCGGCGTGGTGGCCGCCACCTACGACGGCGACTGCACCCCCGAGGAGCGCACCTGGGTGCGGGCCAACGCGGACGTGCTGCTGACCAATCCCGAGATGCTCCACCACGGGATCCTCCCGAACCACGGCCGTTGGGCCCCGTTCCTGCACCGTCTGGAGCTGGTGGTGATCGACGAGCTGCACGTGCTGCGTGGAGTGTTCGGGACCCACACCGCTCAGGTGCTGCGCCGACTCCGTCGGCTGGTCGAGTCCTACGGCGGGTCGCCGCGCTTCGTGTTCACGTCCGCCACGATCGGCGACCCGGCACGCCTGGCGTCCGAGCTGTGCGGCCTCGACGTGCAGGCCGTGACCGCCGACGGGTCGCCGTCGGGCGACCGCACCGTGCTGCTCTGGCATCCCGGCGCGGACCTCCCCGACGCCGGCACGGATCGGCGCGAGAAGGGCGAGGAGCCCGACGGTCTGGATGGGCTGGATGGGCTCGACGGCTTGGAAGACGCAGCGGCGTCGGTCGATCGCCGCGTGTCGGTGCACGCCGAGTCCGCCGCCGCAGCAGCGCGCCTCGTCGCGGCGGGGATGCGCACCCTGGTCTTCTGCCGGTCGCGCAAGGCCACCGAGCTCGTCGCGGAGGAGATCCGCCATCGGCTGCCCGAGGGGTTGTCCGACTCCGTGCGGGCCTACCGGGCCGGCTACCTCACCGAGGAGCGCCGCGAGATCGAGGAGGAGCTGTTCAGCGGACGTCTCCGGTGCGTGGTGGCCACGACGGCCCTGGAGCTGGGCGTCGACGTCGGGGGCCTCGATGCCGTGGTGCTCAGCGGCTACCCCGGGACGATCTCGTCGTTCTGGCAGCAGGTCGGCCGCAGCGGTCGGGACCGGCGCCCGTCGGTGGCCGTCCTCGTGGCCGGCGACGACCAGCTCGACCAGTGGATGGTCCGCAACCCGACCGAGCTCTTCGGTCGCCGGCCCGAGCCGGCGGTGGTCAACCTGGACAACCCGTTCGTGTACGTGCCGCACCTGGCGTGCGCCGCCCAGGAGCAGGCGCTGCGTCGCCACGACGACGTCCTCTGGCCGGACCAGCTCGACGAGGGCGTGCGGCGGCTCGTGCTCGGCGACCGGGCGTCGGTGCGCCGGCGGAAGGGGCGCCGGGAGGTCGTGTGGACCGGTCGCGGCCTCCCCGCACCGACGATCGGGCTGCGCTCCGCGTCCCACGGCGAGGTCCGCATCCGCGACGTCGAGGACCGGCTGATCGGGACCGTGGCCACCGAACGCGCCTCGTCGGTGGTGCACCCCGGCGCCATCTACCTCCACCAGGGCCGACCGTGGAAGGTCCTCGACCTGGACCTCGACGCCCGCGCCGCGGTCGTCGAGGCCGCCGACGGCAGCGTCTACACCCGGACGCGCTCGGAGACGTCGATCCGCGTGCTGGAACGCGACGACGGACGGGAGGTCGGGGCGTCCCGGCTGTCGATCGGGTCGGTGGAGGTCACGTCGCAGGTGACCTCGTTCCAGACCCGCAGCGTGCGGACCCACGACGTGGTCGACCGCAGCCCGCTCGACCTGCCCCCGAGCCAGCTCGTGACCCGGGCCGTCTGGTACACGTTCGACGACGAACTGGTCCGACGGGCCGAGGTGTCGGACCGGGAGCTGCCCGGATCCCTGCACGCCCTCGAGCACGCCGCCATCGGGATCCTCCCCCTGTTCACGATCTGCGACCGCTGGGACGTCGGAGGGGTGTCGACCGCGTGGTTGTCCGACACCGACGCCCCGACGGTGTTCATCCACGACGCCCACGAGGGCGGGGCGGGCATCGCAGAGCTCGCCTTCGACGCCGCCGACCGCCACCTGTCGGCCACCCTGGACGTGATCGAGGCCTGCACCTGCGACGACGGCTGCCCGAGCTGCGTGCAGTCGCCCAAGTGCGGGAACGGCAACGAACCGCTCGCCAAGGGGGGCGCCGCACGGCTCCTCCGGGCCACGCTCGCACCGGTCGCCGCCGGGCGCGACGACCTCACCGCCTCCTGACGACGGCCGATCGGGGCTCGATCCGGACCGGGTCGGCCTCCCGGTTCGACGGCGGGGACGCGAGACGACCGGCGGTGCGGCAGCCCAGCGAGCTCACGGTCCCTCCACCCGTACCGACAGGCGTTCGCTCACCTCCGCGCCTCCCAGCACCCGCCCGATGATCGGCAGAGCAGTGGGCCGCGCCGTGACGGTCACCGTGGCGGTGCCGCCCGGCGTCAGCTCGCCGCTCAGGACGACGCGGAAGCGGTCGTCGCCGACCTGGCGCAGCGCCTGACGAGCCGCGGCGACGTCGGGCTCCACGGCGACCGCCCGCGCCGCGACCCGGGCGGCGTGGACGGCCAGGACCCGGTCCCGCGCCAGGAGCCCGACCTGCAGCACCAGGAGGAGGAGCACGGCCACGACCGGCAGGACCAGCGCGAGCTCGACGGTGGCCTGCCCTCGTGACGGACCGCTCATCCGGCCTGGGACAGGATCCGGCCGACGATCGCGTCGAACAGCCGGGACACCGCGTCGCTGCGGGTCACCCACGCGACCAGGGCCAGCGCGACCGCGGCCGCGCCCAGCAGGACGAGCGCGTACTCGACGGTGCTCTGACCGGCGTCGCCACGGCGGGCTCCGAGCGCGACCCGGGGCGCGGAGCACTGCCAGACGACCCAGGCCCGGGCGACGGATCGACGGACGGGTCCGAGCGCCCGGAGCGCCCGGCCCGGCGACAGCCGGTCCGGACGCGACGACCGGTTCGGTACCGGCGACGCGCACGCCCACGCCAGGGGTGACGGCGGTGCGGACGGAGGTGATGGTGGGGTCGGGGTCTCTGGGCTCACGGTGGCCCTCCACTCGTTGATGACGGATCGGACGGGGGAAGGGGCGGAACCGCCGGAGCCGCTGCCCACCCCGGCCGGACGGGGGCGGCCAGACCGGCTCCTCGAGCCGCCGACAGGGCGACAGGGACCAGCGTGAGCAGCACGAAGGCAGGGAGGATGAGGCCGACCAGCGGCAGCAGCAGGAGCACGGGAAGGCGACGGACCCGGGCCTCGACGCGCCGTCGGGCCCGGCGGCGCTCGGCGTCCGCGAGACGCTGCAGGGCGGGGGCCGGCGGCGAACCGGAGCCCGCCGCCGTGGCCAGGGTGGTGACGAGCGGCTGGCCGCCCGGACCGAGCTCCCGGCGCAGGACGCCGATGGCGTCGAGGACGGGGCCGCCGCGGTCGATCGACTCGGCGGCCAGCGCAAGAGCACGGGCGACGGGGCCGTGGCCGACGGAGCCGACGGCGACGATCGACCCCGACACGGTGCTGCCCGAGGCCGCGGCCACGGCCAGGAGGTCGCAGCACGCGGCCAGGTCCGTCAGCTCGCCGTCGCCCCCATCCGCCGTGCCCGACCGTCGGTCGGACGGCCGTCCACGCACCCGGCGCCGTGACCCGCTCCCGCCGCCCCGGCTCCGGAGGGGCGGCGACGTCGCAGCGGGACGCCAGGGCCGTGCGGCGAGCAGCGCCGCGACCCCGGCCATCGGGATCCGGGTTCGGCCGCGGACCGCAGGGCGCCCGCCGCTGTCGCTCCGATCGTCGCACTCGTCCTCGGGGAACCTGCGGGGCGGGTGCGGTCTGACGACGAGGATCGCCACCGCCCCGGCGGCCACCGCACCCGTCGCCCACGCCAGGATCGCGTTCATGCGCTCTCCCCGACCGCACTGACCCCGACCGCACTGACCCCGACTGCGGCTCGCCGGACGGCGGCCGGGACGACGGCGCGACGGACGGTCCGACGCGACACCCACGCTCCGGCCCCGTCCAGGAGGACACCTGCGACGAGGCACGTCCGCCCTGCGGGGGTGGCGAGGAGCACGTCGGTGAACCCGGGGTCGAGGACGGCGAAGAGTCCCGCTCCGACCGGCGGCAGGGCGACGAGGACCATGGCGGAGGTGCGTGCCTGCGCCACGAGCGCCCGCATCTCGTCGTCCACCTCGATGCGATCGAGCAGCGTCGACGCAGCTCCGTCGAGAGCGCGCTCCAGCACCGGACCGCGTCGCCACGAGAACCGGCAGGCCGCCACGACCAGATCCATCCCTGGGACGGCGCTGGCTCTTCCCCAGACCTCGAGGACCCGGTCCATGCCGTGGCCACGGTCGAGCAGCCCGACGGCGGCCGACACCTCCGCGCCGAGCGTTCCGCCGCACGTCGGCGCCAGCTCCCGGAGCGCGACCTCCAACGTGGCTCCGCCGCGGACCGACCGGGCCAGGTCCGAGGCAGCTGCGGGGAGGTCGGCTCCGGCCCGCCTCCTGGATCGCTCCGTCCGGGCGCGTCGCGACGCGGCGCGCAGCGCCCAGGCCGATCCGACCACGACGGCCACCACCACTGCCGCGCTCATCGGATCGCACCTCGCCCCGGCTCGTGGTCCCCGACGTCCGCGTGGGTGACCCGGACCAACCGTCCGTCGATCGCGTCGACGTCGTGCACCGAGGTCACCCGGCGGCTCCCGTCGCCGCAACGGCGCACCTCGACGAGCACCTGCACCGCCGAGTGGACCTGGTCCCGCACGACGTCGGTCGGAGCGCCCTCGGCGCCGGCCACGGCGAACGCCGTGAGTCGACGGAGGGCGTCGGGTGCCGACGCCGCATGGACGGTGGACATCGAGCCGTCGTGACCGGTGCTCAGGGCCCACACCATGTCCGCGGCCTCCGCACCGCGGACCTCGCCGACGACGATCCGGTCGGGCCGGAGGCGCAGGGCCACCCGCACCAGATCCCGGAAGCCGACCCGGCCGACGCCGACGGACGTGCCGGGTCGCGCCTCCAGCCGCACCGTCCCGCGCCCGGGGAGCCGGAGCTCCGCCACGTCCTCCACGGTCACGATCCGCTCGTCGGGCGCGAGCTCCGCCGCGAGCGATCTCAGGAGCGTGGTCTTGCCGGACCCGGTGGCGCCGAACACCACGAGGTTCCGCCGTCGGGCCAGTCGGTCCCGCAGCGCGGTCGCCAACGGCGCGGGCGCCATCTGGTCGAGCGGCAGCACCCGGGCCGCATGACGGCGGACGGCGACCAGCGGCCCGTCGACGGCGATCGGAGGCAGCACGACGGTCACACGGGTGCCGTCGGCGAGGCGCCCGTCGACCACCGGGTGGGCACGGTCGGCCTGGAGCCCCAGCGGTGCCACCAGCCGTTCCACCGCTCGGTCGATCTCCCGACGGGACACGACCACGCCGCTCGACTCCAGGCGTCCGGCCCGCTCCACCCACACGTCGCCCGGGCCGTTGACGAGCACGTCGGACACGCTCGGATCGTCGAGCAGCGCCTGGAGCGCTCCGAGCCCGACCAGGTCCACCGCCAGCGCCCTGGCCCGCTCGCTCACCTGCTCGTCACCCCAGAGCGGACGCTCCTCCCGGACGAGGCGCACCAGGCGGTGCTGGGCGTCCTCGGCCAGCGGTCCCCGCTCGTCGCGGAACCGTCGGCGGACGACGGCGTCGAGCGGGTCGACGCTCACGTGACCGAGGCCAGCGAGCGGGCGAACCCTCGCGGGAGCCGGGCGGTCAGCAGACCCGCGTCCACGGCCCGGGCGACGGCCGGGTCCCACGGGATCACCGCCCGGACCGGCGCGCCGAGTGCCCGTTCGACGTCGACGACGTCGAGCGAGCGGCCGGGCTCCTCGACGAGCACGACGCCGTCGGCGGTGGCCCGTGCCCGGACGGCCCGGCGGAGCGCGAGGTAGCACGGGCGCACGACCAGGAGCGATGTGCCCGCCGAGCGCAGGGCGGAGGCCGGTCCCGCGTCGGGTCCGGCGTCGACCACGACGGCTCGGCGGTCCGCCTCCAGCACGTCGACCAGGTGGCCGGTCCGCTCAGGCGACCACCCGTCGGCGTCGCCACGCGGCACGAGCCGCAGTGAGGGCGCAGCGTCCAGCTCGAGCCGACCGAGAGCCGCCGGATCCCCGTCCGCGACGGCGAGCCAGTCGCGCACCCCCGGCCCGTCGGGCGTCGGGAGGCCGAGCAGCGCGGGCTGGTCGCCGTCGAGGTCCACCAGCAGCACGTCGGTGCCGCCGCGGGCGAGCACCGCCGCGAGGCCGGCCGCGACGACCGAGACACCGGATCCGCCCTTGACGGACCACAGGGTGATGACCACGACCGTCCTCCTCCACGCACCACGCCGGAGCGTGCCGTACCGAGGGGGAAGGTGCGGCCGGAACGGGTCCGACCGACGTCACGACGCTAGGACGAGCGATCCGCCCGCGTCACCGGGGACCGCGACCCGGTCGCGGCGCCGCCCGACCGGGTCGGGCCCCGGACCCGTCAGACGAGGAGCAGGTCCCGGGCCCCGGTCTCGTTCGACGGATGGCGCAGCTTGGACATGGCCCGGACCTCGATCTGTCGGATCCGCTCCCGCGTGAGCTCGAACCGCGCGCCGACCTCCTCGAGCGTGCGCGGCTCACCCCGGTCGAGGCCGTAGCGGAGGCGCAGGACCTCGCGCTCGCGCTCGTCGAGACCGGAGAGGAGCTCGTCGAGGGCTGCGGGGACCATGCCGTCGGTGGCGGCGCGGTCCGTTGGCAGGGCGTCGTCGGGGACGAGGTCGCCGAGGACGGCGTCGGCGTCCTCGCGCAGCGGCTCGTTGAGCGAGAGCGGCTCCACGGCGTACAGCAGCGTCTCCACCACCTTGTCCACGGGCAGGTCGACCTCGGCGGCGAGCTCCGCCATCGTGGGATGGCGGCCGAGCTCGAGCTCCATCCGCGAGCGCGTGCGCTGGACCCGCGACATGGTGTCGCCGGCGTGCACCGGGATACGGATCGTGCGCCCCGTGTTGGCGATCCCGCGGGTGATGGCCTGGCGGATCCACCAGGTGGCGTAGGTCGAGAACTTGAACCCCTTGCGCCAGTCGAACTTCTCGACCGCGTGGATGAGGCCCAGGTTGCCCTCCTGGACCAGGTCCAGCAGGGGGACCCCCGAGCTCTGGTACTTCTTGGCGATCGACACGACGAGTCGGAGGTTCGCCTGGACGAACAGGTCGCCGGCCTCCTCCCCCGCCCGGGCGGTGCGACGGAGCTCCCGTCGGCGACCGGCGGTCAGCTTCGCTCCCGAGTCGAGCTCCTTGCGGGCGGCCAGGCCGTCCTCGATGCAGCGGGCCAGCCGGGCCTCGTCATCCTTGGTCAGGAGCTCGTAGCGACCGATCTCGGAGAGGTACCGGCGGACCGGATCCTCGTCGTCTCGCTCCACACGCTGGTTCGACACCTGCACCTCGTCTTCGTCTCATCACCGACGTCGGATCTCCGTCGTCGGTGGCGCGGTCCGGCTGGAACACACGTCATCGGCAGAACGGGCCGGAGAACCTGAGCGCGACGGGCAGGTCTGCCCAGTCGCCGGTCGACGGAGACGTCGGGCCGGACCGTTGCGACGACGGTCGGGGCCGGTGCCGGAGGGCTCAGGCGGTGAAGGACGCGGTGGCGGCGACGAGCTCCGCCACGCCGTCGGTCGGGCCCGCAGAGCGGTCGACCTCGTCGAGATCGCCCGACAACCCGTCGACGACGGCGGGCAGGCGACGCCGCAGCGGAGCGTCGGCGACGGGCGAGCTGCGGCGGAGCAGGTCCTCGTACGCCGCGACGAGCTCCCGTCCGACGTCCGCCCACGCGGCGAGGCGCTCGGGATCGGCGGTCAGCTCCGACAACCGGCCGACGAGGCCCTCCGTCACCGGTCCCGGAGCCACGACGACCACGTCGGTGGGCAGCTCCCGCAGGTTCGGCAACCGGGCGAACAGGACGTCGGCCCGGTGCGCGTGGGCCATCGCCAGGCGGTCGAACAGGACGACGGCATCGGGACCCTCGGCGTCGACGGCCCAGGAGCCGACGACCCGGTGCAGCTGGCGCTCGGTCCAGACCAGGGCGCCCAGCCGACCCGCCGACGACATCAGGTCGAGCGGACCCCGGTCCTCGCTCCAGTCGTCGGACACGACGCCGTTGCGCGGGTACCCGTCCGCTGCGGTGGGGCTCTCCACGTCAGCCCACCTCGGGCGGCGACTGGGCCGCGTTGGTGATCGGGAGCCGACGGTCCCGACCGAACGCCTTCTGCGAGATCCGGATCCCGGGAGGCGACTGGCGGCGCTTGTACTCGGCGAGGTCGACCAGGCGGGCGATGCGCCGGACCACGGCCCTGTCGTGACCGGCGGCGACCAGGTCGTCGACCGTCAGGTCGCCGTCGACGTACGCCTCGATGAGCGGGTCCAGGACCTCGTACGGCGGAAGGCTCTGGTCGTCGCGCTGGTCGGGCCGCAACTCGGCGGAGGGCGCCTTGGTCAGGATCTGCTCGGGGATCACGTCGGTGCCCTCGACGTCGTTGCGCCAGCGGCACAGCTCGTAGACGAGCAGCTTGGGGACGTCCTTGATGACGGCCAGCCCGCCGGCGGAGTCGCCGTACAGGGTGGAGTAGCCCACCGCCGTCTCGCTCTTGTTGCCGGTGGTGAGGACCAGCCAGCCGAACTTGTTGGACAGCGCCATCAGCAGCACGCCGCGGATCCGGCTCTGGAGGTTCTCCTCGGTGAGGTCGGGCGGCAGGTCACCGAAGCTCGGGGCCAGCATCTCGAGGAAGGCGGCGTGCGCAGGTTCGAGGGCGATCGTCCGGGCGTCCACCCCGAGGTTGCGGACCAGGCGCTCCGCGTCGGTGACCGAGTGGTCGCTCGAGTAGCGCGACGGCATCAGCACCACGTGCACCCGCTCGGGCCCGAGCGCGTCGGCCGCGATCGCCGCGACGAGGGCGGAGTCCACACCGCCGGAGAGTCCGAGGGTGACGTCGGTGAAGCCGTTCTTGGCCGCGTAGTCGCGCGTCCCGAGGACGAGGGCGGCCCAGATCTCGGCCGGTCCGCTCGGCGAGGGCTCGACGGCGGCGGCCGCCAGGGCGCCCCTTCCCGTCGCCGACTCACCGACTGACACGGCCTCGCTCACGGACACGACGGCGAGCGGATCGGTGACGTCGGCCCTGGGCGGGGCGACCGCCACGTCCAGCACGACCTCGGCCTCGGTGAACCTCGGGGCCCGTGCCACCACCTCGCCGTCGTCGACGAGCACGGACCCGCCGTCGAAGACCAGCTCGTCCTGACCTCCGACGAGGTTCACGTACGCGATCGGGACGCCGGCCTGGGCCTGGCGCTCGACCAGCATCGACTCGCGGAGGTCCTGCTTGCCGGCCTGGAACGGCGACGCGTTGATGTTGAGCACCACCTGCGCACCGCGGTGCGCGGCCACGACGGCCGGACCGTCGGGCACCCACACGTCCTCGCACACGGTGACGGCGCACACCACTCCGCCGATGCGGAACAAGGGCTGGTCCGCAGTCCCCGGATCGAAGTACCGCTTCTCGTCGAAGACCCCGTAGTTCGGGAGCGCCTGCTTGCGGTAGCTGCCCACGACCTGGCCGCCGTGGAGGACAGCGGCGGCGTTCCACGGGCCGTCGGTGGCGTCGTGGGGGTCGGCTCCGGGGTGTCGACGGCCGTCGACCCAGCCGACGACGGCGGCGCAGCGTCCGGTGATGCGCCGGGCGAGCGCGTCCAGGGCGGCGGCGCCGTCGGCCACGAAGCCCGGCTTCAGGAGGAGGTCCTCGGGCGGGTAGCCGGTCACCGCGAGCTCCGGGAACAGGGCGACGTCGCAGCCGGTCCGCTCCGCCCTGTCGTACGCCTCGGCCATGGCCGTCACGTTGTCGGTGAACCCGCCGACGCGGAGATCGAGCTGGCACAACGCCACGCGCAGCACGCTGGGGGCGTTCGCGGGGCCGCTCGTCACGACAGGATCGTACCCACCTCGGTCCGGGGCACCCGCAGCCCGACGGCGCGCGGGGGCGGCGCTGAGGCGGGAGACGTGAACACCGCCCCGAGAACGGCGAGGGCCCGGCGCGTGCCGGGCCCTCGTCGTTCAGTTCTGTCCACCCGGGCGTGGGCCCGGGGCGTCCTGTTC
>JAEYSR010000059.1 GCA_023434535.1 Actinomycetes bacterium
CGGCTTCTTCGCGATCCACGACACCATGCGGTACCTGCGGTCGCCGATCACGACGATCTGCGTCGGACAGGCGGCGTCAGCCGCAGCGGTGCTGCTCGCGGCAGGGGAGCCGGGTCGGCGCTTCGCCCTCCCCAACGCCCGGGTGCTCCTGCACCAGCCCCACGGCGGTGCACAGGGCCAGTCGACCGACATCGAGATCCAGGCCAAGGAGATGGTCGAGATGCGCGAGCGGATGGTCGCGATCCTGTCGCTGGCGACCGGCCGTGCGACGGAGGAGCTGCACCGCGATCTCGATCGCGACTTCATCCTCCGCGGGCAGGACGCCGTGGAGTACGGCGTGATCGACGAGGTGCTGCCCGATCGGCGCTCGGCGCCGGAGGTCCTCGGCGCGGTCAGCGCCGTCTGAGCGGGCTCGCCCGGGAGCCACGCGTCTGAACCAACCATGAAGATGTCGCGAAGGGTGTGTCAAAGGTCCGTATTGAGACTTCTCCTCCCGACTCGTTAGGGTGGCCTAACCGGAGTCCCGCGCGAGCGGGTGCCGGCGGATCCATCCCACGCTCGACGACGAGGAGGTCGCCGTGTTCGCGAACTTCCTGATCGGGCTGCGCGAGGGGCTCGAGGCGTCGCTCGTCGTCGGGATCCTGGTGGCGTACCTCGTCAAGACCGGCCGGCGGGACCAGCTGCCCCGCATCTGGCTCGGGGTCGCGATCGCGGTCGCCGTGTCCTTCGCCTTCGGCGCGGCCCTCACGTTCGGGCCCCGGGGACTGACGTTCGAGGCGCAGGAGGCCATCGGGGGCACGCTGTCGATCGTCGCCGTGGCGTTCGTGACCTGGATGGTGTTCTGGATGGCCCGCCAGGCCCGCAACATCAAGGGCGAGCTCGAGTCCCGGGTCGACGTCGCGGCCGCCGGCGGGGTCGGCCTGACGATCCTCGCACTCCTCGCCGTCGGTCGGGAGGGGCTCGAGACGGCGCTCTTCATCTGGGCCGCGACCCGTGCCACCGGCGAGACGGTCGCCCCTCTGATCGGAGCGCTGCTCGGGCTGGTGGTCGCCGTCGTGCTCGGCGTCCTCGTGTACCGCGGAGCCCTGCGACTGGACCTCCGCAAGTTCTTCACCTGGACCGGCGGGTTCCTCGTCGTGGTGGCCGCGGGGGTCGTCTCCTACGGCGTCCACGACCTCCAGGAGGCAGCGATCCTGCCCGGCCTGCACGACGTGGCGTTCGACGTGAGCGGGACGATCCCGCCGGGTTCCTGGTACGGCACGCTGCTCAAGGGCACCGTGAACTTCAACCCGCGGACCACCTGGCTGCAGCTCGTCTGCTGGCTCCTCTACCTGGTGCCGACGATGACGCTCTTCATCCTCCAGGTCCGTCGTCCGCCGTCGGCTCCTGCGCCGAGCGCGGCGACGCCGACCTCCGACACCCCCACATCCGACTCCACGACACCCGACGGCTCCTCCGCGGTCGCCGCGGAGCGTCGCATCACAGAAGGACACCCTGCATGAAGCTCACCGGACGTCGCCTGCTGGCCCCGTCGCTCGTCGCCGTGATCGCCGTCGCCGGCGCCTGCACCGACAACGCGAAGGAGACCGCGTCCGACGAGGAGCCGAGTGGCAAGGGCCCGACCACCATCGAGGTCACCGACACCGGGTCGGAGTGCAAGCTGTCCGCCACCGAGGCACCCTCGGGCAACATCGTGTTCTCGGTCCAGAACGACGGGAGCGAGGTCACCGAGTTCTACCTGCTGGACGAGGACGGCCTGGCCATCGTCGGTGAGGTCGAGAACATCGGCCCGGGACTCAGCCGTGAGCTGGTCGTCCGGGCCGATCCGGGCTCGTACGTGACGGCCTGCGTCCCGGGCATGACCGGCGACGGCAACCGCGGCGACTTCACCGTGACCGACTCGGGCGAGGCCGATGCGACCACCGACGAGATGAAGGCGCTCGAGGCGGCCGCCACCGAGCAGTACAAGTCCTACGTCGAGCAGCAGGTCGGCATCCTCGTGACCGAGACCCAGAAGTTCGCGGACGCCTACAAGGCGGGGAACGACGACCAGGCCCGAGCCATGTACGCCCCCACCCGCGCCTACTGGGAGTCGATCGAGCCGGTCGCCGAGAGCTTCGGCGACCTCGACCCCCGGCTCGACCTCCGCGAGGCGGACCTGGAAGAGGACCAGGAGTGGACCGGCTGGCACCAGATCGAGAAGCAGCTGTGGCCGCCGGCGGACTTCACCGAGATCGACACGCCCGAGCAGCGCGCCGCGATGGCCGACCAGCTCGTCGCCGACACCCAGGAGCTCGCGACCCGCGTCAAGGACGTGACGTTCAAGGCCGACCAGCTCGGCAACGGCGCCAAGGAGCTGCTCGACGAGGTCGCGACCGGGAAGGTCACCGGCGAGGAGGAGGCCTGGAGCCACACCGACCTGTGGGACTTCCAGGCCAACGTCGACGGCGCCCGCCTGGCCTACCAGGCGCTGCGACCGATCGTCCTGATCAAGGACGAGGACCTGGCGGCCACGCTCGACACCGAGTTCGCCGCGATCCAGACCGAGCTCGACAAGTACAAGACGGCCGACGGCTTCCAGTACTACACCCAGCTCACGCCCGAGCAGGTCAAGCAGCTGTCCGACTCGGTCAACGCGCTGGGCGAGCCGCTCAGCAAGCTCACGTCCGTGGTGGTGCTGTGACCGACGCTCCCTCCGGGGACGGCGGCGGCCCGTCGGGCGACGAGCACCCCGGGGGTGCCGGGTCCGGCGCGGAGTCCTCGGCGAGCGGCGGGGTCTCCCGTCGCTGGCTGCTCGGCGCCGGTGCGGTCGGCGCGGTGGCCGCGGGTGTCGCGACCGGTGTCGCCGTGGCGGCGGCGTCGGAGACCGAACCGGGCGACGCGGAACGGGACCAGGAGACCGGTGCTGCGGCTGCGGCCGTGGCGTTCCGCGGCGAGCACCAGGCGGGCATCGTCACCCCTGCGCCTGACCGACTGCACTTCGCGGCGTTCGACGTCATCACCGACGACCGCGAGAAGCTGATCGACCTGCTCAAGAGGTGGACCTCGGCGGCGGACCGCATGAGCAGGGGCCAGTCGGCCGGTGTCACAGGCGCGATGAGCGGCCCGTTGGACGCCCCGCCCGCCGACACCGGTGAGGCGTACGGGCTGCCGCCGTCGCAGCTGACGATCACGTTCGGCTTCGGTCCGACCCTGTTCACCCAGGACGGAGTGGACCGGTTCGGCATCGCCGACCGTCGACCGGCCGCGCTGATCGACCTCCCTCACTTCCCGGCCGACAAGCTCGACCCCGCACGCACCGGCGGCGACCTGTGCGTGCAGGCCTGCTCCAACGATCCGCAGGTCGCCGTCCACGCCGTCCGCAACCTCGCTCGCATGGGCTTCGGGGTGGTGTCGGTGCGGTGGTCCCAGCTGGGGTTCGGTCGGACGTCGTCGACGTCGACCACGCAGTCCACGCCGCGCAACCTCTTCGGCTTCAAGGACGGCACCGCCAACCTCAAGGCCGAGGAGCCGGAGCTCATCGACGAGTTCGTCTGGGTCGGCGAGGGCGACGACCCCGCGGCGGAGTGGATGGCCGGCGGGTCCTACCTGGTGTCGCGCCGGATCAACATGCACATCGAGACCTGGGACCGGACCTCGCTCCGCGAGCAGCAGACCGTCATCGGGCGCGACAAGGGCGAGGGGGCTCCGCTGTCGGGTGGCACCGAGTTCACCGCGGTGGACCTCGAGGCGACCGGGCCCGACGGCGAACCCAGGATCGCGATGGACTCCCACGTCGCCATGGCGCTGCCCGAGCAGAACGACGGCGTGCAGATGCTGCGACGGGGCTACAACTTCACCGACGGCACCGACGGGCTGGGTCGTCTCGACGCCGGTCTGTTCTTCATCGCCTACGTGCGCGACCCGCGCACGCAGTACGTGCCGATGCAGACCAAGCTGGCTCGCGACGACCTGCTGTCGGAGTACCTGCTGCACACCGGGTCGGGCCTGTTCGCCGTGCCGCCGGGCGTGGAAGAGGCCGACGACTGGATCGGCCGGACCCTCTTCACCTGACGCCGCGGGTCAGCGCGTTGGCTGAGTCCGTCAGGGGGCGGCGGCCAGGGCTGCGTACGCGGGCTTGATGACCCGGTCGATCAGGTCGAGCCGGGTGTCGAAGTGCTCGAAGGCCGACTTCATGGCGTTGACGGTCAGCCACTCCATCCGGTCCAGGGTGAGCCCTCCCACGCGCGCCAGGTGGTCGAACTCGTCCGACAGGTTCACGCCGCTCATCAACCGGTTGTCGGTGCTGACCGTCACCCGGAAGTGAAGGGCCATCAGCAGCCAGATCGGGTGCTCCTCGTAGCTCCGGGCCGCCCCGGTGTGCACGTTCGAGGTGGGGCACATCTCGAGGGGGATCCGCAGGTCGCGCACCTGGTCGGCCAACGGCCCGAGGTGGGCCAGCCCCTCGTCGTCGATCGTGATGTCGTCGACGATGCGCACGCCGTGCCCGAGGCGTTCGGCCCCGCACCACCCGAGGGCCTCCGAGATCGAGGGCAGACCGAACGCCTCCCCGGCGTGGATGGTGATGTGGAAGTGGCCCCGACGGATGAGGTCGAACGCCTCCATGTGGCGACTCGGAGGGAACCCGGCCTCGGCGCCGGCGATGTCGAAGCCCACGACGCCCCGGTCGCGGAACGCGAGCGCCAGCTGGGCGATCTCGGCCGAGCGCGCCGCCGTGCGCATGGCGGTCAGGAGGGCACGGACCTGGATGTGGCGGCCCTCGGCCGCCGCCGCGGCCTCGCCCTGCCGGAACCCGCTGACCACGGCGTCGACGACCTCGTCGAGCGTGAGGCCGGCCTCGGTGTGCAGCTCGGGGGCGAAGCGCACCTCCGCGTAGATCACCCCGTCGGCGGCCAGGTCCTGGGCGCACTCGCTCGCGACCCGCTCGATGGCATCTGCGTGCTGCATCACGCCGACGGTGTGGGCGAACGTCTGCAGGTAGAGCTCGAGGTTGCGCCGGTTGGCGCCCCGCAGCATCCACGCGGCCAGGTCGTCCACGTCGGTGGTCGGCAGGTCGGCGTAGGAGTGCTCCGATGCCAGCTCGACCACGGTGCGGGGCCGGAGTCCTCCGTCCAGGTGGTCGTGCAGCAGCACCTTCGGGGCCCGCCGGGCGAGGTCCGGCGTGAGCTCGATCCCGTCGGGCACGTGGTGGGCGCTGGGGTGGATCGACATCAACAAAGTGTAGAAGTGCTCGTCGCCGGTCCGGGTGTCGATCGCGTGAACGTCAGGTGTCGGATCGCCCGCTCTGTTCCTGGAAACCGACGCTTTTCGGTCGGTCGACGGGAACGGAGCGGGCAGGATGGCGTCATGAACGGCTTCCCCGACGGGTTCATCTGGGGCACGGGAGCATCCTCGCTCCAGACCGAGGGTGCGGCCCCGCGCAGCGACTGGTTCGCCTGGGAGGAGTCCGGCCACGCGCCCCGCTCCGGCGACGGGAACGGGTTCGGCCACCTCTACGCCGAGGACTTCGCCCAGTTCGCCGAGCTCGGGCTGACCCACCACCGGCTGTCGCTCGACTGGGCGCGGCTCGAACCGACTCCCGGTCGACACGACCCCGAGGCGGTCGAGCACTACCGAGCGGTGCTGACCGCCGCCCGCGACGCCGGGCTCGACGTCTGGGCCTGCCTGCACCACTTCGCCCTGCCCGGTTGGTTCTCCGAGGACGAGGGCGGGTTCCTCGACGAGCGCGCCCGGTCGCTGACGTGGCCCCGTCACGTCGACTGGGTGGGCGAGACCTTCGGTGACCTGGTCGCCGGATGGAAGCCGGTCAACGAGCCCGTGGCCTACTCGCTGCTCGGCTGGCTCATGGGCCTGATCCCACCGGGTCGCCAGGACCTCGGCCGGTTCATCGAGGCGCTGGAGTCGGTGCTCCTGGCCAACCACGAGGCGTGGAGGGTGCTGCGCTCGGGCGACCAGCCGACCTGCACGATCCACAGCCTCATGCCGGCCTACCCGGTGTGGCCCGAGGACGACGACCGGCAGAAGGTGCCGGCCATGGACAACGCCCGGCTCGTGGACGACCTGGTGTGGCGCTCCTGGATCCGGGCCCAGAACGAGGGCGTTCTGGAGCTGCCGGGCCGGGCCCCGATCGAGGTGCCCGACATGGCGGGATCGTTCGACCTGATCGGGTTCAGCTACTACTACGCGCTCGGCGTGACGTCGGACCTGTCCATGCAGCCCTACCCGTCGGGGGCGAAGGTCGGGCCGCTCGGGATGGCGCCGTGGGCCGAGGGCCTGCGGGTCTGCCTCGATCGACTCGCCGAGGAGCTGCCCGGTCGGCCGCTCGTGATCTCGGAGTGCGGTCTGGGCAGCTGGACGACCGACGACGACGACGAGTGGCGGTGCGAGTACCTGACCGACTGCCTGGAGATCACCCGGGACGCCATCTCCGACGGCATCGACGTCCGCGCCTTCTTCCACTGGACCGGCGTCGACAACTACGAGTGGGGACTCGGCTACGACGCCGCGTTCGGGCTGATCGACCGGGACCGCAACCCGAAGCCGTCGGCCGAGCTGGCCCGACGGTGGGCCACCGGCGCCTGACGGTTCAACGGGCCGTGGTGTTCAGCGGGCTGTGGTGTTCAGCGGGCTGTGATGTTCAGCGGGCTGTGGAGTTCAGTGGGACTGCAACGAGGTCCAGGCCTCGGTCAGGACCTTCCGCAGGACCGACTCGATCAGGTCCAGCTCGTCGTCGCCGGAGATCAGCGGCGGCGACAGGAGGATCATCGGATCCGACCGGTCGTCGGACCGGCACATCAGGCCGAGCTCGAACAGCCGGTGGGAGATCTGGCCCTTGAGGAGCCACGCGCTCTCCTCGTCGGTGAAGGTCTCGAGCGTGTCGGGATCCCTCACGAGCTCGACCGAGCGCAGGAAGCCGTCGCCGCGCACGTCGCCCACGATCGGCAGGTCCCTGAGGCCGTCGAGTCGCGCGGCGAAGTCGTCGGATCGCCGGCGCACGTTGCCCAGCAGGTCCTCGTGCTCCATCAGGTCCAGGTTGGCCATGGCCACCGCGCAGCTCACCGGATGTCCGCCGAACGTGATGCCGTGCAGGAAGGTCGAGCCGGCCTCGAGGAACGGCTGGGCGAGCCGGTCGCTGACCAGTACGCCCCCGAGCGGGGAGTAGCCGGATGTGACGCCCTTGGCGAACGTGATCATGTCGGGCTGGTAGCCGAAGCGGTCCGAGCCGAACCAGTGGCCCAGACGGCCGAACGCGCAGATCACCTCGTCGGACACGAGCAGGACGCCGTGGTGGTCGCAGATCTCCCGGACCCGTCGGAAGTAGCCGGGCGGAGGAGGGATGGTGCCGCCGGTGTTCTGGACCGGTTCCAGGTAGACCGCCGCGACGGTCTCGGGACCCTCCATCCGGATGCGGTCGTCGATGTCCTGGGCGCAGATCCCGCCCCAGGCCTCGTCCGCGGCGTGACCGCTGCGGAAGGCGTTGGTGTGGCGGACCTTGACCGCCCCGGGCACCAGCGGCTCGAACGGCTCCTTGATGGCGGGCAGGCCGGTGATCGACAGCGCTCCCATGGTCGTGCCGTGGTAGGCGAGGTCGCGGGAGATGACCTTGTGCCGATCGGGTTGCCCGACCGCCTTGAAGTACTGGCGGGCGAGCTTCCACGCCGTGTCGACGGCCTCGCTGCCGCCGGTGGTGAAGAACACGCGGTTGAGGTCTCCGGGGGCCATCCCCGTGAGCCGCTCGGCGAGCGCCAGCGCCGGCTCGGTGGCGTAGGACCAGATCGGGAAGTAGCCGAGCGTCGACATCTGCTCCGACGCCGCGGCGGCGAGCTCCCGGCGGCCGTGGCCGACCTGGACCGTGAACAGACCCGAGAGGCCGTCGAGGTAGCGGTTGCCGGCGCGGTCCCAGACGTAGCAGCCCTCTCCGCGCACCATCACCGGGAGGCGTTCGGAGGAGCTCATGGCGGTGAAGTGGCCCCAGAACGGCGAGGTCGCCGCCGTGGGACCGGTCGAGGGGGAGGACTCGGAGGGACTGGTGGGCACTGGCACGGGTATCGGTCCTGGTTCGGAGACCTTCCGACGCTACGCCTGCGGACGTCGCAGAGGAAGTAGCCCGCCTAACTTGAGCGCCCGTGGACGAGACCTACGACGCATTCCCCTCGCTGACCTTCGACCGACCGTCGGACGGCGTCCTGCGCATCACCCTCGACGGTCCAGGGCTGAACGCCGTGGACCCCGACGTCCACCGTGAGCTGGCGGACGTGTGGCGGGCCGTGGACCGGGACCCGGCGACCCGGGTCGCCGTGCTGCGGGGCGCCGGCAGCGCGTTCTCCGCCGGCGGGAGCTTCGAGCTGATCGACGGGATGATCGACGACTACGCCGTGCGCACCCGCGTCCTGCGCGAGGCCCGCGACCTGGTGTTCAACGTGATCGACTGCTCCAAGCCGATCGTGTCGGCCATGCACGGCCCGGCCGTCGGCGCGGGCCTGGTGGCCGGGCTGCTGGCCGACGTGTCGATCGTCGGCCGGACCGCGCGGATCATCGACGGCCACACCCGCCTCGGCGTGGCTGCCGGCGATCACGCCGCGGTCTGCTGGCCGCTCCTGTGCGGCATGGCCAAGGCCAAGTACTACCTCCTGACGTGCGAGCCGCTGTCGGGGGAGGAGGCGGAGAGGATCGGCCTGGTCTCGCTGTGCGTGGACGACGACCAGCTGCAGGACCGGGCGTTGGCGGTGGCCGAGCAGCTCTCCGGCGGAGCCCAGTCGGCGATCCGCTGGACCAAGCACGCCCTGAACAACTGGTACCGGGACCACTCGTCGATCTTCGACGCCTCGTGGGGTCTGGAGTTCTACGGCTTCGGAGGGCCCGATGCGGCCGAGGGGCTGGCGTCGCACCGGGAGAAGCGGTCGCCCCGCTTCACCGGCCCCACCGCCGAGGACTGACCGCCGACCCGGACGCTCCCATCTGCGAACTGGCTGTCGGATTCCCGGTCCTGACCGGGAATCCGACAGCCGGAACGCGTCGTGGGTCCGGCCCGGTCGCTCAGGTGGGGACGAGGACGCAGCGGGTGCCGCTGTAGATCGTCGGCAGGCACTTGTTGCAGTGCACGCACAGGCCCTCGTGGCCGTCCTCGGTCTGCATCCGGTTGATGAGGTCGGGCTCCCGCAGCAGCGCCCGGGCCATGGCGACGAACTCGAACCCCTCGGCCATCGCCCCGTCGATCGTCTCCCGCAGGTTGATGCCCCCGAGCAGGACGAGCGGCATCTTCAGCTCGTCACGGAACTGGCGGGCGAACGGGAGGAAGAAGCCCTCCTCGAACGGGTACTTGGGGAACAGCTTGGGCCCGTAGAACTTCAGGCCGAGTCCGACGACGGCGGGCTGGGCGGCGCGGAACTCCCGGAGCGGCACGTCGCCACGGAAGAAGTACATGCCGTTGAGCAGCGAGCTGCCGCCGGTGAGCTGCAGCGCGTCGAGGTGTCCGTCGGCCTCCAGGA
>JAEYSR010000286.1 GCA_023434535.1 Actinomycetes bacterium
CTGGATCGAGGACGACGAGCCGGGTCCCTGGGCCCTCATCCGCCCCGGGTCGCCGCTGCTCCCGTGCCCGTCGGGCGTCGCCGCGCCCTCCGACGTGGCGGCGGTCCGGCTCCGGCTCGGCGACGACGTCGTGGACATCCCCCTGCTGGACGACCTCCCGGCCCCGGCGTTCGACGCGCTCGCCCACGTCCCCGACGCCACCGCTCGGCTCCGCTTCGAGGTGATGTCCACCCCGGTCGGCATCCAGCGCTGCGAGGTCCGGTACGTGGACGGATCGCGCACGGCCTGGCTGGTCGAGGACTGGGAGGAGCCGACCGAGGACCAGCCCGCGGCCGACGCGCCCGAGATGCACGTGACGATGACGTTCCGCAACTACCTCAAGATGCGCAGCGGCGAGGCCACCGCGCTGGAGGCCATCGAGGACGGCGGCACCGTCGACGCCCGGTGGACGTTGCTGCTGCTGCTCCACGGGCTGCTCCAGTCGCCCGAGTACGTCGCGGCCTACCGCAGCCTCCCGGTGCTGCCCGACGAGCTCGGCTGGTGGGGCGAGGTCGCCCCGTTCATCCCGCCCGCGGAGGACTGATCGGCAGACCTCGCCTCGTTCTGGCGGTGGTTCCCGTCGTCGGCCGACGGACACCACCGCCGAAACGGCCGCGGGGTCAGGACAGGGAGGGACGTGGAGTTCGCCCTCGTCGCGACCTCGCCTAGACTTGACCGGTCGGTCAAGAGAAGCCGGTCGAGACGTCGAGGAGTCCCCGTGTACGAGTGGTCCGAAGAGCAGCAGATGGTGCGCACGGCGGTGCGGGACTTCATCGACAAGGAGATCCGTCCGCTGCGCGACGAGCTCGAGTTCGGCGACCTCCCGCCCTACGACCTCCTGCGCAAGATGTTCGCCACGTTCGGCATGACCGACATGCAGACGTCGTCGTTCGAGAAGCGCATCGCCGCCGAGAAGGCCGCTGCGGCGGGCGAGGAGGTGGCCGAGCGCGAGTCCGGTCCCCGAGACGCCAACTCGATCGCCTTCACCCTGATCCCCATCATCGAGCTGTGCCGGGTGTGCCCGGGCATGGTCACCGCCATGGGCGTCTCGATGGGCCTGACGGCGTCGTCGGTGATGTCCAAGGGCACGATCGCCCAGAAGGAGCGGTGGGGCCTCGACCTCCTCACGTTGCGCAAGATCGGCGCGTGGGCGATCACCGAGCCCGGATCCGGCTCGGACGCCTTCGGCTCGATGAAGGCCACCGCCCGCCGCGACGGCGACGAGTACGTGCTCAACGGCTCCAAGACCTTCATCACCAACGGTCCGTTCGCGGACACGATCGTGTTCATCTGCAAGCTGGACGAGGGCAACCCGCCCGAGGACCGGACCGTGCTGCAGTTCGTGCTCGACGCCGGGACCCCTGGTCTGGAGCAGTCCAAGCCGCTGCGCAAGATGGGCATGCACTCGAGTCCGACGGGCGAGCTCTTCCTGGACGACGTCCGGGTGGGTCGGGACCGGCTGCTCGGCGAGTCCGAGGAGGCGTACAAGGGCTCGGGCGGTCGCAAGGCGTCCAAGGCCACGTTCGGCCAGGAGCGCACCGGCGTCGTGGCGATGGCGCTCGGGATCGTCGAGCGCTGCCTCGAGCTGTCCGTCGCCTACGCCAACGACCGCGTCCAGTTCGGCCAGTCCATCGGCAACTTCCAGCTGATCCAGCTGAAGCTCGCCAAGATGGAGGTCGCCCGGATGAACCTGCAGAACCAGGTGTTCCGCAACATCGAGATGGCGGCCGCCGGCGTGCCGAACAGCTTCGCCGAGGCCTCCGCCGGCAAGCTCTACGCGGCCCAGGCGGCGATGGACGTGGCGCTCGAGGCCGTCCAGATCTTCGGCGGCAACGGCTACATGGCCGAGTTCGAGGTCGAGCAGCTGGCCCGGGACGCCAAGGTCCTGCAGATCTACGCCGGCACCGACGAGATCCAGGTCGCAGCCGTCGCCAAGGCCCTGTTGGCCGAGCAGGCCGGCACCGCCTGAGGTCGGGTGCTGGTCCGGGCGGCGGTACGGTCGGAGCGTGCCTGACATCGCCGCCGACGGGATCATCTCCGAGTCGTTCGTCGAACTCGTCGACCGGATCACCGACGAGGCCGCCGAGGGCTTCTTCCACACGGCGGCCCAGCTCGTCGTGGTCGCCGACGGCGAGTGCGTCCTCGACACCGCGATCGGTCGCACCCACCTGCGGGAGCCGTTCCGCACCGACACGCTGTCGGCGCTGTACTGCACGGCCAAGCCGCTCGTCGCCGTCGCCACGCTCCGCCTGGTCGCCGAGGGCGAGCTCAGCCTCGACGACCGCCTCGGCGACGTGGTCGACGGCCTGGACGTCCTCGGCGCTCCGTGGATCGCGGAGCGGACGATCGAGCAGGTGCTCGGCCACACGGCCGGACTGCACGTCCTGAACACGGTGCTCGCCCGGATCCTGCCCGAGCGCAGCCGCGAGGGCTGGCTCGTGGCCTCCGAGCCGCCGACGGCGTGGCGCTTCGGGGTCGACCGCGCCTACGGCGAGTTCGGCGGTTGGTACCTGCTGGGCAAGGCCATCGAGTCGCTGACGGAGCAGCCCTACGACGCCTACGTCGAGCGGGCGGTGCTCGAGCCGTACGGAGTCGACCCCGACGACCTGGTGGTGCGCTTCGACCACGAGCGATTCGACCGGCTGCACGACCGCATCTCGGCCACGTTCGACCTCACCATGGACCAGCCCGTGCCGCTGCTCGCCGAGGTCGGACCCGAGACCGCGTGCGAGTGGAACCCGGCCTTCGGCACCTACGGGACCATGAGCGCCATGGCCACCTTCTACCAGGGGCTCCTCGGGGACCTCGACGGCGCGGACGTGGTGCTCCCGCAGGAGCTTGTCGTCGACGCCACCACCGCCCGACTGCCCCTCAACCACGACGTCACCCTGGGTCGCGACGCCGGGTTCGGCCTCGGGTTCATGACGCCGTTGTCCTCGCACTTCTTCGGCGATCGTCCGTCGGACCGGGCGTTCGGCCACGCGGGTCAGGGCGGCACCAGCTTCGCGATGGCCGACCCGGACGCCGGGCTGGTGCTCGCCGTCCTGTTCAACGCCGGCCTCGACGCCGACACGGCCCTGTCGTTCCGTCGGGTCAACCTCGTCGACGCGGTGTACCGGGCGTTGGACGCCGCCTGAGATGGACCCCTTCCCGGACCGCTTCGACCGGGTCCGCGAGCGGATGGTCCGGCTCGGGGTCGACGTGCTGGCCCTGTCGGTGGGTGCGGACCTGCCGTGGCTGTGCGGGTACGAGGCCATGCCGCTCGAGCGGTTGACGATGCTGGTCGTGCCGAAGGACGGCGACGCCACCCTGGTCGTCCCGGCCCTGGAGGCGCCGCGGGTGACCGAGCGGCCCGGGCTGTTCCACCTTCGACCGTGGGGCGAGACCGAGGACCCGATCGCCGTCGTCGCCGACCTCATCGGTTCGGCGTCGACCGTGGCCGTGGGCGACCGGACCTGGGCCCGGTTCCTCATCGACCTCCAGCGGGCGAGACCGCTGGCCCGCTTCGGCCGCGCGTCGGAGGTCACCGTCGCGCTGCGGGCGGTGAAGGACGACGCCGAGGTCGCCGCCCTCGGTGCCGCCGCGGCCGCTGCCGACGCGGTGGCGCACGAGCTGCAGATCGGGGAGGTCCCGCTCGTCGGCCGCACCGAGGCCGAGGTCTCCGCCGATCTCGGGCGGCGTCTCGTCCAGCGCGGCCACCAGCGCGTCAACTTCGCGATCGTGGCTGCCGGCGAGAACGCGGCCAGCCCCCACCACGAGCCGGGGCCACGGGTGATCGGCCCGGACGAGGTCGTCCTCTGCGACTTCGGCGGGACCATGGCCGACGCCGTCGGCGTCGGCTACTGCTCCGACATCACGCGGTGCGTGTGGACCGGGTCGCCGACGCGGGAGGCGGCCGAGGTCTACGACGTCCTTCGCGCCGCCCAGCAGGCCGCCGTCGACGCCGTCGCGGTCGGGACCAGCGCGGCCGCCGTCGACCGAGCGGCCCGCGACGTGATCGCCGGCGCAGGACTCGGCGAGCACTTCGTCCACCGCACCGGCCACGGCATCGGGGTCGAGGAGCACGAGGACCCGTACGTCGTCGAGGGCAACGCCGAGGAGCTGGTGGCCGGGAACGCGTTCAGCATCGAGCCCGGGATCTACCTGCCGGGCCGCTTCGGCTTCCGGCTCGAGGACATCGTCGTGGCCGACGGGTCGGGTGCGGTCCGCCTGAACCACGCCGATCGGTCGCTCGTCCAGGTGTGACGGCGTTGGATGGTTGAACCGGCTTCGAGCGGGGTACGGTCCCGCCACCCGGTCCGACCGACCGTGGTCGACCATCAACCCTCCAGCACCCCGCCCAGCGCCCGAGCGTCCATGGCCCACCCGACTGCAGAACCGCCGACCCGATCAGGTCGCGATCGCCGTTCGGCCGCGCCACGGAAGCCGTTCGGACCGCAGTGACCGACGCGCTGGTCCGCGAGCAGAGCTTCCGGGCGGACCGACGCGAGGTGGCGCGTGCCCGGCGGTTCGCCGTCGAGGCGGCGGCCGTGCAGGGTCGGGCGGCCGAGGACCTGGCGCTGGTCACCTCGGAGCTCGCGACCAACGCGGTCCTGCACGCCACGAGTCCCTTCCTGGTGCGGGTGGTGGTGTCGTCGTCGGTGATCCGGGTCGAGGTCCGCGACGACGACCCGACCGAGCCCGTGCCGCGTCCGGGACCGCACGAGGGTCCGGACGGACGCGGGATCTCGATCGTGGCCTCGATCGCCCGGCGATGGGGAGTCGTGCGCGACGGCGGCGGCAAGTGGGTCTGGGCCGAGGTCGACCGCCGTCCCTGACGGCGGCCCCGGCTGTCGGCGGCACCGTGGGTCTGGGCACCGTGCGTCGTCGGCATCGTGGCTCATCAACACAGGACGCGAGCGGTCGGCGTGCGCGGAGGTCGCGTGCGTGAGGGTCCCGGCCGGTCGGCGCGGTAGGTTCCCCGGCCGATGTCGCTCAACGTCGCCACGTTCCTGCTCCAGTGGGCGACCGGGGGGCTCGCCTTCCTGTGGGTGACCACCCGCCGCCGTGAGGTCTCGCTCGGCTACGGCTGGCTGCTCCGCGGCACGTACGGCCTGCTGGCGCTCGGGGCGCTGGTGGCCGGGCTGCGCTACGACCCGGCCGTGGTGCGCGACATCGCCTCGGCCGGGGTGGTGATCGCTGCGGCGGTGGCCCTGTGGGTGTCGGTGGCGCGCCGCTCGGCCGGGGTGCGGCTGCAGCGCGAGCGCACCCAGGCCCGCTCCAGCCGGGTCGAGCAGATGACGGGCATCGAGCGGACCGAGCAGACCTTCGACGGGTCGGCCCCCGAGTTCCCGCCCGCCCTCGACCTGGTGGCCCCTGCGATCGGCGTGGTCGGCCTGGTCGCCGGTGGGATCGACGCGGGAGGCCCGGCCTGGCTGGGGATCGCCCGGACCCTGGTCGGAGCGGCGTTCCTCGGCAGCGTCACCGATGCGATGCTGCTCGGGCACTGGTACCTGACCCAGCCCGGCCTGCCACGCGCCCCGCTGAACGAGCTCGTCCGCTGGGTCGGCTGGACGTGGTTCCCGGAGGTGGCGCTGCTGCTCGTGCCCGTCGGGATGGTCTCGGTGCTCAACGGCACGATCGACGACGGCTACGGCGGCATGCTCGGGTGGTTCTGGTTGGCCTGCGCGGTCACGACGATCGTCCTGGTCGTCGTCACCCGCAAGGCGCTGGAGGAGCGGTACTACTCGGCGGTCATGGCGGCGACCGGCCTGCTCTACCTTGCGATCCTCACCGCGTTCGGCACCGACCTCGTGGCCCGGGCGGTCCTGGCCGGCGCCTGACGAGCGGCCACAGGGGCCCGGTCTGCCGCGGTGGGAGCGGCCGTGCCGTCGGGCCAACGGGGGACGGGGCGGGTTTCGACCGAGGTGAGTCGGGGTACGAGGATCCCGGCGCCGTCGGGTCGTCACGGGACGGTTCCGGCGCCACGAGCGACGATGCACCAGACCACCTCACCCCGCAACGACAGCCGACCCTCCCGCCCCGAGCAGCGCGCCGACGCTCCCGGGGACCGCCCCTCGAGCCCGGTCGGTCGGCACGCTCCCGCCCACATCGCGTCCTGGTCAATCGGCGCCGACCTCGCCCAGGACCCGGTGACCGAGATCGAGGTCGAGGCCACCGACGGGGACGCCGAGAAGCTGCGCGCCAGGGTCGCCGGTCTCCGCGCGGTCGATCCGAACCGGGCGATCGCCGTGGTGCACCGGGGACGGACTCCCGTCGGCGTGGACCCTCCCGACGCCGCGCCCGACGACGACGTCGCCGACCTCGACTGGCGTCGCCGCCTGGAGTCGGTGGTGAGCTGCCTGACCGGTCGGTCCGACGGCTTCACCGGCGACACGACGCCCACGTCGCTGGCCCGCCTCCGGCGATGGACCGAGGACGAGCTGCGCTCGGCCGGCGTCCCGGCCGCTGCGATCGCGGACGTCGTCCTCCTGGTCGACGAGCTCGCCAGCAACGTGGAGGAGCACGCGCCGGGTTGGATGACGGTCGACATCGAGCTCGGTGAGCGCAGCGTGCTCGTGGTCGTGTCGGATCCGCAGCCCTCTCGGATGCCGGTTCCGGCCGACCCGCCCCCGGACCAGCCCAACGGACGTGGCCTCCTCGTCGTCTCCGCTCTCTCGGTCCAGTGGGGGGTCGTGCTCGGACGGACGTCGAAGGCGGTGTGGGCGGAGGTCGACTGGCCGGAGTCGTCCTGACGCACCGGGCCCCGGGCCCAAATGCGCCCCGGCTCCGGGGCCCAAATGATGGAATCCGGGCCCGTCGCGACCGATACTGGAGACACCGCGGACGGAGCGGTCATCTGAAGGAGCGCCCCCGTGCCACGTGCCATCTGGAGCGGATCGATCAGCTTCGGGCTGATCAACATCCCCGTGAAGCTGTTCTCTGCGGTCACCGAGCGATCGGTCAGGTTCAACCAGATCGACACGCGCAACGGCGCCCGGATCCGGACCCGCAAGGTCAACGCCGAGGACGGCTCCGAGGTCCCAGCCGACGTGATCGCCAAGGGCTACGAGATCTCCAAGGGCCGCTACGTGCTCGTGACCGAGGACGAGCTGGCGTCCCTCCAGCCCCGGGCGACGCACACGATCGACCTGCAGGAGTTCGTCGACCTGGACTCCATCGACCCGATGTACTTCGACGGCGCCTACTGGGTGGCTCCTGACGACCGGGCGGGCAAGCCCTACAGCCTCCTCGTGGAGGCCATGGAGCAGGCCGGCAAGGTGGCCATCGCCCGGTTCGTGATGCGGGCCAAGCAGTACGTCGCGGTGATGCGTCCCCGGGAGGGCCGACTGGTCCTGTCGATGATGGTCTACGAGGACGAGATCAACCCCGCGACCGAGATCCCCGAGTTCGACCAGCTCTCCGACGTCGAGATCTCCGACCGTGAGCTGACGATGGCCGAGCAGCTGATCGAGTCGCTGTCGGCGGAGTTCCAGCCGTCGGAGTTCCACGACGGCTACCGCGAGGAGCTGATGGACCTCATCCACGCGAAGGACGCGGGGGAGGAGCGGGTCATCGCCGCGGTCGAGGGGCCCGAGGAGGACAAGGTCATCGACCTCATGGCCGCTCTCGAGGCGTCGGTCGCTGCGGCCCGGGAGGCCCGTGGTCGCCATCCCAGCACGGGCGGATCCGACGACGCGGCGTCCGACGAGGACGACGACGCACCCGCCGCCAAGCCGACCCGGAAGGCCGCCGCCAAGCGAGGGGGAGCGACGGCGGGAGCAAAGAAGTCGACCGCCAAGAAGCGTGCGGCCAAGGCGCCGGCCAAGAAGCCGGCGGCCAAGGCCGGGGCCAAGAAGTCCCCGGCGCGCAAGTCGGCCTGATCCGCGGCGCGGATCGAGCACGGACGCAGGACACCCATGGCCGACGGCACCCCGGTCCGCATCGACGGTCGGACCCTGTCGGTCACCAACCTGGACAAGGTGCTCTACCCCGAGGCGGGGACCACCAAGGCGGAGGTGATCGACTACTACGGTCGGATCGCGGACGTCATGGTCGCCCACACCGCCGGCCGCTGCATGACCATGCGCCGGTACCCGAACGGCGTGGACGGCAAGTCGTTCTTCGAGAAGCGGTGCCCCACGCACCGGCCCGACTGGCTCCCGACGGCGGTCGGGCCCGGCGACCGGAAGGGCGAGCTGCGCTACTGCCGCTTCGACGAGCCGGCGGCGCTCGTGTGGGCCGCGAACCTGGCGGCGCTGGAGCTGCACGCCCCGATGGCCCGGTCCGACGACCTCGACCACCCGACCATGTGCGTGTTCGACCTGGACCCGGGGCCGGGCACGGCGATCCCCGAGTGCGCCGAGCTGGCGTTGGAGATCAGGGAGATCCTCGCCGCGGCGGACCTCGACTGCGTGGTCAAGACCTCGGGCTCCAAGGGCATGCAGGTGTACGTGCCGCTCAACGACACCGGCCCGGACCGCTCGGACCACGAGCACTGCTCGTCGTTCGCCCTGGCCGTGGGACAGATGCTCGAGCGGCGACGTCCGAGGGGCGTCACGACCACGATGGCGAAGGTCGAGCGGCCGGGGAAGGTCTTCGTCGACTGGTCCCAGAACGCCCACCACAAGACCACGGTCTGCGTGTACTCGATGAGGGCCCGCCCGCTGCCGACCGTGTCGACGCCCGTCACCTGGGACGAGGTCACGGCGGCGGCCGACGGCGACGCCCCGCTCGTGTTCCGCATCGAGGACGTGCTCACGCGCGTGGCCGAGCTGGGCGACCTCTTCGCCCCGGCGCTGGAGCTGGTCCAGAGCCTGCCCCGCCCTCGCTCCTGACCCTGCCTCAGAACCGGTTCGGGGACGGGCAGTGGTGCTCAGCTCACGAGGGCGGCCACGGCGTCGGCGAAGACGGCGGTGTGGTGCTCGACGTCGGCCTCGGTGTGCGACGGGCAGAAGAGCGCCATGTTGTGGAACGGGGTCAGCAGGATCCCGCGGTTGAGGCACCAGAGGTGGAGGAAGGCGTCGAGGTCGTGGTCGACGGCCGCCGCGGCGTCGGCCCCGTTGCGCGGTGCGGGGCAGAACCAGTACTCGGACCGGCAGCCCAGCCGGTTCACCGTCCACGGCAGCCGGTGCTCGTCGATGACCCCCTGGACCCCGGCGGCCCACGCCTCGGCGAGCGGCACCGCGACGGCGAAGTCCTCGGCCCGCAGCGCTGATCCCAGGGTGGCTCGCACC
Source organism: Actinomycetes bacterium (assembly GCA_023434535.1). GTDB lineage: Bacteria > Actinomycetota > Acidimicrobiia > Acidimicrobiales > Microtrichaceae > Dermatobacter. The sequence continues at coordinate 9,255 of JAEYSR010000286.1, forward strand.
GCCGCCAGCGACAGCGCGTTGGCGGTCAACGTGCCGCCGATGCCGGCGACGTCGCTGTCGGGACCGTCGACGACGTCGATCACCCGGGCCGCGAGGTCCTCGGTCATCCCGTAGGCGGCGCACGGGACGCCGCCACCGATCGGCTTGCCGATCACGAACATGTCGGGGTCCAGCCCCCATTCCCGTGTCGCCCCTCCCGGCCCGCAGCAGATCGTGTGGGTCTCGTCGATGATGAGCACGGTGCCGGTGTCGCGGGTGAGGCGGCGGAGTGCGTCGTGGAATCCCGGCTCGGGCGCCACGATCCCGATGTTGGTCAGGGCCGGCTCCGCCAGCACCGCAGCCACCTCGCCGGTCGAGAGCACCCGTTCCAGAGCGTCGACGTCGTTGAACTGGACGACCTCGACCGACAGCGACGGGTCGGTCGCCCACCCCAGGTTGCCGGGACGGGGCACGACGGTGCCGTCGTCGCCGAGGACGTTGAGCGCCTCGTCGACCGTGCCGTGGTAGCACCAGTCGAACACCAGGACCTTGCGACGGCCGGTGGCGTGGCGAGCGATCCGCAGGGCGAATCGGTTGGCGTCGGTGGCCGACATGGCGATCTGCCACAGCGGCAGGCCGAACCGCGAGCGCAGCTCGTCGCCGACGGCGATGGCGTCGGCCGACGGCAGCATCGTCGTGATGCCGCGGGGCGCCTGGCGTTCGAGGGCGGCGACGGTCGCGGGGAGCGAGTGGCCGGTCATCGCACCCGTGTCGCCCAGGCACAGGTCGATGTAGGTGTTGCCGTCGACGTCGGTGAAGCGGGCGCCCGACGCCTCGTCCACGACGACCGGGTACGGGCCCGGCCACCTCGTCATCCAGCTCATCGGGACACCCGCCAGGAGCGAGCGACGCGCCTGCTCGTGCAGCTCGGCCGAGCGCGGCGTTCGGGCCACGAAGGTCGCCTCCTCGGCGGCCATGAGGCCGGCGAGCCGGCTCCGGTCGACGGTGCTCCCGGTCACGATCTGTCCCGTCCTGCGTCCATGGCGTGACCGTAACGGAACGGTGGCTTTGCCGGACGGGGAGACGGGTGACGGCGATGTCACCGGTGGCCCGCCGTCGGACGGCCGATAGCGTGGCGACGTGCTGCGCCGTCGTTCCCTCGCCCTCTTCGCGGTCCTCGCCGCGTCGGTGCTCGTCACGGCGGCCTGCCTCCCCGGTGCCGGCCGCACGTTCAACGGTCCCGACCCGGTGCGGACGATCCCGTTCAAGGGCCTCGGGGCCTGGTGGGACGTCTGGGACTGGTCGCCCACCTTCACCAACGGCTCGGCGCCGTTCGGGGTCGGTTCCGTCGACCGCCTGGCCGACGCCGGAGTCCAGACCCTGTACATCCAGACATCCACCTACCGGCACCCTGCGACCGTCCTGGACGAGGCGCTGCTGCGTCGGATCATCGCCCGGGCGCACGGTCGGGGCATGAAGGTCGTGGGCTGGTACCTGCCGCAGTTCGTCGACACCAAGCTCGACGTCACACGGCTGTCGGCCATGGTCGCCCTCGGCGTCGACGGCATGGGCATCGACATCGAGTCGACCGACAACCCGAACGTCGCGGACCGGACCGAGAAGCTGCTGGTCGAGGTCAAGTTCCTCCGCATGCTGCACCCCGACGTCCCGATGGCGGCCATCCCCGTCACCCCGGTGATCTGGGAGGGCCTGAACCGCTCGTGGTGGCCGAACTTCCCGTACCGCGAGCTGTCGAACTACGTCGACGCCTGGATGCCGATGGCGTACTGGAGCTACCGACGGGCCGGCAGCTTCCCGGAGTGGGGTGATCCGTACCGCTACACGGCCGAGTCGGTGACCCGGCTCCGGACGTTGACCGGCCGACCGAACCTGCCGGTGCACCCGATCGGGGGCGAGGGGACGGGGATGACCGTCGACGACGCTCTGGCCATGTCCCGCGCCGTGCGCGACACGGGAGCCATCGGCGGGAGCGTCTACGACGACCGCACGACGCCGCCGGCGCTGTACCCCTACCTCTGGTACATGAGCCGCCCGCAGGTGAAGTAGCCCGACCGTCGGCCGGGCGTCCTCCTCGGATCAGCGGGCGACGAAGTACTTGGCCCTCGGGTGGTGGCAGATGAGCGCGGACGTGGTCTGCTCCGGCTGGTACTGGAACCCGGTGTCCTCGTCGCAGGTCACCCCGATCCGCTCCGCCCCCAGCAGCTGGGCGACCGTCTCGTTGTCCTCGAGGTCGGGGCAGGCGGGGTAGCCCCACGAGTAGCGCCCGCCCCGGTAGCGCTGGCGGAACAGGCCGTTGAGCGCTCCCGGGGACGGGACCGCGGCATCCGCGCCGGTGGGGTCCTCGTCGGCGAAGCCCCACTCCTCCCGGATGCGACGGTGCCAGTACTCCGCCAGGGCCTCGGCCATCTCCACGCCCAGGCCGTGCAGCAGCAGGTAGTCCTGGTACTTGTCGGCGGCGAACAGCTCCGCGGTGCGCTCGGAGATCGCCTCGCCCATCGTCACGATGTGGAAGGCCGCGTAGTCGATCTCGCCGGCGCCCTCAGCCGAACCCGGGAGCGGACGGAAGAAGTCGGCGATGCACAGGAACGGCTCCTTGCGCTGCCGGGGGTAGTGGAACCGGGCGATCTCGCTCGAGCGTGACTCGTCGGACCAGATCACCAGGTCGTCGCCGTCCGCGTTGGCGGGGAAGTAGCCGTACACCACCTGCGGGTTGAGCAGGCCCTCGGCCTTGGCCGCGGCGAGCTGCTCGCGGAACATCGGCCGCAGCCTCTCCTTGAACTCGTCGTCGGTCTCGACGGTGCCGTCGGCGCGCTTCTCGGGGCGGAACTGCCACTGGTTGCGGTAGAGCGCCGTCGGGTTGACGAAGCCGGCGATGTCGTCGATCGGGATGCCCTTCACGACCTTGGAGCCGGTGAACGGAGGGACGAAGACCGGGTTGTCGGAGATGACCTCGGGCGAACGGGCCGGGAGCTCGACGTCGTCGTCGACGTCCTGGTGGGTGGTGCGGGACGGGATGTCGCGGCCTCCGGGCTCGCGTCCCCATGCCGGGTCGTCGTCCTCGCCGCGCCGGATCTCGCCGAGGCGGTCCATGACCCGGAGCCCCTCGAAGGCGTCCTTGCCGTAGAAGAGCCGACCCTCGTACACCTCTCGGAGGTCACGCTCGACGTAGGTGCGCGTGAGGGCGGCGCCGCCGAGAAGGACCGGGATGTCCTGCAGGCCGCGCTCGTTGAGCTCCTCGAGGTTGTCGCGCATGATCAGCGTCGACTTCACGAGCAGGCCCGACATGCCGATCGCGTCGGCCTTCACCTCGAGGGCCTTGTCGATCATCTCCGTGATGGAGATCTTGATGCCGAGGTTGTGCACCTCGTAGCCGTTGTTGGTGAGGATGATGTCGACGAGGTTCTTGCCGATGTCGTGGACGTCGCCCTTGACCGTGGCGAGCACGATCCGGCCCTTCCCGGAGTCGTCGTCGGCCTTCTCCATGAACTGCTCGAGGTGGCTGACCGACATCTTCATTGTCTCGGCGGACTGCAGCACGAACGGCAGCTGCATCTCGCCGGTGGCGAACAGGTCGCCGACGACCTTCATGCCGGCCAGCAGGACGTCGTTGATGATCTCGAGCGGCGTGAGGCCGGCGGCCATGGCCTCGTCGAGGTCGTCGACCAGGCCCTCGCGGTCCCCGTCGATGATGCGCTGGCTGAGCCGCTGCTCGATCGGCCAGCCGGAGCGGTCCTCCTGGACCGACTCCGTCACCTGCACGTCGGAGAAGACCTCGAGCAGCTTGGTCAGCGGGTCGTAGGCGGCGTCGCCGTCCGACAGGGTGCCCTCGGCGCCGCGGCGGTCCCAGATGAGGTCGAGGCAGACGTCGCGCTGCTCGTCGGGGATGCGGCTGAGCGGCAGGATCTTGGAGGCGTGCACGATGGCCGAGTCCAGACCGGCCTGGGTGCACTCGTGGAGGAACACGCTGTTGAGCACGTGGCGCGCCGCCGGCGAGAGACCGAAGCTCACGTTGGAGAGGCCGAGGGTGGTGCTCACGCCGGGCAGCTCGGCCTTGATGCGGCGGATGGCCTCGATCGTGGCGATGCCGTCGTGGCGGAGGTCGTCGTCGCCGGTGGAGAGGGGGAAGGTCAGGGCGTCGAAGATCAGGTCCTGGGGCTCCAACCCGTAGCGCTCGATCGCCAGGTCGTGGATCCGGTGGGCGACCCTCATCTTCCACTCGACGTCGCGGGCCTGGCCCTCCTCGTCGATGAGCAGGCAGATGACCGCGGCGCCGTAGGTGCGGGCCAGCGTCATGATCCGGTCGAACCGCGACCCCTCGCCCTCGCCGTCCTCGAGGTTGGCGGAGTTCAGGACGGCCCGGCCGCCGACCCACTTCAGGCCGGCCTCGATGACCTGCGGCTCGGTGGAGTCGAGCACCAAGGGGACCGAGCTCTGCGTGGCGAAGCGCTGGGCGATCTCGTCCATGTCCGCCGTGCCGTCGCGGCCGACGTAGTCGACGCACACGTCGAGGACGGCGGAGCCCTCCCGAACCTGGTCCTTGGCCATCTGGACGCAGGTGTCCCAGTCGCCCTCGAGCATGGCCTCGCGGAACTTCTTGGAGCCGTTGGCGTTGGTGCGCTCGCCGATCATGATGAGGTTGGTCGCGCCGGTCGGCGCTCCGGATCCCTCCGGACCCTCACCGGCGTCGGCGGAGCCCAGCGTCACTGGCGAGTAGATGGACGCCAGGCCGTGCTCGAAGACCGGCGTCCGCTCGGCCGGCGTGATCTCGGCGACCGCGTCGGCGAGCTGGCGGATGTACTCCGGGGTCGTCCCGCAGCAGCCCCCGACGACGTTCACGCCGAACTCCTCGACGAACCGACGCTGGAACGCGACGAAGTCCTCGGCGGTCAGGTCGTAGTGCATGTGGCCGTCGACCACCGATGGCAGACCGGCGTTGGGCAGCACCGAGATCGGGATGCGGGAGTGCTGGGCGAGGTGGCGGATGTGCTCGCCCATCTCCTCGGGCCCGGTGGCGCAGTTGATGCCGATGACATCGGGCCGCATGGCGTCCAGCGCCACGAGGGCGGCGCCGATCTCGGTCCCCGGTAGCATCCGGCCGGTCAGCTCGATGGTCACCTGGGTCTGGATCGGGACCTCGCGACCGACCTCGGCCATGGCGGCACGGCAGCCGTTGATGCCGGCCTTGATCCCGAGCAGGTCGAACTGCGTCTCCAGGAGCAGCACGTCGACGCCGCCCTGCAGCAGACCGAGCGCCTGCTCGGCGACCTGGTCGCGGAGCTCGGCGTAGCGGACCTGGCCGAGGGACGCGAAGCGGGTGCCCGGGCCGATGGATCCGGCCACGAAGCGCGGCTTGTCGGGCGTCGAGTACTCGTCGGCGACCGATCGGGCGATCTCCGCGGCCATGCGGTTGAGCTCGACGGTGCGGTCGCCCAGGCCGTACTCGCTGAGCGTCGCTCGCATGCCGCCGAAGGTGTCGGTCTCGATGACGTCGGCCCCGGCCTCGAGGTACTCGGCGTGCATCTGGCGGATCAGCTCGGGCCGGGTCTCCACGAGGATCTCCGGGCAGCCCTCGAGCTCAGGGGTGCCGTAGTCCTCCATGGTGAGGTCCTGCTCCTGCAGCCACGTGCCCGCGGCCCCGTCGTAGACGAGGACACGGTCCGCGATCGCGGCCAGGTAGGGAGAGTCAGAAGGCGTCGCCATAGGTCCGACGATGCTACCCGTCGCACCCCGTCACCCTCCGAGCCGGTTGGACCGCCGGGGATCGGAACGGGTCGGTGGGCGGCTCGGTAGTCTCCGGGGCAGATGGACATCTACACGCGCACGGGCGACGACGGCACCACCGGACTGCTGTACGGAGGCCGGGTCCGCAAGGACGATCCCCGTCCGGCGGCCTACGGCGACGTCGACGAGGCGCAGTCCGCCATCGGCCTCGCCCGGGCCCACGCCGCGGCGGCGGTCCCCGGCGGTGCGCACCTGGCGGCCGACGCGGACGAGCTCGTGCAGCTCCTCGTCGGGATCGAGCGCGACCTCTGGGTGGCCATGGCGGAGCTCGCGACCGCGCCGGGCAACCGCCACAAGCTGTCGGCGGGGACCACGATGGTGACGCCCGACATGGTCACGTCGCTCGAGGAGACGATCGACGACGTCACCGGACGCTTCGAGGCGCCACGCGAGTTCGTGGTGCCGGGCGAGACCGTGGTCGCCGCCCACCTCGACGTCGCCCGCACGGTCGTCCGGCGTTCCGAGCGGGCCGCGCTCGCCGCCGCGGACGAGGGTTCGTTCGTGGTGCCGTACCTGAACCGCCTGTCGGACCTCCTCTGGGCGCTGGCCCGGTGGCAGGAGGGCACCTCGCGCCCGACCCGATCGGTCGATCCCGGCTGATCTCCCCGAAGCGGAGCCCGTCCCGGCAGAGCAGCCGAACCCCCGACAGCCCGAACCCCCGACAGCCCAGTCCGAACGCACGACAACCCGAACCGAGAGCACAGGAGCCCGACCGTGGCCGATCCGATCGACGTCAAGGTGGCCAAGACCACTCCCGCAGGCGCCACGGCGGTCGCCGTCGTCGCCCACAGCGACAAGCTGAACCGGGTGCCCGGCGTGCGGAAGGCGGCCCTCGACCGGGCCGGCTTCACCGGCTCGGTGGGCTCCGTCGCCACCTTCGACGACGGTGACCGGGCCACGGTCGTCGTGGGCCTCGGCCCGTCGGGCTCCAGGGGCACCGACGTGGGCAACGCCCTCCGTCGGGGAGCGGCCGCCTTCGCCCGCGCCGTGCCCAAGCACCGACGCGGCGCGTTCGAGCTCCCCGAGGACCTGGGGACGGACCTCGCCGCCGCGGCCCGGGCGCTCACCGAGGGCCTGGTGCTCGGCGGGTACCGGTTCGACGACCTCCGCTCGCCCGACAAGGTCACCCCCGGCCTGTCCGCGGTGACCCTGGTCGTCGGCGACGACAACGCCGCGGTCCGGACCGCCCGCGACGGGGTGGCGGCCGGCACGGCCGTCGCCTCCGCGGTGTGCTTCGCCAGGGACCTGGTCAACACCCCCGGAGGGACCCTCACCGCGCCGGTCTTCGCCGATCGGGCCGCGGCGCGAGCGACCGACGCGGGCCTCACCGCCGAGGTCCTCGACCTGGAGGCGATCCGGGCGGAGCGGCTCGGCGGGATCCTGGCGGTCAACCAGGGGTCGACGATCGAGCCGCGCCTCGTGAAGCTGACCTACGAGCCGGACGGGGCGACCGAGGACACGCCGACGATCGCCCTGGTGGGCAAGGGCATCACGTTCGACTCGGGCGGCCTGTCCCTCAAGCCGGCGGCGTCGATGATGGACATGAAGGACGACATGGGCGGTGCCGCCGCGGTCATCGGGGCGATGTGCGCGCTGCCCGCGCTCGACGTCGCGGTCAGGGTCGTGAGCTTCACCCCCATGACCGACAACATGATCAACGGCCAGGCCCAGCGCCCGGGCGACGTCTACACCGCCCGCAACGGCACGACGGTCGAGGTGCTGAACACCGACGCCGAGGGTCGCCTCGTGCTCGGCGAGGCGCTGGTGCTGGCCTCCGAGGAGGAGCCGGCCGCGATCGTGGACCTGGCCACCCTCACCGGAGCGTGCCTCGTGGCGCTCGGGGACCGCATCGCCGGGCTCATGTCGAACGACGACGACTTCCGGTCCCGGGTGGCCGACGCAGCGGCCACGGCAGGGGAGCGGGTGTGGCCGCTGCCGCTGCCCGACGACTACCGGTCGCGCCTCGACAGCCAGGTCGCCGACATCAAGAACATCTCCTCGCAGCCGTGGGGCGGCACGCTGACCGCCGGCCTGTTCCTCCGTGACTTCGTCGGCGAGGGCATCCCGTGGGCGCACCTCGACATCGCCGGTCCGGCCTACCTCCAGGAGCCCGACGGCGAGCAGTCCAAGGGGGCGACGGGCTTCGGCGTCCGGACGCTCCTGGCGCTCCTCGAGGGCTGGCCGGACGGCTCCGGCCCGGGTCAGGACGACGACGCCGTCGAGGCCGAGGACGCCGACGACTCCTGATCGTCGGGTCGGGTCTGCCTCTGCATGCCCCCGCCGGTGCGGGGGGCGTCGTCGCGCCCGGGGGCCAGTGGACCGACCGGGTGCATCCGGAGCGTCGCGCCCGACCGCCGGCGATCGCCCGCACCCTGCCGGGACCCGGCGACCTCTCAGGTCCTACTCTGTCGGACCCGCGGGTGAGGCGTGCCTTCCAACCCGTGGTGTGCTGACCGATCCGATCACGTGTGCGGCGCCCGTCGTCGTCAGAGAGGTAGTCCGATGCCCCGAACCCTGCGCCCATGGCTCGCCGTGCTGGCGGTGCCCGCCCTGGCTCTCGTCGCCGCGTGCACCAGCGACGACGAGCCCGCCGACGGCACCACGACCACTGTCGACGACGCCGCGGGGGCCGGTGGTCCCTGCCCGGACCCCGGCATCTCGACCGCGGACCTCGACCTGTCCGCCCCCGGCGTCGCCGCCGAGGGAGAGGCCGTGTCCTTCACGGCGGATCCGTCGCTCGCGGGTCGGAGCGTCACGCTCTACACGGGGCGTGACGAGGAGCTGATCCAGCCGATGATCGACCGCTTCAGCGAGCTGACCGGGGTCACCGTCGACGTCCGCTACGGCAGCTCCGCCGAGATGGGTGCCCAGCTGCTGGAGGAGGGCGCCGCGTCCCCGGCCGACGTCTTCTACTCCCAGGAGGTCGGAGCGGTCGGGGCGCTGGCCAAGGAGGGCCTGATGGCTCCGCTGCCCGACGAGATCGTGGACCGCGTGCAGGAGCGGTTCCAGCCCGGCGAGGACGACCTGTGGGTCGGCGTGACCGGGCGCTCCCGGGTGATCGCGTACAACCCCGACGTCGTCGACGAGGTGCCCCAGTGCGTGGCCGCCCTGACCGACCCGGCCTACGAGGGCCAGGTCGCGGTCGTGCCCGGCAACGCCGGCTTCCAGGCCTTCGTCACCGGCTTCCGCGTCAGCGAGGGCGACGACGCCGCCCGGACCTGGCTCGAGGAGATGCAGGCCAACGGCGTCGACACGTCGATCGAGAGCAACGGCGACGTGCTCGAGGCGGTCAACGCCGGCGACATCGGCGTGGGGCTCATCAACCACTACTACTGGGCGCGCCACGAGGCGCGGGACGAGCTGGACGTCCAGCTCGTGTTCCCGACCGGCGACGATCCGGGCGGCCTCGTGAACGCCACGGCCGTGGGGATCACCGCCAAGGGCGAGGACAACCCCGCCGCTCTGGCGCTCGTCGACTACCTCACGTCCAAGGAGGGCCAGGAGTACTTCGTGGCCGAGACCTGGGAGTACCCGGTCGTGGGTGGTGTCGTCGGTCCGCAGGGCCTCCCGGCCCTCGCCGAGCTGGAGGGTCCGCAGATCGACCTCACCGATCTCGACTCGCTCGCCGAGACCCAGACCCTGCTCGCCGACCTCGGCCTGGACGTCTCCTGACCGACACGCTCGTGGTGACCGGACGCCGGCCGGAGGGCCGGCGTCCCCGGCCACCGGGTGCGCCGCGGCTGCGGCGTGCCCGGTGGCGATCGTCGCGCCCGCCCGCGGCCCTCGTCGTCGCGGGGCTCGTCGCGATCGGGGTGGCGGCCCTTCCGCTCGTCTACCTCGGCGTCCGATCTGGGGAGCAGGGGTGGAGCGCCGCCGTCGACGTCCTGCGACGTCCGGCGACGGCGGAGCTGACCTGGCGCTCGATCGAGCTGGCCGGCGTGGTCACGCTCGGCTGCGTGGTCCTCGGCGTCGGGCTGGCGTGGATGGTGGCGTCGACCGACGTCGCCGGGCGGCGGTTCTGGCAGGTGGCCCTCGCGCTCCCGCTGGCCCTGCCGTCCTACGTGGCGGCGTGGGGGTGGATCGGGTGGCGCCCCGAGCTCGCCGGTCGCAACGGGGCGGCGATCGTCCTCATCACGATCTCGTACCCGTACGTGTACCTGCCGACCCTGGCCGCGCTGCGCCGCTGCGACCCGGCCCTCGGCGACGTGTCCCGCACCCTGGGCCGAGGTCGCCTCTCCACCTTCGTGCGGGTGACCCTGCCGCAGGTGCGCCTGGCGGTCGTCGGCGGAGCGCTGCTCGTCGGCCTCTACGTCCTCAGCGACTTCGGCGCGGTGGCCACCATGCGCTACCGGGTCCTGACCCACGCCATCTTCCGGGCGTACCGGGCCAGCTTCGACCGCACCACCGCAGCGGTGCTCGGGTGCATCCTCGCCGCCCTGGCGATCGCCGTCGTCGCCGTCGCCGCACTGCTCGAACGTCGGTCGCCGACCGCCCGGACGATCGCAGGTCCGGTCCGACCCCAACCGGTGCTGAGGCTCGGCCGACTCCGGTGGCCGGCGGCCCTGGTGCCGCTCTCCGTGCTGGGCCTCAGCCTCGGGGTCCCCGCCCGGGGCCTCCAGTTCTGGGCCGCCCAGGGCGACTGGACCCCCGACCTCGACGAGCTGGTCCCGGCCGTCCTGAACAGCCTCCAGGTCGGAGCGATCGGAGCCGCCGCCGTCGTGGCGCTCGGTCTGCCGGTCGCGTTCCTGGTCGTGCGACACCCGGGTCGGGTCTCGGGGCTGGCCAGCGCGTCGGCGTACGCCGGGCACGCGCTCCCGGGCGTGGTCGTCGGGCTGGCCGTCGTGTTCTTCGGCATCCGGGCCGCGCCCGGCCTCTACCAGCGCATCCCGCTGCTCGTGCTCGCGTACGTCGTCCTGTTCCTGTCGCTCGCTCTCGGCGTGCTCGCGTCCGCGGTCGCCCAGGTGCCTCCGGCTCTGGAGGAGGTGTCGCGCACGCTCGGGCGCGGACCGGTGGCGACGTGGTGGGCCGTGACCTCCCGCCTGATCGCACCCGGGGTGGGCGTCGCCGCGACCCTCGTCTTCCTCACGATCATGAAGGAGCTCCCTGCCACGCTGTTCCTGCGGCCGACGGAGTTCGATACCGTGGCCACCCGCTTGTGGGACCACACCAGCTCCTTCTCCCGCTCCCGGGCCGTGCCCTACGCGGTGGCCATCGTGCTCCTCGCCGCGCTGCCCGCCGCGCTCCTCGGCACCGTGGGTGACCGGGCCTCCCGCCGAGGGACGGCGTCGTGAGCGCCGAGCCGGAGGGCGTCGGGCCGGAGCCGGCACGAGGCGACGCCGTCGCGGTGTCGGGCCTGCGCCGGACCTTCGACGTCCGGCCGCCGGCCTTGGCCCTCGACGGCGTGGACCTGGTCGTCCCGGTCGGCTCGTTCACCGCGATCCTCGGTCCGTCGGGCAGCGGCAAGACGACCCTGCTGCGGGTGCTGGCGGGCACCGAACGACCCGACGAGGGCTCGGTCCGCGTCGGCGGTGAGCTGCTCGACGGGCCCGGCGTCCACGTCCCGCCGGAGAAGCGGCGGGTCGGGCTGGTGCCGCAGGAGGGGGCGCTGTTCCCCCACCTCGACGTGGCGGGCAACGTGGCGTTCGGACTCCACGGGTCGCCCAAGCCCGTGCGGCGTGAGCGGGTCGCCGAGATGCTCGAGCTCGTCGGACTGGCGGGCATGGAGTCGCGCCGGCCGCACGAGCTGTCGGGAGGTCAGCAGCAGCGGGTGGCGCTCGCCCGTGCGCTCGCCCCGTCGCCCGACGTGGTCCTGCTCGACGAGCCCTTCAGCGCCCTCGACGCGTCGCTCCGGTCGTCGCTGCGCCTGGAGGTCGCCGAGCTCCTGCGGGCCAGCGGCACGACCGCTGTGCTGGTGACCCACGACCAGGACGAGGCCCTGTCGGTGGCCGACCTCCTGGCCGTGATGCGCGACGGTCGGATCGTCCAGCACGGAGCGCCGGATCAGCTGTACCGGAGCCCTGCTGACCTCTGGGTGGCCGGGTTCCTCGGCGATGCCGTGGTCCTCGACGGCGAGCTGGTGGAGGCCGGCGAGCCGGAGGCTTCGGGGGAGGGGAGTGGGACCGGCGTGGTCCGCTGCGCGCTGGGTCGGGTGCCGGTCGACCTCCCGCTCGTCGACCCGCCCGGCCTCGGACCGGTCCGGGTCTTCGTCCGTCCCGAGCAGGTCGGCCGCTCGCTCCCGGCCGGTCCGGGTGAGAGCACCGTCGCCGCGACGGTGCGCCACGTCCGCTTCGCCGGACCCGAGCTCACGGTGGAGCTCGGCGTCGACGGCGTCGAGGTCCCGGCCCGTTGGTCGTCGTCCTCGGGGGCGGTCGCGGTCGGCGACCGCGTCGATCTGCAGGTCCTGGGCCGGGGCGTGGCCTACCGGATCGACTGAGTCGGAGCTCTGCGCGAGGACTCCGCCCGACCCCGGTCGGCGGAGCGGCCTCGACCGGTCATGCAGGCTCGGCGCGTGGGGAGGAGTCGGTCCGTCGGCGGAGCCACTCGTCGTGGAGCCGGCGCTGCAGCGGCGGGAGGTGGCGCAGCTGTCGCGGTCCCAGCAGCGGCAGGTGGGTGCGGACCTCCAGGCGACCAGGGTCCGGCCGCCGCATCATGTCGAACGACACGGCGCGGTTCACGGTCCGGGTGATGGGTGCGTTGCGGCCCGTGCCGCGACCGAGGCCGAGGGCGAGGGACGTGTCGACGACGCCGACGCGGAAGCCCTCGGGGTGCTCGTCGAGGCCGCGGGCGAAGCGTCGGAGCAGCAGCACGGTGCTGGGGCCGAGGGTCCCCAGCCAGAACCGCTCCACGTACGGGTCGCGGGGGTCGACGCCCCGGGTGGCGAGGCCCGGGTCCCACCAGGGCGTGACGGTGTAGCTCGCCGGCTGCTCCGGTCCGGAGGGCGTGGTGTCCTGCGACGGGCTGGGCGGGAGCGGGGCGATATCGGCTCGCTCGGCGGTGTGGATCTGGGCCACGGTGGACTCCTGCAGGTGGAGCGGGACCGGGGCGGTCCCGTCGGATGCGACGGGGGAAGTTCTCCGATCAGCGTCGCAGCCGCCGGTCGGCGGATCCACGGGGACCGCGCCCCTCTCGTTCGTCGTTCGTGACGTCACGAACGCCTTCGTGCTCGGAGGCAGGTACACTGCGTTCGATGTTCGTGACGTCACGAACGCCCGTCGGGCGTGAGGTCCAGGACGCCCTGCGTTCCGCCGGCGTCGAGGTGAGCGCGCCCGGGGGTCGGATCACCGTCGACGGCGTGGCGCTGGATCTGGACGTGGTCGAGCGGAGCCATCCCCACCCCGGCGAGCTGGCCGCGCTCGTCGGGTCCGGCGGTGGGCCGGCACAGGGGGGACGCGGCGGAGCACGGCCGCCCGCCATCGTCGTGGCCGACCGCATCAGCGCCGCCGGGCGCGACGTCCTCCGGGAGGCCGGCTGGTCATGGCTGGACCGCCGGGGTCATCTGCGGATCTGGGTGCCCGGCCTGCGGATGGAGACCGACGTCGCCCTTGGGGGAGGCGACGGCAGGGGAGCGACGGCGTCTCCGTGGACCCCGTTGGGGCTCGAGGTCGCGCTGCACGCCCTGTGCCACCCGGCCGATCCCGTGCGGGCGCGGGCGGTCGCCGCCGACATCGGTCGCAGCGTCGGAGGGACCCAGGAGGTCGTGGCCCGCTTCGCCGAGCAGGGCCTCATCGGCCGCACCAGCCGCCTGCCGCTGCTGCCCGACCTGTTCTGGGAGACCGCCGCCAACTGGCCCGACGACGACTGGACGGCGGTTCCGGCCGACCTCCCGGACGTGGTGGAGGTCCTCGGCGCCGACGCCCTGGTCCGGGTCGACGAGCGCGCCGCGACCCTCGGCGGCGCCCGCATCGCCGCGGCGGGGTCGCTCCCCGCCCGCTGCTACCTCCACGGCCGCGGCGCGCTGCGGCGGGTCCGCTCGGCCTTCGGCACCTCCGGCGAGGCCCGGACGTTCCTGCGCCCGTCGCCGGTGACCTGGCTCCCCGAGCTGGACGGGTTCGGTCCCGACGCCGATCACCCGTGGCACGTGGCGGCACCGATGGTGTGCGCCCTGCGTCTGGCCAAGGACCCGGCCCGTGGCCGGGAGATCGTCGAGGACTGGGGCGTCGTGCCCGGGGCCGCCGACGACGGTGACCCGACGTGACGGCAACGGTGGTCCTCACGGGCCGACCCGACGGGACCACGGCGCGCTCGGTCGAGGTCCTCGCCGGGCTCCCTGCCGAGTTCCGGCTGATCGGCGGGCTGGCCGTGCTGTGCCGCGTCGGGGTCCCGCACCGCGCCACCGTGGACCTCGACGCGCTGGCCCGTGGGCTCGACTCCTACGACCCCGCGCTGCGCTCGGTCGCGCTGTCGGCCGCCGGCGGCGGTCAGTACCTGATGCCCGGCCGGCTGGACCTCGACGTGATCGACGTCGGCGAGCAGGACGCCCAGCAGCTGGTGGACCATCTGCTGTCGGCGGGGGAGCCCATGACGGATCTGGAGCTCAACGCCGTGGCCCACACGTGGGCCCACGACGCCGCCACGACGCTGGACCTGCTCGTCGTGTCCGACCTGGACGGGTCGCCGCTGGCATCGGCGTCGGACCGCCCGGTCGCCAGTCCCGGCGGGCTGGTGGCCATGAAGGCCACGACGGTGACGCTCCGTGCCAGCTCCAAGCCGGAGAAGAGGGCCAGCGACCTGTACGACCTCGGTCGGCTGCTGAGCTCGACGACCGGATGGGACGTCGAGCTCGACGGGGCGCCCACGGAGCTGCGCGACGCCGTCCGTCGACGGGTGCGGGGCTGGTTCGTCGAGCCCGCCGGCCGGGACCGGACGTTCCGCGACACCCGTCGCTTCGACGAGGTACGCCTGGACCTCGACGAGGTCGCCGACGTCGTCGGGGAGATCTGGCCGGACTGACCTGCGGACCGACGGCAGGAGCGACTGCCGGGTGGACGGAGGCGGGAGAGGCGGCGGTCGGGGCCGGTCGTAACCTTCCTCGATGATGGACCCACACCCGGAGACCGCCGAGCCCGGCTCGCCCGACGGCGACGCGGAGCTCGACCGGGACGCGGAGCTCGACCGGGACGCGGGGCTCGACCGGGCCGTGGAGCTCGACCGGGCCCGGGAGCTCGTGGCCGCCGCCCAGCGGGTGGTCGTGCTGACCGGAGCGGGGATCTCGACCGACTCCGGCATCCCCGACTTCCGCGGCCCGAACGGCGTCTGGACCCGGGATCCGGAGGCGGAGCGCCTGTCGACGATCGGCGTGTACCTCACGGACCCCGAGGTGCGACGGCGGGCCTGGCTGCGACGTCTCGACAACCCGGCCTGGGTGGCCGAGCCCAACGCCGGCCACCTGGCCGTGCGGGAGCTCGATCGCCAGGGCCGCCTGCACCTCCTCGTCACGCAGAACATCGACGGCCTGCACCTCGCCGCGGGCCACGACCCCGAGCTGGTCGTGCAGGCGCACGGGTCGCTGCCGGAGGCCCACTGCACGGCCTGCGACTGGAGCGGACCGACCTCCGACGTGCTGGACCGCGTGCGGGCCGGCGACCCCGACCCGTCGTGCCCGGACTGCGGCGGGATCATCAAGCCGCGGATCGTGTTCTTCGGCGAGTCGCTCGTCGAGTCCGACATCTCACGCGCCTTCGACGCCGCGGCCGACGCCGATCTCCTCCTCGCGGTCGGCACCACGCTCGCGGTGCACCCCGTCGCCCGGATGGTCCCGATCGCCGCCGGCGCCGGCGTGCCGGTCGTGATCGTCAACGGCGAGCCGACCGAGATGGACTTCCTGGCCTCCGCCGTGGTGCGGGGCGGCATCTCCGAGTTGCTGCCGTTGCTCGTGCAGCGCTGACCCCCGGTCCCCGTCCCGGTCCGCCCCCGAACCGGTGGGGACCGGAAGCGGGCCGCCTTTCGGGAATGTTGACCCGTTCGGTAGGGTTTTCACTCGTGAGGTCGCCCGGACGGGCGGCCGACGAACGATCAGGTGGAGCACGAAGATGGCGAGTTTCCGAGACCTCCTCAACGCAGCCAAGTCCGAGATCCGTGAGGTCACGACGGCCGAGGCCGAGGAGCTGATCGACGGCGGGGCGACGCTGCTCGACGTCCGCGAGGCGGACGAGTTCGAGCAGGGCGCCGTGCCCGGGTCGGTGTTCCTGCCCCGGGGTCACCTCGAGAGCCAGGTCGAGGGCAAGGTGTCCGACAAGGACGCCACGGTGGTCGTGATGTGCGCCGGCGGCGTGCGCTCCGCCTTCGCCGCCCGGACGCTCCAGGAGCTCGGCTACAACGACGTCGTGTCGATGGCCGGCGGCTTCAACCGCTGGAAGGACGAGGGCCGCAACTGGCGCACGCCCGAGGTGCTGAACCCCGACCAGCGCAACCGCTACAGCCGCCACCTGCTCCTCCCCGAGGTCGGTGAGGAGGGCCAGCAGAAGCTGCTGGGCGCCAAGGTGCTCCTCCTCGGCGCCGGTGGCCTCGGCTCGCCCGCCGCGCTCTACCTGGCGGCGGCCGGCGTGGGAACACTCGGCATCGTCGACATGGACGTCGTCGACGACTCCAACCTGCAGCGCCAGATCCTCCACAACGTGGACCGGGTCGGCGAGCGCAAGGTCGACTCGGCCAAGAAGACGCTGACGCTGCTGAACCCCGACGTCAACGTGATCGCCTACGACGTCCGGCTGGACGCCTCGAACATCGCCGACATCATCAGCGAGTTCGACATCGTCGTCGACGGCGCCGACAACTTCCCGGTGCGGTACATGCTCAACGACGCCTCGGTGAAGCTGGGCATCCCCGTCGTGCACGGCTCGATCTTCCGCTTCGAGGGCAACGTCACCGTCTTCGACCCGAAGCGCGGCCCGACCTACCGGGACATGCTCCCCGAGCCGCCTCCGGCCGAGCTGGCGCCGAGCTGCTCCGAGGCCGGCGTGCTCGGCGTGCTCCCGGGCATCGTCGGCTCCATCCAGGCGCTCGAGGCGATCAAGCTGATCCTCGGCATCGGCGACCCGCTGATCGGTCGCTACCTGGCGTTCGACGCGCTGGACATGGAGTTCCGCGAGTTCAAGATCCGCAAGGACCCCTCCAACCAGATCACGTGGGAGAACCGGGACCAGATCGTGGTCACCGAGCTCGACGGGCTGTGCCAGCCGGCGCCCCTGCAGGCGCCCGCCACCGTCTGACCCCCCCCGGACGGGACCCACATCCGAGCTCTGTCAT
>JAEYSR010000008.1 GCA_023434535.1 Actinomycetes bacterium
GCCGGACGGGCCGGGGCAGACGACGATCGCGAGGGGGGGCGGTCCGAGCCGGGCGGTTCGCGACGCGGCGCAGGTGCGGCTGGCGGCACCGCCGGAGGACGGGGCGACCCAGCCGGAGGACGGGGCGACGAGGGCCGAGGGGCCCGGCTCGGCGGAGGGTCCGGTGTCCCGCCCGGCGCCGGGACGTAGTACTGCCGCCCCGGACCGGCGGCGCGCCTCGGGCGTCCTGACTCGTCGGATCCCTGTGGGCCGTCTCCCATCACCCGGAGATTCTGGCTCCCGACGACGCCGATCGGACGAACCCACCCCCGTCGGCTCTCAGCATGGCCGTCGGCCGTACCGCTCGCCGAGGGCTCTAGCGTGTGCGCCCGCATGCCCTCGCCCGATCCCGCCGCCGTCGATGCCAACGCGTACGCCATCGCGTACCGGCTGCTCGGCGACCGGCCCGCGGCCCACGCCGCCGTCGGGATCGCCGTCGAGCGGGTGCGCACCAGCGGTGCCCTGGAGCAGCCCGACTGGCTGTGCCACGTGGCGTCGTCGACCGTGGCGCAGGCGGTGGGCGTGGCGGCGACCGGCGCCGTCGGCGAGGCAGCTCCGACCGACGACGCTCTCCGGGCGGCGCTGCGACGACGTCTGGCCTCGGCGTCGGACGACGAGCGCGTCGCCGCCTCCCTCCACCACCTCGCCGGGTACCCGATCGAGCAGGTGGCCGCCTTCATGGGTCGACCTGTCCCCGACGTCGAGCGCCTCGCCGGCGCCCTGGCTCCCCCGCCCGGGATCTCCTACCGCGACCTCGGCGACCCGGTGCTGGTCGGTGCGGCCGCTCCTTCGGAGCCCCGACGTCGCCTCCGGCTGAGCGCCTCGACCGTGATCACCGTGGTCGTCGTCCTCGGTCTGGTGCTCGGAGCGAGCCGGTGCGTCGGGCCGAGACCCACCCTGGGGCCCGCACCCGACGAGGTCCCGGTGCAGATCGGTCCCGACGTCGCACCGTCGCCGTCGACCGGTTGCGCGCTGCCCCCTCCGACGACCGGCACGTTCTCCACCACCGCCGACGGGTCCCCCGCCCCCGTCCCGTACCGCCTGGCCGTGCCGGATCCCTCCGCACCGACGTTCGCCACCGGGGCCTCGAGCGGCGCCGGGACCAGCTCGACGACGACGCCGGGAGGCCCCGACGCCGTTCCCCGAGCCCTCCTGGTCGCCATCGCCGACACGGGCGTCGCGGCCGAGAGGTTCGCGACCACCTCGGGGCTGGAGGCGGCAGGGCTCGACGCCGGCTATCTCGTGGCGACGGTCGCGCCGAACGCAGCGGGAACCACCGCAGCGGTCGACGAGGTCGCGTCGGTGCTGCGGGCCGTGCTGCAGACGACGTGCATCGACACGACGCGGGTGACGGTCACGGGCCTGGGTTCCGGCGGGCAGACGGCCACCGCGGTCGCGTGCTCCGACGCCGGGACGGTCACGGTCGCCGCAGCGGTCGGTGGGGCGTCGATGACGCAGGACTGCGAGCTGTCCCCCGCCGTGTCGCTGCTGATGATCTGGGCCGCGGACGACGCCGCGCTTCCACCGGCCGGCGGGTACGGCCCTCAGGCCGTCCCACCGTCGTCGTCCGCCGCTCCCCTGCCGCCGTCCCCGGCCGGACAGGTGGCCGAGGACTGGGCCCGTGAGGTCGGGGCTCCGCAGCCGACCCGCTCGACCCTGGAGGACGGCACGGTCGTGGAGTCGTCCGACGCCCCCTCGGGCGCTGCGGTCCGCTGGGACACCACGCCGTCCGGCGGACACTCGTGGACCCCCTCCACGACCACGGCGGTGCTGGCCTTCTCGGCCGAGCACGGCCGTTCGACCTGACGGGCGATCCGGGACGACCCCGTCGACACGACGTCGATCCCGGTTCGGACGACCTCACGGCCGTCCCCTGCCACCCGGAGCTCAGTGGATCGGGCCGCTGCCCCCGAGGAGTCGGCCGCCGGCGCGACCGGTGCGGTGGGCGATGATCTCGGCGCAGATCGCCACCGCGGTCTCCTCCGGGGTGCGGGCCCCGATGTCCAGGCCGATCGGCGCGGCGATGCGGGCCAGTCCGGCGTCGTCGACCCCGGCCTCGCGGAGCCGACCGGTCCGCTCCGCGTGCGTCCGTCGCGACCCCATCGCGCCGATGTAGCCGACGTCGGAGGCCAGGGCCTCGACCAGGGCGGGGACGTCGAACTTCACGTCGTGCGTGAGCACGCACACCGCGTCGGCCGGGCCGAGAGGCTCTGCCAGGTCCCGCAGGAACCGGTCCGGCCACTCGACGACGACCTCGTCGGCCTCCGGGAACCGGGCCCGCGTCGCGAAGACCTCCCGCGCATCGCACACGGTCACGACGAACCCGAGGACCTTGGCCACGCGGACCAGCGCCCCGGTGAAGTCGACGGCTCCGAAGACGAGCATCCGCGGCGGCGGCGTGAACGACTCCACGAAGACGCTGAGGCTGGTACCGACGGCCTGGCCCTCCGGGCCGTAGTGACGCAGGCCGGTGCGGCCCTGAGCCAGGTCGCCCAGGACGTCCCTGGCCACCACCCTGTCGAGCTCCGGGTGGCCGAGCGACCCGACTGCGCTCCCGTCCGGCCGGACGAGGAGCTTGGACCCGCGTCCGGGACCGTCGACCACCGTGACGAGCACGATCGGGCGCCCGTCGCGCAGGGCGGAGCGCAGCTGGTCCGACAGCGGCTCCGCCCCGAGAGGCGACGTCGACGAGCCCCGACCCGGGGATGCCGGCTGCGGTGCCGTCGGCGGTGTCCGGGCCTCGACCGGGTCGCTGTCGGCGGCCGACGTCCGGGCGCCCTCGTCGCTCACCAGTCGAGCGGCTCGAGGTACAGGTGGACCGTGCCGCCGCAGGTGAGCCCGACCGAGAGGCCGTCGGCGTCGCTGTACCCGAAGCTCACGAGCCGGCGGTCGTGCTGCTCGATGACCTCCAACGCCTCGGTGACGACCGCCGACTCGACGCAGCCCCCCGAGACCGATCCTGCGACCTCGCCCCGATCGGACACGGCCATGGCGGCGCCGGGGTCGCGGGGTCCCGACCCGGCCACGTCGACCACGCGGGCGATCGCCACCTTGCGGCCCTGGCGTCGCCACGCCGTCGCCTGATCCAGCACGTCCAGCACGGAGTCGAAGGT
This sequence comes from Actinomycetes bacterium, assembly GCA_023434535.1. Classification (GTDB taxonomy): domain Bacteria; phylum Actinomycetota; class Acidimicrobiia; order Acidimicrobiales; family Microtrichaceae; genus Dermatobacter. The sequence goes on from JAEYSR010000008.1 coordinate 3,153, forward strand.
ACGTCGCGGACGCGGATCGCGGTTGGCGTCGGAGCCCTGGTTCACGTGCTGTTCACAGGTCTGCGCCGACGCACCGGCGCACGATGTTGTGCGGGCCACCGCACGGGCCCACGACGGATGGGCCCGGGTCGACGCCTCGGGTGCCAGACTCGGCCCCATGCGCATCTCCGCCAAGGTCGACTACGCGGTCCGTGCCGCTGCCGAGCTGGCGGTGAGGTCGCCCGGCAGGCAGTCGGGCGCCACGACGGGCGAGACGCTCGGCGAGGCGCAGGGGATCCCGACCAAGTACCTCGAGAGCATCCTCGCCGAGATGCGGCGTTCGGGGATCATCGGCAGCCGCCGCGGGTCCGAGGGCGGGTACTGGTTGGCCCGTCCCGCCGCCGAGATCTCAGTCGCCGACATCATCCGCGCCGTCGAGGGCCCGCTGGCCGACGTCCGGGGCGAGGCGCCCGAGGAGCTGTCGTACGACGGGCCGGCCGCGCCGCTGGAACGGGTGTGGATCGCCACCCGCGCCAGCATCCGACGGGTCCTCGAGGCCACGACGCTGGCGGACCTGGTCGACGACCGCCTCCCGGCCGAGGTCGACGCGCTGCTCCAGGACGACTCCGCCTGGACCCGCCGCTAGGCCCCGACCCCCACACCACCCCACGCGACCCCCAACACCCTTTCTGACGAGAAGTCAGCACCGAAACGGTCGGGATTTCTCCGCGGAATCCTGCGGGTCGCGGTCCCCGGTGACATCCCAGCCCATCTCGTGCAGCGTCGCTGGCGTGAGCTCGGGACCCGACGTCGACGCAGCCGCGATCGCGGCGGCCCAGCGGGGCGTGCTGTCTCGCCGTCAGGCGCTCGACGCCGGGTTCACGGAGCGGATGATCGGCCGACGGGTCGCGACCGGTCGGTGGCACATCATCCACCCGGGCGTCTACGCACTGGCCGGCACGCCCGACGACGAGGCTCGCGGTCACTGGGCGGCCGTCCTCCACGCCGGGCCGGGCTGCCCCATCGGGATGCACACCGCGGCCAGGATCCACCGCTTCGACGAGGCGTTCGAGCAGCCCGGGATCACCGTCCTCGTGGACGGGGACCGGCGCAGTCCGCCTCCCGGGATCATCTGGCGGCGCCAGGTCGACCTGGCGGAGGAGGACTCGGTCGAGGTGGACGGCCTGCCGGTGACGTCGATCCAGAGGACGGCGATGGACCTGGCCGGCGACCGGTCGGTCTCGGTGACCCGACTCCGACGGCTGGTCGAGTCGGCGATCGTCGACCGGCGCATGGACGTGACGGACTTCGCGATGGTGCTCGGGCGGGTGCGGAGGAGCGGCAAGTACGGCGTCCGCAAGATGTCCCAGGTGCTCGACGACCTGGGGCCGGGCGACGCGCTGGCGCATTCCGAGCTCGAACGGCTGATGGACGTCGTGATCGATCTGGCCGGGCTCCCGCAGCCCGTGCATGAGTACCCCCTCCCCGGCGCCTGGGACCGTCCGGGCTTCGTCGACCGGTGCTGGCCCGAGGCCCGACTCGTCGCCGAGGCCGACGGACGCAGGTGGCACGACCGCCATCAGCAGATCGCCATCGACCACGATCGATCGCTCGACGCCCAGGCCGTCGGGTACCAGACGTCACGCTTCCTGTGGGAGTTCCTGCACCGAGACGTCGAGGGCCAGGCGCGCCGGCTCCGCCGCATCTACGACCAGCGGCTGCGGGAGGTCGCGGCGTCGGCGTGAGGAACTGGATTCCGCGGAGAAATCCCGACCGTTCCGGTGCTGACTTCTCGTCAGAATCGGGATCGGGGGTGCGGTCCGGCGGGGTGCGGGTCAGTCGGCGGAGAGGAAGAGCGTCTTGGACTCGGTGTAGTGGTCGAGCGCGGCGAGGCCGAGCTCGCGACCGACGCCACTCCGCTTGAAGCCGCCGAAGGGCAGCTGGTACCGCACGCTGCGGTTGGTGTTGACGCTCATCACGCCGGTGCGGACCGCCTTGCCGACCCGCACCGCCCGGCCCACGTCGCGGGTCCACAGCGTGCCCGACAGGCCGTACTCGCTGTCGTTGGCGATGGCGACCGCGTCGGCCTCGTCGTCGAAGGGGATGACCGACACGACCGGGCCGAAGATCTCCTCGCGGGCGATGCGCATGGAGTTGTCCACGCCGGCGACCACGGCGGGCGTCAGGAAGTAGCCGGGACCGCTCGACTCGCCGCCGCAGAGCACCTCGGCACCCTCGGACCGCCCGATGTCGAGGTACTCCAGGCTCGTGGCCCGCTGGCCCTCGGAGATCATCGGCCCGACCTCGGTCGCGGTGTCGGACGGGTCGCCGACCGCCAGCCGCCCGGTCCGCTCGACCAGACCGCTCACCACGTCGTCGTACACCGACCGCTCGACCAGGAGACGGCTCCGGGCGCAGCAGTCCTGGCCGGCGTTGGCGAAGACCGAGTACGGGATGGCGTCGATCGCCGTCTCCAGGTCGGCATCTGCGAACACGATCGCGGCGGACTTGCCGCCCAGCTCCAGCGAGATCCTGGTGATGTTGGGCGACAGGGTGCGCAGGAGGTGCGAACCGGTCGACGAGTCGCCGGTGAACGAGATCTTGTCCACGCGGGGGTCCGCGACCAGGGCATCGCCGACGGAGGCGCCCGGTCCCGGCAGCACCGTCACGCACGGCCCCGGCACGCCGGCCTCGACCAGCAGCTCGCCGAGCATCAGCGCCGTCACGGGTGTGAGGGAGGCCGGCTTGAGGATGACCGAGTTGCCGCACGCGAGCGCCGGAGCGAGCTTCCACGTGGCGATCAGCATGGGGAAGTTCCACGGCACGATCAGGCCGCACACCCCGACCGGGACCCGCAGGACCATGCCGAGGCCGGCGTCGGGCGTCGGCACCACGGCGCCGAGGTGCTTGTCGGCGGCGCCGGCGTAGTACTCGAACACGTCGGCCATCGCCCCGGCCTCCCACCGGGCGTCCTCGATCGTGTGCCCGGCGTTGGCCACCTCCGCCCAGGCGAAGGACTCGAGGCGCTCACGGATCAGCGCCGCAGCCCGCAGGAGGACCTTGCCCCGGGCGGTGGCGTCGACGTCGGCCCAGACGCCGGAGTCGAACGACGATCGGGCGGTGGAGATCGCTCGCTCCAGGTCGGCCGGACCGGCCTTGGCGACCGTCGCCAGCTGCTCGCCCGTCGACGGGTCGGTGACGCCGAACGTCTCCCCCTCGGCAGCGGCGGTGCGCTCGCCCCCGATGAACAGGTCGAGGTGACGGGGGACGATCTCGCTGGGCGCATGGAGGGCGGTCATGGCGGTGAGTGTAGAGATGGCGGACCCGAGCGCCGGAACCCGCGACTCGTGCGTTCGGGGGCGCACGCCGGCCGTGACTATCGTGCCGCCGTGCCCGATCGGCGGGCCGATCCCGGAGGACTGGACGAGCAGATGGCTGGACGACTCGACGGCAAGGTGGCGCTCATCACGGGCTCGGCGACGGGCCTGGGGCGCGTGGCCGCGGAGCTCTTCGCCGCGGAGGGCGCGGACGTCGTCATCGCGGACGTCAACGACGGGACCGAAGCGGTCGAGGCGATCGCCGCCGGCGGCGGCCGGGCCGCGTACGTGTCCACCGACGTCACCGACGAGGAGTCGGTGCGCTCCGCCGTCGAGTTCGCCACCAGCGAGTTCGGGGGCCTGCACGTCCTCTACAACAACGCCGGCGTGTCCCTCGCCGACGACGACGGCGTCACCAACACCGACGTCTCGGTGTGGGACACGACCCTGCAGGTGAACGTCACCGGCGTCGCTCTCGGCTGCAAGCACGGCATCCCCGCCATGCTGTCGACGCTGGAGGCCGACCGGGCCGCCGGCCGGAACGGCACCGCCTCGATCATCAACGTGGCGAGCTTCGTCGCCCACCTGGGCGCGGCCACCCCGCAGATCGCCTACACCGCCTCCAAGGGCGCGGTCCTGGCGATGACGCGGGAGATCGCCGTGATCCACGCCCGCCAGGGCCTCCGGGCCAACGCCCTCTGCCCCGGCCCGGTGCTGACCCCGCTCCTGGCCAAGTACCTCGACGACGACGCCAAGCGCCAGCGCCGGCTCGTGCACATCCCGATGGGACGCTTCGGCGAGCCGCAGGAGATCGCCAACGGCGCGCTGTTCCTGGCATCCGACGAGTCGAGCTTCATGACCGGCCAGTCCCTCCTGGTCGACGGCGGCATCACCGCGGCCTACACGACCCCCGAGTAGCTCGGCTGGTCGACGACCACTCCACTTCGGCAGACGTCGTGGTCGGCACACGACCGCGCCGTCTGCCGGAACCTCGGATCCCGCCCGTAGCGTGGCTCCATGACCCGGGACATCGTCGATGACGTGCTCATCGGCGCTCTCCACCTCCGAGCGCTCACGCGGGCTGGCCTCCGCCACGATCCGGCGGCCGAGCACGTGGCCTTCCAGGCCGGCACCCTCGACGCGCTGATGGCCGGCCGCTACGACGGCGACGCCACGATCGGCGATCTCCTGGCCCACGGCGACCTCGGAATCGGCACCACGCAGGGGCTCGGTGGCGAGCTCGTGGTCGTCGACGGCGAGCCGTTCGTGATCGACGGCGACGGTTCGGTCTCCCGTGTGCCCCCGGACATGCGCACGCCGTTCGCCGTGGTGTGCCGGTTCGCCCCGTCCGCGACCACGGCGGCGTCGGGTCTGGACGCCGAGGCGCTCCGCCGACGCATCGACCAGCTGGCGCCGGCGCACGCCGAGGTCCTGGCCGTCCGGGTCGACGGACGGTTCGCCCACCTGCAGCTCCGCAGCGTCCACGCCCCCTCGCGTCCGTACCCGCCGCTGGCCGAGGTGACGTCGCACCAGACCGAGTGGACGGTCCCGACCGCCGACGGGTCGCTCGTCGGCTTCCGGTTCCCCGACGCCACCGCCGGGATCGAGGTGCCCGGATACCACCTGCACTTCCTGTCCGAGGACCGCAGCATCGGCGGCCACGTGCTGGCGGCGACCCTGGTCGACGGGTGCGTCGCCGTCGACGCGGCCGACGAGCTGCACGTCGAGCTGCCGGACCACGTGGGCCTCGGGGTGCCCGGCGCGGCGGACCGGGCGGCGATCCGCTCGGTCGAGGGCGGCTGACCTCGGGGTCGGTCGCGCGTGTCACGGCAACTTGGGCCGGAGACGCACGACTGAGCGGAAGCGGGTGGGGTGGCGGCGCGTGCGGCTCGTCGCCGTACCATCTGGCCATGCCTGCAGCAGAACGGCCCGCCAGCGGCCTGATCGACGTCCCCGCACTCGCCCGTCTCGTCGACGACGGCACGATCGACACGGTCGTCGTCGCCTTCACCGATCTGCAGGGCCGCCTGATGGGCAAGCGGGTGACCGGCAGGTTCTTCATCGACCACATCCTCGGACCCGACGGCGGCTCGGCCGGCGGCGAGGGCATCGAGGCCTGCGACTACCTGCTGACCGTCGACGTCGACATGAACGTCATCGACGGCTACCGCTTCGCCAACTGGGAGGCCGGCTACGGCGACTTCCGCGGTCGCCCGGACCTCGCCACGCTGCGCATCACGCCGTGGCTCGAGGGCACCGCGCTGGTCCTGGCCGACGTGCTGGACAACTCCGACGACTCCCCCGTCGTCGTGTCGCCCCGGCAGGTGCTCCAGCACCAGGTCGAGCGGGCGGCCGAGCGTGGGTTGCAGGTCATGGTCGGCTCCGAGCTCGAGTTCTTCGCCTACGACGCCGGCTACGACGAGCTGGCCCGCAACGACTACCGGGACCTCCACGACCGGACGAGCTCCTGGTACAACCTCGACTACCACGTCCTGCAGACGACCAAGGACGAGCCGCTCCTGCGGGCGCTGCGCAACGGGATGCTCGCCGCGGGTCTGCCGGTCGAGTTCTCCAAGGGCGAGGCGGCGCCGGGGCAGCACGAGTTGAACCTCCGCTACGCCGACGCGCTGACCATGGCGGACAACCACACGATCTACAAGAACGGCGCCAAGGAGATCGCCCACCTGCAGGGCAAGGCGATCACGTTCATGGCCAAGCCGAAGATCGACGAGCCGGGCTCGAGCTGCCACATCCACAGCTCGATCTGGAGCCTGGACGGCGAGCCGCTGTGCCCCGCACCGGCCGGCTCGGACGATCCCCACGACATGTCGCCGCAGTTCCGGGCGTGGTTGGGCGGCCTCCTGGCCCACTCCCGCGAGCTGTCGCTGTGCTTCGCCCCGTTCGTGAACTCCTACAAGCGCTACCAGCAGGGTTCGTGGGCCCCGACCGCGGTGGTGTGGTCGCCCGACAACCGCACGTGCGGCCTGCGCCTGGTCGGCCACGGCGCCGGCATGCGCGTCGAGTCCCGGATCCCCGGCGCGGACTGCAACCCGTACATCGCGTTCGCGGCGATCATCGCCGCCGGGCTCGACGGGATCGACCGGGGGCTCGACTGCGGGGACCCGTTCGTGGGCAACGGCTACACGGCGACCGACGTCGAGCGGATCCCGTGGAACATCGTGCAGGCGATCGACGCGTTCGAGCACTCGGAGTTCGCCAACGAGGCGCTGGGCGACGACGTGCACTTCCACCTGCTCCACACCGCCAAGGAGGAGTGGCGCGCCAGCAACGACGTCGTCACCGAGTGGGAGCTCCGCCGGAACTTCGAGCGCATCTGACCC
>JAEYSR010000032.1 GCA_023434535.1 Actinomycetes bacterium
TTCTCCGTCGAGGCCTCCGACGGCATCTTCGACGCCCTGCGGCTGTCGGGCATGGCCCCCGCGGCGATCTACGCCGGCAAGGTGGCCGCCCTCACCGTGCAGCTGCTGGTCGTGGAGGCGGTGCTGGCTGTCGCCGTGGCCGTCTTCTACGACACCACGTTCCGAGGGCCGGTCCTCACGATCGGCGTGGCGCTGCTGGCCACGCTGGGAATCGCCGGCTCCGGCGCCGTGTACGGCGCTCTCGCGGCCCGGCTGCGCAGCGGTTCGACGCTCCTGCCGCTGCTCCTGCTGCCGCTCCTGGCCCCCGTGCTCATCTGCGCGACCCGCGGCTTCGAAGTGGCTCTGGGGCGCGAAGCTGGTCCCGGCTGGCCCTGGGCTGCTCTGTTGGGCATCTTTGCAGCCGTCTACCTGACACTCGGAGCCCTCCTCTTCCGTCCGCTCCTGGAGGACGCATGACAGTCGACAACCCTGCGCCGGCCGGCGCGGCCACGATCTCCGCCGGCGCGCCCGTCGCCGCAGCCGACGGCTCGGGGCCGCTCTCCACGTCCTCCCGCGCCACGCGGGTGCTCGGGATCACCAGCCTCGTCGGCATCGCCGCGCTGCTGCTGTTCGGGCTGGTGCTGTCGCCGCCCGACGCCGAGCTCGGCGAGACGATCCGCATCCTCTACATGCACGTGCCCACGGTCTCGACCGCCTACCTGGCGTTCGTGATCACCGCCGTCGCCTCGGTGATGTACCTCTGGAAGCGCACCGAGTTCTGGGACCTGCTCGCTGCGTCCTCCGCCGAGCTCGGAGTGCTGTTCTTCGCCCTCACGATCCTCAACGGGATGCTCTGGGGGAAGATCACCTGGGGCGTCTTCTGGCGGTGGGAGCCGCGTCTGACGACGACCGCCGTGCTGATGCTCACCTACGTCGGCTACCTGGCGGTCCGGCAGATCCCCAACGACGCCCGCACCCGCGGCACGATCAGCGCCGTCATCGGGATCATGGCGGTGGTCAACATCCCGATCACCCACAAGGCGGTCGACTGGTGGCGGGGCCTCCACCAGGAGAAGACGATCTTCGGCACGGTCGACCCCGACATGAAGGGCCTCCAGCTCTTCAGCGCCTACCTCGGCCTGGTGGTGTTCCTGGTCCTGTTCGCCTGGCTGCTGATCCACCGGTTCCGGGTGGCGTGGCTCGCCGAGCGCGCCGCGGACGTCGGGGTGGACGCCGCCATCGCCGAACGCCGCGCCGAGCGACCCGGTGCCGTCACCGGGTCCGACACCAGCCTTCCCGACACCAGCGGAGGAGCGTCATGAGCACCAACGGCTACATCGCCACGGCGTGGATCGCCACGTTCGGCTCGGTCGGCCTCTACTCGCTGTGGGTGATCCGGCGGGGCCGCAAGCTCTCCCGGATGGTTCCTCCCGGCGAGCGGAGGTGGATGTGACCGCGGAGCGGCCCGACCCGGCCGTCCACGACGATCCCGAGTCCGCGGACTCCGAGCCGATCGTCGCAACCGACGACCGCCTGGACGTCACGCCGCGGACGGGTGCCGCGACGCGGACGGGTGGCCGGGGCGGCAGCCGGACTCGGACCTACGTGGCCGTCGGGGCCGTGGCCGTCATCGTGGTGGGCCTCGGGCTGGTCCTGTTCAACGGCCTGCGGGATGCCTCGACCTTCTTCTACAACGTGGACGAGGTCGTCGCGAAGAGCGACACGCTGCAGGGCGACCGCATCCGGATGCAGGGCAACGTCGTGGACGGATCCGTTCGCAGCACCGATGACGGCGTCAGCTTCGTCCTGCGCTTCAAGGGCCAGGAGATCCCCGTCGACCACGTGGGCGACCCGCCCGAGCTGTTCGGTCCGAAGATCCCTGTCGTGCTCGAGGGCACGCTCGAGGGCGACACCTTCCACAGCGACACGATCCTGATCCGCCACGACGCGACCTACGACGAGGAGAACGAGGATCGCGTGCGGCAGGCGGAGGACGACGCGCAACAGGGCGCCGCCGGGTGAACCGAGCCCTCGGAATCGCCGGGGTCATCGTCGGCTTCGGCGGTGCGATCCTGGGCATCATCGTCCTGGCCGTCGGCCTCCGGACCAAGCGGCCGTCCCTCCTGCGGATGGGCCGGTCCTACGCAGGCGTCGTGCTCGCCGGGGCTGTCCTGGCCTTCGCGGCGATGGAACGGGCGCTGATCACCCGGGACTTCACGGTCCAGTACGTGTTCGACCACGGGTCGTCGCGCACCCCGCCGCTGTTCAACGTCGCCACGCTGTGGTCGGCGCTGGAGGGGTCGATCCTCCTGTGGGGCCTGGTGCTCGCGGGCTACACCTTCCTGGTCGCCAACAAGTTCCGACGCCGCCTGTCGGACCCGCTCGTCGCGTGGGCCCTCATCGTGATGTTCGCGGTCGCGGTGTTCTTCTTCGGCCTGATGCTCACCGCCACCAACCCGTTCCACGGCGTCACGCCGCCGCCCGGCTACGACGGACCCGGGCCCAACCCGCTGCTGCAGAACCACATCCTGATGGCGTTCCACCCGCCGATGCTCTACCTGGGCTACGTCGGGTTCACGGTGCCGTTCGCCTTCGCGATCGCCGCGCTGATCACCGGTCGGGTCGGCGAGGGCTGGCTGGTCGAGACCCGTCGCTGGACGCTGTTCGCCTGGATGTTCCTCACCGCCGGCATCGTGCTCGGCGCGTGGTGGAGCTACGAGGTGCTCGGCTGGGGCGGCTACTGGAAGTGGGACCCGGTCGAGAACGCGTCGCTGCTGCCGTGGCTGACGGCGACCGCGTACATCCACTCGGTGATGGTGCAGGAGCGGCGCGGGATGCTGCGCGTCTGGAACCTGTCGCTCCTGTGCGCCACGTTCTCCCTCACGATCCTCGGCACCTTCCTGACCCGCTCCGGCGTGGTGGAGTCGGTCCACGCGTTCTCCGACGGACAGGTCGGCCCCCTGCTGCTCGGCTTCTTCGCGCTCGTGGTCGCAGTCTCGGTCGGGCTCATCGGCTGGCGCGGCGACCGCCTGAGATCGCCGGGGCGCATCGACTCGGTCGTCTCCCGCGAGGGGGCGTTCCTCGCCAACAACGTGGTGTTCGCAGCGTTCGCGTTCATCGTCCTGCTCGGGACGGTGTTCCCGCTGATCGTCGAGGCCGTCAACGACGAGCGGCTGTCGGTCGGCGTGCCGTACTTCAGCCGGATGACCATGCCGATCGGCTTCCTCCTGCTGTTCCTCATGGGTGTCGCCCCGGTCCTGCCGTGGCGGAAGGGCACCGGCGAGCTGCTGCGGGACCGGCTGTGGTGGCCGGCGTGGGCCGGGGTCGGGACCGTCGTGTTCGCCGTCGCCGTCGGGGCGACGGGATGGGCGGCGCTGCTCGCCTTCGGGCTGGGCGGGTTCGCCGCCGGCTCCGCGATCCGCCAGCTGTTCCTGGCCACGCGTCGACAGGGGTGGCGGGGCCTGGTCGGGCGGGCCAACGGCGGCATGGTCGTGCACCTCGGGGCCATCCTCGTCGGCGTCGCGTTCGCCGCGTCGATGAGCTACGTCCGCCAGGCCGAGCTCACGCTCGAGGAGGGCAGGACGGCGACCGTCGCCGGCCACACCGTGCAGTACCTCGGGTCCCGGACCGTCGAGACCGACAACCGGGTGGAGCTGATCGCCCGGGTCAAGGTCGACGACGACCGGGTCTTCGAGCCCCGGCTGCACAAGTACCGCGTCGACGGCCAGACCATCGGCACCCCGTCGGTCAGGGTCGGCCCGACCAACGACGTGTACCTGGCGCTGGCGAAGGCGCCATCGGCCGACGGCGGAGCGATCGGGCTCAGGGTCATCGTCCAGCCGATGATCGTCTGGCTCTGGATCGGCGGCATCGTCATGGTGCTCGGCACCCTGCTCGCTCTCTTCCCGGGTCGTCGCCGCCGCAACCCGTTGGATCCGGTCTCCGCTCCGATCGCGGCTGCGGGTGGACCCGACGACTCGCCGGACGACGCGTCGGACGCGTCGGACGACAGTCCCGAGCCCGAGCCCGAGCAGGTGAACGCGTGAAGCACCGCTCGGCAATCATCGCCGCCATCGTCGGGGTGGCCCTGGCCGCTCTTGTCGCTCTGTTCGCGTTCAGCCCCAAGGGCCAGGACCCGGCGTCGGCATCGGCGAGCCCGCTCGTCGGGAAGCTCGCGCCCGAGCTCGTCGGGACGACGGCCGACGGTCAGAGCTTCGACCTCGACAAGCACCGCGGGCAGTGGGTGCTGGTGAACTTCTTCGCGACGTGGTGCCCGCCGTGCGTGGCCGAGCAGCCCGAGCTGGTCGCGCTGTCGGAGCGCAACGCCGGTGAGCTGCAGATCGTCAGCGTCGCCTACGAGGACACCGCGGAGAAGGTCCAGGAGTTCTTCGCCGAGCGCGGCGGCGAGTGGCCGGCGCTGGTCGCCGACACGGGACGGGCCAGCATCGACTACGGCGTCATCAAGCTGCCCGAGTCCTACCTGGTCGACCCGAGCGGCAAGGTGGTGCATAAGTTCATCGGTGGCGTCACGGCCGCCGACGTCGAGAAGCTCATGGCCGAGTCGTCGACCGCCGGCTCCACCCCCGACACCAGCTCGCCCGACACCAGCTCGCCCGACACCAGCACGACGGGGGCGGGGTCGTGAGCCGCCGAATCCGCCAGCAGTGGTGGTGGTGGGCGCTCATGGGCGTCGTCGTGGTCGTCGCGATCGTGATCGGCGCGGGGTCGCCGCCCAAGTCCGGGCTCTCCGACGAGCGCCTGTACTCCATCTCCGGTCGGCTCAAGTGCCTGCAGTGCGTGGGGGAGACCGTCGCGTCGTCCCAGTCGTCGTACGCCGTGCAGTTCCGCGACGAGATCCGCAGCCAGATGCGCCAGGGCGGCACCGACGACGAGATCCTGAACTTCTTCGCCGACCGCTACGGCCAGGAGGTCCTGCTCACCCCGCCGTCGAGCGGCATCGGCGGCCTGGTCTGGGTGCTGCCGGTCCTCGTGGTGGCCGTCGCCGGCCTGCTGCTGGCCGGGACCTTCCGGCGTTGGCGTCGTGAGCGGGAGGAGCACCACGCCACCGACGAGGACGTCGCCCTGGTCGAGGACGCGCTCGCCGATCGGCGGGGAGACGGGTGAGCACCACCCGTCTGGACCCCGATCGCCTGGTCGAGCTCGAGGAGCAGCGCGACCACCTGCTGGACTCGCTCCGTGACCTCGAGCGCGAGCACGACGCCGGCGACCTCGACGACCACGACTACGCCGAGCTGAAGGACGACTACACGGCCCGGGCGGCCGAGGTCATCCGCGCCATCGACGAGCACCGCGACCTGGTGGAGCGGGCCCGACCCGAGCGGCGTCCGGGCAGGACGGCACTGGTCGTCGTGGCGGTCCTGGCCGTCGCCCTGGCGGCCGGCGTGCTCCTCGCCCGGTCCTCGGGCCAGCGCGGTTCGGGAACCATCACCGGCAACGACGACTCCCTCCGTCAGCAGCTGGCCGACTGCCAGACGACGAGCTTCCAGAAGCCGGCGGAGGGCGTCGACTGCTACGCCGACATCCTGGAGGACCACCCCGACAACCTCGAGGCGCTGACCTACCAGGGCTGGGCCTACGTGCGCGACGACCGGGTGTCGGAGGGGGCCGACAACCTGGCCCGCGCCGTGGAGCTCGACCCCGACTACCCCGACGCCCGCGTCTTCCGGGCGATCCTGCTCGCACGGGCCGGCACCGCGGCCCAGGCCAAGGGCGACGCCGGCGTGGCCCAGGAGAGCTTCACCGCCGCGGCGGCGGAGATCGACCGCTTCTATCGCAACGACCCGCCCGAGGTGGCGGTCCAGGTGCTGCAGCAGGAGGGCCTGGAGAGGACGATCTTCTTCGGCCTCCTCGATGCCCCGACCTTCGGCTGCTGGCAGACGGCGGCAGCGGGCAGCGCCGAGGACCAGGGCATCGACCAGGCGTTCCTGGACTCGCTCGGCGCGTGCCTCGACGGGGTGCTCGCGACGGACCCGGAGTCGACCGACGCGCTGCTGTCGAGGGCCCTGACGCTCCTCGGCCCCGAGCGGACCGACCTGGCCGGGTCCCGGGCCCTGGTCGACCGGGTGCTCGCCCTGGCTCCCGACGATCCGAACGCCACGCTCCTCCTGGCATCGCTGGCCCTGGCGTCCGGCGACCTCGACGGAGCCGAGGCGGCGCTGGACCGCGTCGACGCCATGGCCCGACCGACCGGGTCGTTCCTGATCGGGCCCGCCGACGTCCAGCGCAAGGCCCTGGACTCGGCACGCTCCGGAGGAGGTTCGACGACCACCGCACCGGGGTCGCCGTCCACCACGACCACCGAGCCCCGGTCGAGCGTCTCGACGGTGCCCGGATCGCCGACCATCCCCAACGCCGGCGGCGGGTGACGGCTGGATAACCTCGGTCCCATGAGGATCCTGCTGGTCGGTGCCGGGGGAGTCGGCGACGCGTTCTGCGCGATCGCCTCCCGTCGTGAGTTCGTCGAGTCGATCGTCGTCGGCGACATCGACCCCGCCAAGGCGCAGAGGACGGCGTCGCGCGACGACCGCTTCTCGGCCACGACGTTGGACGCCTCCGATGCTGCGTCGGTGGCGGCCGCCGCGACGGCGGCAGGGGCGCAGCTGGTCATGAACGCCGCGGACCCCCGGTTCGTGATGCCGATCTTCGACGGTGCGTTCGCCGCCGGTGCCCACTACATGGACATGGCGATGTCCATCTCCGAGCCGCACCCCGACCGGCCCCACGAGCTGACCGGCGTGAAGCTCGGCGACCTCCAGTTCGCCAAGTCCGACGAGTGGACCGATCGTGGCCTGCTCGCTCTCTGCGGGATGGGCGTCGAGCCCGGGATCGCCGACGTCTTCGCCCGCTACGCCGCCGACGAGCTGTTCAGCTCGATCGACGAGGTCGGCATCCGCGACGGCGCCGACATGGTCGTGCGGGGCTACGACTTCGCGCCCACGTTCTCGATCTGGACCGTCATCGAGGAGTGCCTCAACCCGCCCGTGATCTGGGAGCGCGAGAAGGGCTGGTTCACCACGCCGCCGTTCTCGGAGCCGGAGGTGTTCCGGTTCCCGGGAGGCATCGGCGACGTCGAGTGCGTCAACGTGGAGCACGAAGAGGTGCTGCTCGTCCCGCGGTGGATCGACTGCAACAGGGTCACGTTCAAGTACGGACTCGGCGACGAGTTCATCCAGGTGCTCGAGACGCTGCACAAGCTCGGCCTCGACGGGACCGACCCCGTGACCGTCCGGGGCCAGCAGGTGTCGCCGCGCGACGTCGTCGCCGCCTGCCTGCCCGACCCGGCCACGCTGGGCGACCGCATCGAGGGCCGGACCTGCGCCGGCACCTGGGTCACCGGAACCGGCAAGGACTCCGGCGGAGAGCCGACGGGTCCACGCGAGGTGTACCTGCACCACGTCGTCGACAACGCCGAGACGATGGGCCGGGACGGCGCTCAGGCCGTGGTCTGGCAGACCGCCGTCGGACCGGTGGTGGCGTGCGAGCTGATCGAGTCGGGGCTGTGGAGCGGCGCCGGGGTGGTCGGACCGGAGGCCCTTCCTCCGGTCCCGTTCCTGGACCTTCTCGGCGGCGAGTACGACTCCCCGTGGGGCCTCGAGGAGCGCTGACGCTCAGGCCGGCACCGCCGGGTCAGAACCCGACGGTGCTCGAGTAGACGTAGTGGGCGGCGTCGCCCTCGAAGTCGAACGTGGCGTTCGACGGCACGAGCGAGCCGACCCGGATCTTGATGGCGCTCGGCAGGCTGTCGATCGGGATGAAGCCCTGCTCCAGCCCGGGGGCGAAGATCCCGCCGATGGCGAACGCCGTGTTCAGCAGGTCGGTGAAGGCCCCCGAGGTGGGCAGCAGGATCTGCACGCCGACGCCGAGGATGTCGTCGGGGTTGCCGAGGCCCTCGATGAAGGCTCCGAGGAAGCTGCCCACCGCGCTGAGGAAGTTGCCGAGGTTGGAGACGATCAGGTCGATCAGCTGCTCCTGGGTGGGCGGCACCGGGGAGGACGCGATCAGCAGGTTGAGGGCGTCGTTGATGACCGGCAGGAGAGCGGAGCCGAGGGCGTCGGAGATGGCGCAGCCGCCGAAGATCCCGTCGCGCTCCATGACGAAGGACATGGTCCCGAAGATCTCGAGGGGGGCGGTGCCGAGCAGCACGTCGCCGATGTCCAGGTTCTGGGCCTGGGGGAACGAGATGTCGGCGGTGCCGGGCGGCACGGCGACGGTCGTGCCGTCAGGGGCGGCGTCGGGGGCGGGCAGGGCGCCGCTGTAGCACTGGGACGAGAGCTGCACCGCGGAGGACCCGGCGACGCCCAGCTTGGAGCGGAAGCCGACCTGGATGACGTACGGCTCGTCGCCGGCGTCGTTGTCCTCGCCGTCGACGACCTTGATCGAGACCGGCTTCACCTTCCAGTCGACGGGAGCCGGCCCGCCGATCGTGCAGGCCGCAGCCACGAGCGAGAGAACGACGAGCAGCGCGCCCGCAGCGGAGATCCGCTTCATGAGACCCTCCAAGGTCAACCCGTCGACCGCCCCCCGGCCGAGCCGACCGCAGCGTAACCGATGGGTGAGTCCGCGTGTGCCCTATGTCTCAGGGCCGGACCGGCGTGTACAGGCCGGTGGCGAACGTCTCGCCGTCCCAGTGCCGCAACGCCCAGACCGACCCCTTGGAACACCCGCTCTTCCCGGGGACGACCATGCCTCGTCGTTGGGCCCGGCTGACCAGCTCCGGGATGACGTCGCCGTGGCTGCAGAGGACGGCCGGCGTCTCGGCCAACTCGTCGAGCAGGGACCACGAGTGCTCGACCTCCGTGCCCTCCGCCAGCCGGTCGTCCACCACGATCTCCAGGCCCAGCGCCGCGGCGAGAGGCTCGAGCGTCTGGCGGCAGCGCAGGTACGGGCTGGTCCGGACGACCTGCGGGGACTCCCGGCTCAGCCACTCGGCGAGCCGCTCGGCCTGCTGCCGCCCGGTGTCGTCGAGCGGTCGGTCGTCGTCGTGGGGGTCGGAGTTGTCGCGCACGCCCGCGGAGCCGTGACGGACCAGGTACAGCGTCATCTGCCGGTCACGGTAACCGAGCGTCGGGGCCGTCGAGGACGAGCACCCCGTGCTCGACGAGGAAGCCGGTCGTCGAGTCCTTCTCGACGTGTTGGTGGGCCCGCAGCCCCGCCGTCCGGGCTCCCTCGACGTTCTCCAGGAGATCGTCGACGAACAGCGCGTCACCGGGTCCGACCCCGAGCGCATCGCACACGACACGGAACACGTCGGGGTCCGGCTTGGCGATGCCGAGCTCGGCGGTGTTGAAGATGTGGTCGAACTCGTCGAGGAGGTCCAGCACGTGCAGGTCCCGGCGCAGCCGGGTCGTGCCGTTCGAGAGCAGCGCCACGGTCGTGCGCTCCCGCACGTCGCGGAGGAGCTGCAGCATCTCGGTGTCCACCCGGCCGACGTTGGCCTCCCACTCGTCGATCGCTCCGGCCACGCCTGGGCCGTGCTCTCCGATCACCCGGACGCGGATCTCGGCCATCCACTCGGGGAACGTCAGCCGACCGGTGACGGCCAGGGGCCCGAGGTCCGACGAGAACGCGGTCGAGATGATCGTCCGGGGCGGCAGGCCGAAGGCCTCCTCGACCTCGTCGAGCTGGTCGTCGTTCCACTGGCGGAACACGCCGTCGAGGTCGAACACCACGACGGGCACGTCGGGGTCCGGGCGCAGGCCGTCCGACGTTCCCCGAGGAGCTGGCATCGGAACAGTCTGGTCGATCACGAGCGCAGCGAGCGCAGGCCGTCGAGCACGCGGGGGAGCGCGTCGAGCAGCCGGTCGACGTCCGCATCGGTGCTCGACCACCCGACCGACACCCGCAGCGAGCGGTGGGCGTCGACGCCCATCGCGGCCAGCACCGGCGACGGCTCGAGCGACTCCGACGAGCACGACGACCCGGAGTGGACGGCCACGCCGGCCCGGTCGAGTCCCAGCAGGACCGGTTGCGGTTCGAGGTCGGCGAACGTCAGGCACACCAGGTGGGGGAGGGAGGACGCGGCCGGCGCCCCGACCACCTCGATGCCACCCTCGTCGGCCGCCCAGCGCCGGACCCGGTCGGTCAGGGCCGCGATGCGAGGCACCTCGTCGTCGAGCCCCAGAGCCGCCTCGGTCGCGGCCGCCGCCAGCCCGATCACGCCCAGCGTGTTCTCCATCCCGGCCCGTCGGGCCCGCTCCTGGTCGCCGCCGACCAGCAGCGGCGGCACCCTCACGCCCCGTCGTACGACGAGCGCGCCGGTGCCGGTCGGGCCGCCGAACTTGTGGCCCGAGATCGACACCAGGTCGGCGCCCAGGCCGACGAGGTCGAGGGGGACGTGGCCGGCGGCCTGGGCCGCGTCGACGTGCACCAGCACCCCGCGCTCCCGGCAGGCGGCGACCACCTCGGCCACGGGCTGGAGCGTCCCGACCTCGTGGTTGCCCCACTGGACGTGGACGAGGGCGGTGTCGTCGTCCACCGCGTCCATCAGCTCCTCCGCGTCGACACGGCCCGTGCCGTCGACGCCGACGACCGTGCTCGGACCCCGGTCCGCCCACTCGCGCACCGCCGAGTGCTCGACGGCGGCGAGCACCACGCGGCCGGGGCCCCGGTCGGGATGCCGTTCGGCGAACCGCTCCCGAGCTCCCCACGACGCCGCGGCGATCGACTCGGTGGCACCGGAGGTGAACACGACCTCGCGGCTCCGGGCTCCGAACGCCACTGCGACCTGCTCCCGCGCCTCCTCCACGGCCACGCGGGCCGTCATGCCCTCCTGGTGGATCCGGCCGGGGTCGCCGGCGAGCGGGGACGGTCCCGATCCGTCGAGCGCATCCCGCATGGCGCGCACGGCGGCGGGACGCAGCGGCGACGTCGACGCGTGGTCGAGGTCGGCCCTGACCGCCGTCACCTCCGGCACGGTCAGTCGTCGAAGGCGGTGACGCAGTGCTGGTCGCCGCCGGGCACCGACGACATGACCTCGACGTTCGTCTCGCCGTAGAGGGTGCCGAGCATCCCCTTCACCATGCCGCGGTCGACCGCGCAGATCACCGGGTGCTCGATCGCGGCGTCGCCGAACGGGCAGTGCTCGGAGACGATCCGCAGCGCGTTGCCCTCCTTCTCGGCGTGGGCGGCGAAGCCGTGGGCCGACAGGGCGTCGGCCACGGCGTGGAGCGCGGAGCGGAACGAGCGTGTGGTCTGGTCGCCCATCGCCGAGGCCATGGTCCGGCCGTACTGCTCGCCGACCTCCTCCGCGAGGGCCGAGGCCCGCTCGGGTCCGAGCTCGCTCAGGGCCCGCCCGAGCAGCTCGACGATGACGTCGTCCTGGCGGACCGGGACGTCGAGGGTGACCTCGTCGCTCGCCGTGCGGTACCGCTTGGACGGTCGACCCGCCCCGCCGGCGCCCCGCACCGTGGTGATCTCCAGGTACCCGCCGGCCGCCAGCTTGTCGAGGTGGTGGCGGGCGACGTTGGCGTGGAGGGCGAACTGCTCGGCGACCTCCGAGGCGGTGACTCCCTGGTCGCTCGAGTGGGCGAACAGGTAGATCTCGCGCCGCGTCGGGTCGCCGAACGCCGAGGTGATGGCGGTGACGGCCGAGGCGAACTCGGTGGGGCTCAGAGCGTCCACGACCTCAGCGTACCGGCGGGGTGGTCCCGCGACCGGGCGACGCTCCTGCCTCGAGGACGCTCCTGCCTCAAGGACGCTCCTGTTTCAAGGACGCTGGCCCGAGAGCCACGAGACGTGCGCGCTCGCCACCCGCCAGCCGGCGTCGGTGCGGATCCACGTCTGGGACTGGCGGCCGACGGCGTCGGAGCCGTGCGGGAGGAACTCGGTGTCGACGACCGCGACGTCGTCGTCGAACGTGGTGATCACGGTCCCGCGCAGGTCGCGCGGCGGCGTGGCCACGGCCTGGGTCCGGCGGTAGGCGGCGATGTCGCCGTGGCCGTGGTGGGACTCGTCGATCCCGTAGCGGACCGTGAGGTCGGAGTCCCAGAACAGCTCGACGAGTACGTCGACGTCGTTGGCGACGAGGGCGGACTCGTAGCGCTCGAAGGCGTCGCGCACCTCCGCGACGACGTCGGGGCGGTTGATCGCAGGCACGGGATCGGACACGTCGTGATCTTGGCACCTCTTGCCGCCAGCCGACCGAGCGATCGTTCACACGTCGGAAACGAAGTGGACCAACGAGCGAAACGGGCCGTTCCTAGGGTGCCGATCCATGTGTACAGCCGTGTATACAGATCTGGACACAGGCGACCTGCTGCGGGTCCCGCGCGCCGGACTCCACGTCGGGGGTGCTGCGTGAACGAGGCGACCGTGGCCGGAGCGACGCGCGGGGACCTGGCGTACGCGGAGCTCAAGCGCCGGCTGCTGGCCGGCGAGTTCCCGCTCAACGTGCGGCTCGGCGAGGAGAAGCTCGCAGCCCTCGCCGGCGTCTCCCGGACCCCCGTCCGCGAGGCTCTCCTCCGCCTGTCCGCCGAGGGTCTCGTGACGCGCTGGAACGACGGCGGGTTCCGTCCCGTCGCCCCCGACGTGTCGATGATGCGCCACATCTACGAGGCCCGGGCCCTGCTCGAGCGGGCGGCGCTGACCCTTCCGTCGGAGCACGGGCGCACCCACGACCGGGCGGTGCTCACGGAGCTCCTCGCCGACTGGCAGGAGCTCGCAGCGGAGGGCGAGCACGAGCCGGACCCCGGCTTCGTCGCCCACGACGAGGCCTTCCACCTCAGCCTGGCCGAGTCGGCCGGCAACCCCGTCGTCGTCGACCTGCTCCGGCAGGTCAACGACCGGATCCGTCTGGTGCG
>JAEYSR010000053.1 GCA_023434535.1 Actinomycetes bacterium
CGTCGGACCTGGTCGAGGTCGGCTCGACCGTGGCCTTCCGCCACCCGCTGGTGAGCGCCGCCGCCTACAACGCGGCTCGTGGCCACCAGCGACGGGAGGTGCATCGAGCTCTCGCCGACGCCGCCGACGACCTGGGCCTCCCGGAGCTCGGGGCCTGGCACGCCGCGAGGGCGACGCTCGGCACCGACGCGGAGGTCGCCCGGCGCCTGGAGGCCATCGCAGACCTGTCGGGCCGACGCGGCGGTCTGGCGTCCCGCGCCAGCGTGCTCGTCCAGGCGTCCAACCTGACGCCGGAAGGCCCCGAGAAGTACGCCCGACTGGTGGCCGCTGCAGAGGCGGCGCTGGGCTCCGGCGCGGCGCAGACGGCGAAGTCGCTGCTCGACGAGGTCGACGAGGACCTCCTCGACGACGTGTCCCGCGGCCGGATGCTGACGGTCCGGGCCCAGCACGCCGTGTTCACGGCGGATCCTGCGTTGAAGAGGGCAGGAGCCGACATGCTCGACGCCGCGACCAGCTTCGTCGAGCGGGACCCGTCGCGGGAGCTGTCGGCCCTGTTGGACGCGTTCTACTTCACGTTGCCGGCGGAGCGGCTCACCGAGGGCGTGACGATCGCCGAGCTGGGTGAGCGGCTGCGCGACGGGGTGGAGCGCCACCCGGGCGTGGGAGGTCGGATCCTCGACGGGCTCAGCGCCCACATCCTCCTGCCGTACGCCGATGCCGTCCCGGTGATGCGTCGGGCAGCCGACACGATCGCCGAGCTCCCGACCGAGCAGCTGCTGGAGCTCGGCCTGAGCAGCGTGGCGCTCACGAGCGCCCTCTGGGACGTGTCGCTCCGGCGCCACCTCCTGGAGCAGACGGCGGAGGCGGCGCGCGACATCGGGTCCCTGCGGCTGCTCGACGTGACCGTGTGGACCATGTCCAACGCCGAGCTCAAGGGAGGGACGCCCAGGCAGTCCCGACACGACATGGACCAGGTGCGGGAGCTGCGCCGGGCGATCGGCTACGACGCCGAGCACGTCATCAACGTGGCGTTGCTCGCGTGGTCCGACACGCCCCGGGACCAGGTCGAGGCCATCGCGGCGGGGGCGGGGGCGCTGGGGTTCGGCGGCGTCGAGTCCTCGGGGCTGGCGGGCCTCGCCGTCAGGGACCTCGCCGAAGGGCGCTACGCAGACGCCTTCGACCGGCTCACGCCGCTCGTGACCGATCCGTTCCTGCAGGTCACCCAGTTCGAGTACCCGGACTACGTCGAGGCCGGTGCCCGGATCGGCCGGAGCGACGCCGTGATGCCGTACGTGGAGCGGCTGGAGCACATGGCGGAGGCGAACGGCTCGCCGTGGAACCTCGGACTGGCCCAGCGCTCGCGCGCCCTCGTCTCCACCACGCCGAAGGTGGCGGAGGCCCGGTTCGTCGCCTCCATCGAGACGCTGGGCTCCTGCGTCGCCGAGGTCGAGCTCGGGCGCACCCACCTGCTGTACGGGGAGTGGCTGCGCCGGGCCCGCCGCCGCCGTGAGGCCGCCGAGCACCTCCGTCGGGCGTTGGAGCTGTTCGACCACTCCGAGGCGGTCTTCCTGTCGGCCCGGGCGCGCAAGGAGCTGGAGGCCGCAGGGGAGGAACCGGGCGGGGGTCCGACGACGAGCGGCCCGACCCTGACGGTCCAGGAGATGACCGTGGCCCGTCTCGCGGCCTCCGGCCACACCAACCCGGAGATCGCCGCCACAATGTTCCTCAGCCCCAACACCGTCGACTACCACCTGCGCAAGGTCTTCCAGAAGCTGGGGATCTCGTCGCGGCGGCAGCTGGCCGAGCACCTGCCCCAGGCCTGAGCCCGGTCCCGTCGCGCCGGCCGGTCGATCCGGCCGGGGTGGGACTACGTGGTCCGCGTGGTCCGCACGCCTCCCGGCGATGGGAGGGTCGTCCTGACATCGCAGACGACCCGAGGGGGCGCCCCATGCCGACCGTCATCGCCGACGACGGAGCACAGATCTTCTTCAAGGAGTGGGGGACCGACGGCACCCCGGTCCTGCTCAGCCACGGCTGGCCGCTCAACTCCGACGCGTGGGACGCGGCCGGGGTGTTCCTCGCGAACCACGGCCACCGCGTCGTCGCCCACGACCGCCGCGGCCACGGCCGGTCCAGCCAGACCTGGCACGGCAACGAGATGGACACCTACGCCGACGACCTCGCCTGCCTCATCGACCACCTCGACCTGCGCGACCTGACCCTGGTCGGGCACTCGACCGGAGGCGGCGAGATCGTCCACTACATCGGGCGTCACGGCACCGACAGGGTGTCGAAGGTGGTCCTCGTCTCCGCCGTTCCGCCGCTGATGGTCCTCACCGACGACAACCCGGGGGGCCTGCCGTTGACGACGTTCGACGCGCTGAGGGACGGCGAGACCGCCGACCGGGCGCAGCTCTACCGGGACCTCGCCGACGGACCGTTCTTCGGCCACAACCGGCGCGGCGACGTGGCCCAGGGCCTGAGGGACGCCTTCTGGCTGCAGTCCATGGCCTGCGGCCACCGGGCCGCCTACGAGTGCATCGCCGCGTTCTCCGCGACCGACTTCCGCCCCGACCTCGCGGCGGTCGACGTCCCGACCCTCGTCCTCCACGGCGACGACGACCAGATCGTGCCGATCGACGTCGGCGGTCGCCGCTCCGCTCAGCTCCTGGCCGATGCCCGGCTGGAGGTCTACGAGGGCGCCGGCCACGCCCTGCCCGACACCGATCGGTCGCGGCTGCACGCGGATCTCCTCGCGTTCATCGACGCGTGAGCCGCTGACCGCGTCGCGTGCCGGCGCTCCGACAGCCACCGGCGCACGCCCCACATCCGCCCCGACCCCTGATCCACCACCTCACCCAACGGAGAACACCATGAGCAACACCGAACCCGACACCTCGTCCGCCGCTCCCGACACGGTCGTGCTGATCCACGGCCTCTGGGTCACCCCGCGGAGCTGGGAGCATTGGGTGCCGCACTACGAGTCGAGGGGCATGAAGGTCCTCACGCCGGCCTACCCGGGCTTCGAGATCGAGGTCGAGGCGCTCCGGGAGAACCCCGACGTGATCGCCGAGCTGACCGCCCCGGACACCGTCGACCACCTCGCATCGGTGATCGAGTCGGTGGAGACGCCTCCGATCATCATGGGCCACTCCTTCGGCGGAACCTTGACGCAGCTGCTCCTGGCCCGCGGTCTGGGCAGCGCAGGCGTCGTGATCGACTCCGCCCCGACGGAGGGCGTGCGGGTCAACCCGATCTCGCAGGCCCGCTCCCTGTTCCCGGCGCTCAAGAACCCGGCCAACCGCCACAAGGCCGTCGGCTTCACGCCCGAGGAGTGGCACTACGCCTTCGCGAACACCCTGGACGAGGAGGCGTCCCGAGCCTCGTGGGACAGGTACGCGATCGCTGCGCCCGGGCACTGGGTGTTCGAGTACGGCCTGTTCGCCAACTTCAAGCCCGGGCACCAGGACACGTGGGTCGACTACGGCGCCGACCGCGCCCCGCTGCTGTTCATCGGCGGCGAGAAGGACCACATCATGCCGCCGTCGGTGAACAAGTCGAACGCGAAGCACTACAAGAAGTCCCCGGCGCTCACCGAGTACTTCGAGTTCGAGGGCCGCGACCACTGGACCTGCGGCGCTCCCGGCTGGGAGGCCGTGGCCGACCACGCACTCGACTGGGCCCTCGCGCACGCGACCACACGCCACCTCGACGCCGCGTCCTGAGGCCCGCTCCCGACCGCCAGGTCGCCGAACCTGTGAGGATGTTCGGGTCCCCGCTCTCTGCGGGGGCCCGACGGGATGACGTCGGGCGCCACCGGTGTTGAGCGTGTCGGTGGCGTCCCGCCGCCGACAGAGGAGGAACGATGACGACCGAGCGAGCGGTCCTCGCCAACGGGTGCTTCTGGGGGTCCCAGGAGCTCCTGCGCAACATCCCGGGGGGTGATCTCGACCCGCACCGGCTACTCGGGCGATCCCGAGACGCCCAACGCCACCTACCGCCGGCACGGCGACCACGCCGAGGCCGTCGAGGTGATCTTCGACCCTGACGTCCTGAGCTACCGGCGACTGCTGGAGTTCTTCTTCCAGATCCACGACCCGACGACGCTGAACCGCCAGGGCAACGACATCGGGCGCAGCTACCGATCGGCGATCTACTACACGAGCGACGAGCAGAAGACGATCGCCGCCGAGACGATCGCTGACGTGGAGCGCTCCGGTCGCTGGCCGGGTCCGATCGTCACCGAGCTCGAGCCGGTCAGCGACTTCTGGGAGGCCGAGCCCGAGCACCAGGACTACCTGCAGAAGTACCCGCACGGCTACACCTGCCACTGGGTGCGTCCCGACTGGACGCTGTCC
>JAEYSR010000057.1 GCA_023434535.1 Actinomycetes bacterium
TCAGCCGGCGATCACCCGGATGCGGTGCCAGCCGGTCGCACCGTCGGGAGCGACGTCGGTCTGCTCCTCCGGCTGGGTCTCGCCCTCGCCGTCGGTCGCCCGCACGGTGAGCCAGTACTTCCCCGCCGACGGCGGGGTCCACGACAGGTACCACTGACGCCACGTCGTGTCGTTGTGCTGCTCGGCCAGCGTGGCCTCGAGCCACTCGCCCTCGGGCGGGGTGCCGCCGACGTCCGTCGGGCCGTCGACCCGAACCTCCACCCGGGAGATCCCCCGGTTCATCGCCCAGGCGACGCCGGCGACGGCGACCGGATCGCCCACCTTCACGTCGGCTCCCTGTCGCGGGGTGTCGATCCGCGACTGGGTCTTGATGGGTCCCAGCCGCGACCAGCCCCTGGGGATCCAGTAGGCGTCGAACTCGTCGAAGCGAGTCAGCTCGATCTGGCTGAGCCACTTGGTGGCCGACACGTAGCCGTAGACGCCGGGCACGATCAGTCGCGCCGGGTAGCCGTGGTCGATCGGCAGCGCCTCGCCGTTCATGCCCACGGCGACGAAGGCATCACGACCGTCCAGCAGCGACGTGGGGAATCCGGCGGTGAACCCGTCCACCGACCGGCCGACCACCTGGTCAGCCGACGGGTCGATGCCGGCCTCGTCGAGGAGGTCGTCGAGGCGGCAACCCAGCCAGCGGGCGGTGCCGATCAGGTCACCTCCGACCTCGTTGGACACGCAGCTGATCGTGATGTCGGCCTCCACCATCGGCCGGTCGAGCAGCTCCTGGTAGGTGATCGAGATCGGCCGGTCGACCCGACCCATCACCTCGAGCTTCCACCCCTCCGTGCTGACCCTCGGCACGACCAGCGCCGTGTCGATCCGGTAGAAGTCGTCGTTGGGCGTGATGAACGGGACGGCGCCGTCCGCCTGGACCGACGCCGGGAGAGCCGGGAGCGGATCGGCGGCCTTGGGCAGCACCACCTTGAGCCGTTCGCCGACGGCCACGGCCCGGCTCTGCAGCCACCGACCGGCGCCACCGGCCACGACCGCGGCGCCGGCGAGTCCGGCGCTGAGCTGCAGGAAGCGTCGGCGGTCGGTCCCCGACCCGGGGACGATCATCGGCTGCGCCACCCGCGTCGGATCGTCCGACCCGTCGGACGACGCGGCCGAGGACCCTGAGCCCGCCTCGTCGGGCCACGCCTCTTCGGGCCATGCGGCGCGGGCGCGGCGGGTCAGGACGACCAGCACCCAGCCCGCGACGAGTCCGGCCACGATCGGCGGCACCGGCCGGGCCCAGCCCGTCCCTCCCCGACCGAGGGACGCGAGGACCCCGATGGCGGCGAACACACCGACACCGACGAGGCCCAGCCGGACCGAGCGGCGCACGGCCACGATGCCCACCCCGACGGCGAACAGGGCCAGGAGGACGACCACGCCGCCGAGCAGCACAGCCTTGTCGTTGGTCCCGAAGGTGTCGATCGCCCACGTCTTGAGCGGGCGTGGGACGTTGTCGACCACCCGGTCCCCGACCGCGGCGATCGGACCCCGGAGACGCTCGTCGACTCCCGCGACCACCTCGCCGACGCCGATCCCGCACGCGGCGGAGACGATCCCGACCACAGCCCCGGCCCAGAGCGGGATCTGAGCCGACGGACGCACGGACTCACGGGTCCCGGGTGCGGCGAGGGTCGTCACCGCATCAGTGTGCGTCCTGCACACCGGCCGATGCAGTCACGGGACCCATCCTTTCGAGATCGTTGAGATCTGCGTTCACTCTGGCTGCGCCAGCGGCCGGAACGACTGCCAGAACGCCGGGGAGCACGCGAGGGCCGGGTCAGCCGGCCGCTGAGCTCCAGAACTCCTCGAGCATCGCGTGGTCGGTCCCGATGAGCTCGCCCAGCAGCGACGGCTCCGACGTGTGGGTCCACATCATGCCGGCGGTGTAGCCGTCGGCGGTCTCCGGGATGTCGAACGAGGCGAAGTAGCCCCTGTCGACGCCGCCGCTCGACCACGGACCCTGCTCCAGGACCGTCACGTCGGGCAGGACCTCCTCGATGGCCGCCTGCGCGCTGGCGCCGTCGGCGAGCGCCGAGAAGCGAGCCTGGATCTCCGGTGCGGGCGCCCCCATCGTCGTGGCCCAGCAGTCGTACGAGACGGGTCGGCTGGCGTCGGGGAGGAACATGTCCAGGTTCGGCCAGCAGTCGACGAACTCGCCCAGGTTGAACGTGGCGCCGAACGTCCCGTCCGCGGTGGGGATCGAAGTCGACTCGATCTGGTCGGTCGCGACTCGCTCGGCGTCGTCCCAGCTGGTGCTCGCGACCTGCATCGACGTGCCCGCGAGATCGTCGGTCACGAGGATCACGTACTCACCGGTGGTGGGGTCCGACCCGGCCAGGAGGTGACCCAGCACCGTGCCGTCCGGTGCGGCTCCGTCGTGGTAGTCGTCGTCGACCTGGAGCGTCCCGGCCGACTCGAGCTCGCTGCGCAGGTCGTCGACCTGCCCCTCGAGTGCCGTGGAGGAGCCCTCGTGGTCGGTGAAGGTCGCGGTCACGCCGCTGACGTCGGACGGTCCGTACTCGGAGCAGGTCGCGCCGAGCCCGTCGGAGTCCATGTCGCAGCTGACCGAGCTGTAGTGGCGATAGGTCGTCTCGATCGGCGACGTCCCGCCGCCGCCCGAGCCCCCGCCCGTGCCTCCACCCGAGCTTCCGCCGCCGGTGCCCGGGTCGCTCGCCGGCATCGCGGCGATCGCGATGCCGAACCCGCCCAGGACCAGCACGACGACGCCGATCGCCGCGGCGACGACGAGTCCGGTCCGACTCTTCGTGCTCCGTTCCGTCCCATCGGGTCCCGTCACCACCTGTCCGGTCGTGTTCGGCCCGACGGCGCCCTGTCCACGCCCGCCGTGTCCGATCGCTCCGGACCCCGGGCCGGTCTGACCGAACTCCACGCGCTTCCGGTCCGGCCTCGTGCGATCGACCGGCGGAGGGTCAACCGGTGGAACGTCGACCGGCGTGCGCTCGACCTGCTGCGTCCCGTCCGGTGGCGGGTCGGGCTGCCGCTGCCAGTGAGGCGGCGCCTGCCACTCGTTCGACGGTAGCGGCTGGGCCTGCGACTCCGGCTCGCCGGGCGGCGGGAGGTCGCGAGGCGGTCCCGTCGGCGCCACCGACTCCGGCGCCACGGACGTGGACGCGCCCGTGTCGAGCTCGACGGACGAGTCGGCGTCGGCCGCGGAGGCCAGCGATGCCGCCACCGCACCTCGGGCCACAACTCCCTTGGGGTCCGCAGCGATCCGGACGGGCACGTCGGGCAGCTCTGCGGACACCAGACGGGCCACGATCGGCATCCGCGACGCGTCGCCGCACAGCAGGACCTCGGACAAGGTGGTCGACCCGACCGACGACGACCTGATCGTCGTGACCAGCTCGTCGACGCTCGCCGCCACCGAGTGCGCCACCAGCTCCTCGAGCTCGGCACGCGACACCAGCACCGAGTGCTCGGTGCCGGGCACGGCGATCACCGAGCTCGTCGTGTCCGAGAGCTCCTCCTTGAGCGCCCGCAGGTCGCGCCACCACGTCCGCCGGAGCCCCCGTTCGGCCGCGGTCGACGGCGCATCCAGCGTGCGGGCCGCCGCCGGGTCCATCTGCTCGACCCTGGCGAGCAGGTGCCGGTGGAGCATGGCGTCGATCGACTCGCCACCCATCGGATCGATCCCGCCGGGCCGACCCGCGATCGCCCACGAGCCGTCGTCGCGTCTCGTCAGCACGACGGCGTCGAAGGTGCCACCGCCGAGGTCGTACACGGCGACGCAGGATCCCGGCTGGGCCGTCGCGGCATCATGACCGGCGGCCACGGGCTCGGGCACCAGCACCACGCGGGCCGGATCCACTCCGGCATCCGTCGCCGCGTCGAGCAGGACCCGGCGGGCGTCGAGGCCCCACCGGGCCGGATGGGTCAGGACGACGTGGTCCGGGGCCCCGCCTGCGGCCTGCGCGGTGGCGGCCTCCAGCGCCGTGGCGACGACCTGGGCCACCAACGCCCGCACGGGAACCGGCTGCCCGCCGACGAGCACGTGCTCGTCGCGACCGACGTGGCGCTTGGGGGTGCGGACGTACCGACCGGGGTCGGCACCGCCGCGGTTGAGGGCGGTCGAGGAGCAGAGCAGCCCCTCGTCAGGGTCGACGAAGACGCCCGAAGGCATGCGGGTGCTCGAACCGAAGCGCACGAGGTCGACCTCGGCGCCCCGGACGATCGCCGCGGCCGTCGCCGTCGTCCCGAAGTCGATCGCGACAGACCAGCCCGACGGCATCCGGTCCTCCGGACGCGCCGGCCCCGATCCGACGACGCCCGGCGCTCCTGCCCCCGACCGGACCGTGCCCGACCCGACCGCCGTCACCTGACCGCTCCACCACTGGTCCGACACCCCCGCCTCCGACATCACACCGCCTCCGACATCACACCCGCCACCGTCCTTCTGACATCCGCTCGTCGACCCCGACCAGGTCCGCCGGGCATCACCGGCCACCACCGCCCGCACCCTCGGCCCCCGTCCGCTCCCGCGACCAGACCGCCACCACCCCGGCGGTGGTGGTGACGCCGAACTGCCGCCGCAAGGCGTCCAGCCGCCGCTGCGCCGTCCGCAGGCTCATGCAGGCCTTCCTGGCCGCGACGCCGACGGAGTCGCCGTCGACGAGGGCCGCCATGAGCTCGTCCACGTCGGAGCTCCCGACCTCGGCGGCCGCATCCGCATCGGTCCAGACGCGCCCGCCGAGCCGACCCACGTCGTCGACCAGCACCTGACGCGCGTCGTCGGGGACCTCCCCGACCAAGTGCGCTCCCCCACCCCGAGCCACCACGAGGGCAGCGGTCTCGGGATCCGAGGTGCGAACCATCACCCCCGCCAGCTCCCAGGCGTCGGGAACGGCGCCGTCGGCGACGACGTCCCATCCGGCGCCCGACGCGTCGCGCCGCCAGGAGCGGCGAGCCGACGCCAGCACCAGCACCGGACCCTCGGACGGATCGGGGTACCTCATGCCAACCTCGCCACGGCGCCGGCGCGGGTGGTGGCTCCCAGCTTGAGGCGGGCGCTCTTGACGTGCGACTCCGCGGTCGACGCCGCGATGCCCAGGCGGCGGGCGATCACCGGCGTCGTGCACCCGGCGGCCACGAGGTCCATGACCTGACGCTCCCGGGCGGTCAGGACGCCGTCGCCGCTCCCAGGATGCCAACCGGCGCGTGTCGCCCACCTGGCCAACCCTGCGTCGATCGCCAGACGCTCCGCCGCGACGCGGTCGTCCGCCGAGCCGGACGCGAGGAGGCACCTGACCACGCCGCGGACGGCGACCCGGCGCCAGCGTTCGGCTGCGTCGACCATCCCCTCGCGGTCGCGCCGCTGCAGCGCCTCGGCCTCCTGCAGGAGAGGCGGGTAGGCCCGGACGTCGTCATCGCACGGCTGGCCGACCATGACCGCTCCGCTCACGACGGCGGGACCGGCGAGCAGCGCCGCGACGGGGTCGGAGTCGGGGACACCGACCACAGCTGCAGCGACGCTCGCCTCGGCGATGTCCCCGACGGCGAGCGCAGCCTCCGCGGACACCGCCGCGTGCAACCGCCGGCTCCCGACGTCCGAGCCGTCGGCCGACGTGCCGGGACCATCGACCCGACCGAGCGGATCGCCGTCGATCATCGCCAGCTCCAGCAGCGCCGCCGCCCGGTCGCGTGCGCCCGCGCCCAGGGCACCCGACACCAGCTCGGCGACGTCGTCGATCGCATCGCGCTCCCCCGTCAGCAGGTAGCGGCACCACAACGACTCGATCTGCGCCATCGTGGCCCAGGAGCCGGCGTCGACCCGCTGCGCGAGCGACGTGACTCGGTCCGCAGCGACGACGGCGGCAGCCGCATCGCCCAGACGCAAGAGGGACCGGACCACCTGGAGGCCCGTGTGCAACGACTCGGGCGGGTCCAGGACCGACGTGTCCAGATCGGCCAACGCCGTGGCGTCCCCGACCTCCAGCGCAGCGAGCAGGTCGGCCGCCAGGCGCGCTGCCTGCTCCTGGACGGTCCCCGAACAGGCCGCCACGATCTGGTCCGCCGGCAGCGCGAGCGACGCAGCCGACCCCAGCCACAGGGACTCGACCAGCAGCTCGCGCCAGGCGGTGCTGTCCGCGGCGGCCGACTCCAGGCCCGAGCGGACCGAGCGTGCGGCGGCGTCGATGCGGCCGGCGAACCGGTGGAGGCGCGCGGCGAGCACGGCGTCGGCCGGGTCCTCGGGAACGAGGCGGTCGCACCAGGCGGACGCCGTGGCCAGGTCGCCGACCGCGAGCAACGCGGTGACCGCATCGTGGACCGCGTCCGTCTCGGGCCGCACGCACGCCGCGAAGTGCAGGTGCGCGGCGCGCTCCGTCGGGTCGGCCGCTGCGCCGGCGGCCTCCACGGCTGCCAGCGACGCGTCGTCGTTCCGTCCGGCCGCCGCCAGGTGACGGGCCCGTTCCCCCGCGTCCGTCAGACGATCGGCGAGCCTGTCGTGGATCCGAGCCCGGTCCGCTGCCGGGACCCGTGCGAGCGCAGCCGTGGCCACGGCGGACACCACGACGAGGTCGCCGTCGGCGTCCGACGTCGCCGCCCCGGCATCGACCAGAGCGGCGGCACCGGGACCGAGCAGGTCCGCAGGTGCAGGTCGGGCCAGGAGTGCCGCCGCCACGAGCGCGGTCCTGGCGGCGACGTCGAGACCGTCCAGCACGGTGCCGGCGTGGCGCTGCGCACCCGTCGCTCCGGCGACGAGCCAGGCCGGGATCCCGGCGGCGGTCGCGACGACCGC
>JAEYSR010000100.1 GCA_023434535.1 Actinomycetes bacterium
GGTCGGGATGGTGGCCGTGGTGTCCATGAAGGCGACCATGTAGAGGAAGAAGATGGCGACCGGCGCGAGCGATGCTGCGGGGATGTTGGTCAGAGCGATCGGCCCCTTCCAGAGGAACACCCAGCTGCCGGACCCGATGAGCGGCTCACCGAGAGCCGAGTCCAGCCCGAAGTATCCGGGGTAGCTGAACCCGCCGTACATCAGCGGGAAGCCGATGATGAAGAACCCGACGAATCCGAGGCCGAAGATCGCCAGGTTGGACGTGACGACGTGCGCGGCGTGCTTCTGGCGGCAGAAGCCCGTCTCGACCAGAGCGAAGCCGGCCTGCATGAAGATCACCAGCACCGCACCGACGAAGATGAACAGCAGGTTGAGGCTGAACCCCTCCGCGATGCCCGGCGTGGCGATCGACGGGTCGAACGTCGGCGCGTCCTGCGCGCCGGCCACCGATGGCAGCAGCAGAGCGAGCCCGCCTGCGATCAGGAGTCCAAGCAACAGCTTGGACTTTCGGTTCTTGAGCACCAGGTGTCCTCCTGCATCGAAGCCCGCCGACGGCGTCGGCGATCCATTTGGTTCCCGACGGACCGCCAGGCCGGGCGGACCGTCGCCCTCGTGGTGGATCCTGAGATCGCCCACAAGTTCGGAGCGCAAGCTACGGAGGGTCTGTTTCCTGGTTGTTACCGTCACCACAAGGCGACGTGAACGGGACATCAAGGGGATGTGAGTAGGCGTCGCAAGGCGTGGGAGGCCCCGGGAGGGCGGTCGCGACACGCTCCGCGCCGGGTCGTCCGGTTCGAGCCGCCGCAGATGCAACCATCACGAAACCTGTCGGAAACAGTCGCTTTGTACCGTGATAACGCCGTCGGTCCCCAGGTGTCCTCCTGCGAACTCGATCGGCACGGTCACGCCGCCGAAGGCCGTCGGCTCGTGGCCTGCGGCGTGTCGCCGCTCCCGCGGGAGTGGCGACACGCCGTGCAACGAGCCCGGGACCGGTGGGCCCTGGTGTCAGCGCGCTGACGCCGGAGTGCGCTCCGTGGGTCGGCGGGAGATCGAACTAGTGCCGTGTCCGGGAACGTTCGTGGGGGTGCCGGTGAGGCGGGGGCGCTCCTCGCAAGGCGGACGACGAAACCAGGGTGGGTTCCCCTGGTGAGGAGGACAACGCAGCGAGGGGTGTCATCCGGCCAGCGGAACCTCGCAAAGGTTCCCGGTCACGGCACTAGCGGGCGGCGACCAGGCGGTAGCCGACGCCGGTCTCGGTCTGGATCTGCGGGCGATCCGGCCCGTCGCCGAGCTTCTTGCGGAGCTTGGTCATGTGGACGCGCAGGGAGTCCGCGGAGCCGCCGCCGTCGGTCCACACCTGGCTCAGGATCGTGGAGTGGCGTACCAACCGGCCGGGGTTGCGGGCCAGGAGGACCAGGAGCTGGAACTCCTTCGGCGTCAGGTCGAGCGACCGGCCGCCGGCCTGGGCGACGTACGCCCCGGAGTCGATGACGAGGTCGCCGACGGTGATGCGCTCGGGATCCACGACCGACGCGAGGAGCGATCGGTGCCGGAGCGCCACGCGGATGCGGGCCAGCAGCTCCGGCATGGAGAACGGCTTGGTGACGTAGTCGTCGGCCCCGGCGTCGAGAGCCTCGACCAGGCGGGCCTCGTCTCCCTCGGCCGTGATCACGATGATCGGGTTGTGGAACCAGCGGCGCAGCTCCAGGCACAGGTCCATGCCGTCGCCGTCGGGCAGACCGAGGTCGAGCAGCACGACGTCCGCGGCGGTGGCCGCCAGACGGTCCCGGGCGCTGCGCATCGACGCCGCGACCGACACGTGGTGGCCTCGTCGCGCGAGCGCCGTCACCAGGACGTCGGCGACGGACAGGTCGTCCTCGACCACCAGGATCGACGACGGGGCGACCTCGTCCACGGCCGTCCCGGCCGGATCGCGTTCAGCGGACATGGAGTCGGACGGCGAACCTGGCGCCGCCACCTGGCCGGTCATGGACGTCGATGGTACCGCCGTGGGCGGTGATGATCGCCCGGCAGATCGCCAGGCCGACCCCGCTGGAGCCGGCGAGGTGCCCCGAGCGGAACGGTTGGAAGATGAGCGCGGCCTCCTCGGGGTTGACCCCGGGGCCGCGGTCCGAGACCGAGACCTCCACGACTCCGGGAGTCGGTTCGCTCAACGACACCTCGACCTCCTCGCCCTCCGGACTGTGGCGGACGGCGTTGTCCACGAGGTTCGCGACGACCTGGTCGAACTGGACGGGATCGACGGCGACGAGGGGAAGGCCGTCGGCCACGTGGGCCACCACGGGCACCCGTGGGTCGATGCGGTTCGCCCGACGTGCCGAGGCCTCGACGATGCGGCCGAGGTCCGACGGGACGAGCGACGGTTGCAGGCCGCCGGCCTCGATGCGGCTCAGGCTCAGGAGGTTGGCGACGAGCCGGTCGAGGCGCTGCGCGTCGTGGTCGATCAGGTGGAGGAGGTGGCGACGGGTCGCCCTGTCCGGCTCTCCGGCGGACTCGTCCAGGAGGTCCGTGGCCGCCGCCCGGATGGTTCCGAGCGGAGTCCGGAGGTCGTGGGAGACCGAGCGGAGGAGGAACGACCGGTCACGGTCCAGGCGGGTGAGAGCGTCGATCCTCCCGGTCACGAGGGCGGACACGAGGAGACCGACCCCGAGCAGGACGAGCATGGCCACCACGTCCTCGGCGACGGCGACCCGGGGGCTGTCGACGGGAGGGAGCCGGAGCGAGTAGCTCAGGCCGGCGACGACGGCGACGGCGTAGGACGGCCAGCGGCCGCCGACCACTGCGGCGACGACCACCGGCACGACGAGCAGGAACCCTGTGACCGATCGCCCGAGTCGGGGATCGATCAGCATGCCCAGCACGGCGATGATCGCCGCGACGGCGAGGCCCAGCCCGAGGCCGAGCCAGGGCTGCTGGCCCCGACGCACCAGCCGGGCCGACCAGCGCTTCAGCGGGTGGGTTCGGTCGGAGGTCACCGCGGACCGTGCTGTCGCGTCGGCCTGTGCCGTCGGGTCAGCGGACCCATCAGGCGCAGTCGACGTGTCGGGGAGCGTCGGCCTCGGGTGAGCGGGCGTCGCCCTGACGGTGGTGGAGGTCATCGTGGTCGGTCCGGCGCACGGCACCAGTGTGGCGCGCCGCTCCTCCCGCGCCGGGTGACGGGGAGGGGCGGCGGTCACGGGTGCGGACGAGGGGAGCGGGGTGCGAGCCAGACCAGGCGTCCCACACCCCGCTCCCGGCTCACCTCGAGCTCGGCGGAGTCTCGAGGCGATCAGGCAGCCGCGGGGCTGTCGGTGAACGGGATGTCCTCGCCGTAGCCGAGGTAGCCGTGCTCGTGGATGTCCAGGCCCTCGAGCTCCTCCTGGTCGCTGACCCGGAGTCCGACGGTCGCCTTGATGCCGAGGAAGATGATCGTCATCGTGACCCCGACGAAGCCGGCGATGGCGACGACCCCGACCAGCTGCGGCCAGAGCTGCTCGAACCCGCCGCCGTAGAACAGGCCCTTCTTCCAGAAGCCCTCGGCGTCGGTGGCGGCGAACAGCCCGACCGCGATCACGCCCCAGGCGCCGCACACGCCGTGGACGG
The DNA here is from genome assembly GCA_023434535.1 of Actinomycetes bacterium. GTDB lineage: Bacteria > Actinomycetota > Acidimicrobiia > Acidimicrobiales > Microtrichaceae > Dermatobacter. Next base: position 3,604 of record JAEYSR010000100.1, read on the forward strand.
CGATGGCGCCCACCGGGTCGTCGACCTTGACCACCCTGTCGAAGAAGTCGACGGCGAACACCACGACCACACCGCCGATGAGTCCGATGAGGACCGCCGCCCAGTTGTAGACGGCGCCGCAACCCGCGGTGATGGAGACGAGCCCGGCCAGCAGGCCGTTGCCGGCCATGGCCGGATCCGGCTTGCCGCTCCTGACCCACGTGATGAACATCGCCACGACCGCTCCGGCGGCGCCGGCGAGGACGGTGGTCACCGCCACCGGCGTCACGGCCGAGTCGGCGGCCAGCTCGGAGCCGGGGTTGAAGCCGAACCAGCCCACCAGGAGGATGAACACGCCGATGATGGCGAACGGGATGGAGTGCCCGGGGATGGCCCGGGGCTTCCCGTCGGCCCCGTACTTGCCGATGCGTGGGCCGAGGATCGCGGCGCCGACGAGGGCGGCCACACCACCGGTCATGTGGACGATGCCGGAGCCGGCGAAGTCGTGGTAGCCGAGCTCGTAGAGCCAGCCGCCGCCCCAGGTCCAGTGCACCACGATCGGGTAGACGATCGCGCTGATCAGGAAGCTGTAGATCATGTAGCTGATGAACTTGGTGCGCTCGGCCATGGCGCCGGAGACGATCGTCGCCGCGGTGGCGGCGAACGCTACCTGGAAGATGAAGAAGGTGGAGATCGAGAGGCTCGATTCGCCCAGGTAGTTCTCGGCGATGTCGCTGCCGATGAACCATCCGCTGGTGCCGATGAACGAGTTGCCGGTTCCGAACGCGAAGGCGAAGCCGACTGCGGCGAACGCCAGCACGCCGACGGCGAAGTCCATCATGTTCTTCATCATGATGTTCGACACGCTCTTGGCCCTCGTGAGGCCGGCTTCCACGAGGGCGAAACCGGCCTGCATGAAGATCACGAGGATGGCGGCGACGAGGATGAAGATGTTGTCCAGGTTCTGCTGGACCAGCGCGACCGGATCC
>JAEYSR010000140.1 GCA_023434535.1 Actinomycetes bacterium
GTTCACGCGCCGCAGCCCCGACGGCCGGCGCGGCCGCCGACGCAAGGGGACCCTCCGGTGCTCGACGACCTGTCCGACTGGGTGACCGACATCATCGAGACGCTCGGCTACGTCGGCGTCGCCGTGCTCGTCGCGCTGGAGAGCCTGTTCCCGCCCATCCCGTCCGAGGTCGTCCTGCCGCTGGCCGGCTTCGTGGCCGGTCGGGGTGACGCCTCGTTCCTCGGGATGGTGTTCGCCGCGACCGTTGGATCGGTCGCGGGCTCCTGGATCCTGTACGGCATCTCCGGTGCGATCGGGCCCGACCGCCTCCGCGCCTTCGTGGTCAAGCGGGGACGTTGGTTCGGCGTGAAGGAGGCCGACCTCGACCGTGCGGAGGCGTGGTTCGACAAGCGGGCCGGCGCGGCCGTGCTGATCGGCCGGTGCGTCCCCCTCGTCCGCTCGCTGGTGTCGGTCCCGGCCGGATTCCGGCGCATGCCGTTCCCGCAGTTCACCTTCTACACGGCGATCGGCAGTGCGATCTGGAACTTCGCCCTCATCGGCGCCGGTGCCCTGCTCGGCGACCGGTGGGAGCAGGTCGGCGACTACGTGGGCCTCCTGCAGGGAGCGGTCATCGTGGCGATCGTCGCCGCCGTGTGCTGGTTCGTCTGGACCCGGTTCGTCCGGCCCCGACTCTCCGCCGCGGGCGACCTGCCCGACTGAGGGCGGCCGGCAGAACCGGGTCAGGCTCGTCGGAACAGCGGCGTGGTCTGCACCCGAGGTCCGAACTCGTCGTCGGGGTAGTCGGCGGCGGCGTGGATCTCGAGGTTGAACGGGTAGATGTCGAGCACCTCGCCCGTGGCCTCCATCCAACCGATCACGGCGTCGCTCCACCGCTCGTCGAGGATCGCACGACGGACAGGCGCGGCGACGTCGTCGTCCTCGGGGATCCACTCGCCGATCCAGCGCAGCGCGATCACCTTGTTCAGCGTCTCCTGGGAGTCCGCGAGCAACGGCGCCGACTCGGGGTCGCTGCGACGGATCGCGTAGGCGCCGATGGACGGTCGTGCCATCAGGTCGCGTGGTCGGCGAGCTCGCCCTCGCTCCAGAACCCGGGCAGTGGGGACGGATCGGTCGACCCGGCGTAGGCCCGGAGGCGCACCAGACCGGCCGGGTCGTACAGCTCGATGGCGTCGAAGATCACCCCGGCACCGACGGAGCGCAGCGCCCGGTCGCCGGGGGACCCCGGCTTCGGCAGGTTGGACGTGAGCACCAGGACACCGTGGTCCTTGCGGTCCTGGCCGTCGACCATGGTGGTCAGGACGTGCAGCTTGCCGAGCAGCTTCCACACGGTGTCGGTGCGCTGCAGTCCGGGTCGGCTGGTGGTGAAGGCGCCGGAGACGTCCACCCACCACTGGCGGCCGCCGTCCTCGCTGGTCGCCAGGAAGTCGAACTCGATGATGCCGGAGGGGTGCTTCGCCTTCTCGACCGCGAAGCCGGCCTCGGTCAGGCGGGCCAGAGCGATGTCCTGGGCCTTCTTGCCCTCCCGCACGGCCCGGGCCTGGAAGTGCTCCTGGCGGTCTTCCGGCGGCAGGTCGGCGAGCACCTCCGCGAACAGCTGGTCCTGCTCGGCCCGGCTCTCGGACTCCTCGATCCGCACGATCGCCTCCTGGCGACGCGACGCACGGTCGAGCTCGGCGTCAAGGCGCTTCTGCGCCAGCTCGACGTAGTCGGCATCGGTGTCGTAGCCGACGCCGATGCGGCCCGTCCGGGCCGCAGCGACGAGCGTGGACCCGGAGCCGTTGAAGGGGTCGAGGACGATGTCGTCCTTGTACGTGTAGAGATCGATCAGCCGGCGGGGGAGCTCGACCGGGAACGGCGCGGGGTGGCCGATGCGCGTGGCCGACTCGGAGTCGATGCGCCACACGTCCCGCGTGACGTCGACGAACTCGTCGTTGGCCAGAGTCGACTCGTGCGGGAGGCCCTGGGCGCGGCGGTCCTTGAGGCTCTTGGCCCTGGCGAAGCGACCCTTGGACGCGATGATCACGCGCTCGGTCATGTCGCGCAGCACAGGGTTGGACGCCTTGGCGAACGAGCCCCACGCGCACGAGCCCGACGACGTGGAGGCCTTCTCCCAGATGACCTCGCCGCGGAGCAGCAGGCGCAGGTCGTCCTGGAGGATCGAGATGATGTCGGCGCTCAGGCTGCGGTACGGCTTGCGGCCGAGGTTGGCGACGTTGACGGCGATGCGTCCGCCCGGCTCGAGGACCCTCTCGCACTCCGCGAACACCGATCGGAGCATGTCCAGGAACTCGATGTAGGTGCCGGGCACCCGCGAGTCGGCGTCGCCCTCGCCGGTGACCGCGAGCTCGTACTCCTTGCCGACGAAGTAGGGCGGCGAGGTGACGACAAGTGCCACGCAGGAGTCGGGGAGCTGGCTCATGTCGGTGCTCGAGCCGTGGACGACCCGGCCTCGGCCGAGCTCGGCGAGGAGCTCGTCGGGACGGTTGACGTGCTCGTCCTCGGACAGGGCCGGAGGGGTGAACCGGGCGTAGAACGCGCTGGCGTCGTGGCCCTCTCTGCGACCGACGCCGAACGCCGAGGTCTGCGTCCGATCGTCCCGGGAGTCCATGGCGCGCATCCTACGTGGGTGCGGTGACAGCCGAACCGGACCGCCCCGACGCGGCCGTCCGGCAGGGGGTGGCGGTGGCGTCCCACAGGTCACGCGCCCGAAACAGATCGGCAACTGGGGCGTGATGTCCCCTACCTAGCTTGCCGCCCGGAGAGAGAGCTACCCCCCCGACTGTGAGAGGTACCCACACATGAATGCACGCAAGTCCCTGTGGATGTTGGCGCTCGTCGCGCTGACGTCCGTCGCGCTGCTGGGCTGCAGCAGCAGCGACGACGAAGGCAGCAGTTCCAGCGACGGCGGCGGCAGCGGCGAGGAGGCCTCGGGCACCTGCGTCGACGGTGACACCGTCAAGCTCGGCCTCCTGAACTCGACGTCGGGCCCGATGGCGATCAGCGAGCAGACCGTCCGCGACTCGCTCCTGCTGGCCGTGGACGAGATCAACGCCGCCGGCGGCATCATGGACAAGCAGATCGAGGTCGTCGAGGAGGACGGCCAGAGCGAGCCCACGGTCTTCGCCGAGAAGATCAACAAGCTGCTGACCCAGGACGAGGTCGCCGCGGTCTTCGGCGGATGGACCTCCGCCTCCCGCAAGGCGATGCTCCCGGTGGTCGAGGGCGCCGACGGCCTGCTCTTCTACCCGGTGCAGTACGAGGGCCTCGAGGCCTCGGACAACATCTACTACACGGGCGCGACGACCAATCAGCAGATCATCCCGGCCATGGACTTCCTCAAGTCCAAGGGCGTGAAGACGCTGTTCCTGGCCGGCTCCGACTACGTGTTCCCCCGCACCGCGAACAAGATCATCAAGCAGTACGCGGACGAGCTCGGCATCGAGATCGTCGGTGAGGAGTACGTCCCGCTCGACAGCGACGACTGGACCACGCAGGTCGCCAAGATCGCTGCGGCCAAGCCCGACTTCGTGTTCAACACGATCAACGGCTCGTCCAACGTCGGCTTCATCAAGGCCTACTACGAGGCCGGCCTCGGCCCGGACAACTCGCCGATCATCTCGGTGTCCATCGCCGAGGAAGAGGCGCCCGCCATGGGTGAGGACGTGACCGGCCAGTTCGCCGCCTGGAACTACTTCCAGAGCGTCGACAGCCCCGAGAACGCCACGTTCATCAAGGCTTTCCAGGACAAGTACGGCGCCGACCGCCCGACGTCGGACCCGATGGAGGCGGCGTACACCTCGATGTACCTCTACAAGAACATGGTCGAGAAGGCGAAGTCCTTCTGCGTCGACGCCGTGAACGAGGCGTCCGACGGCGTCACCTTCGCTGCGCCGGAGGGCGAGGTCACGGTGAACGGCGAGAACCACCACATCGCCAAGACCGGTCTCATCGGCCAGATCAACGCCGACAACCAGTTCGACATCGTCTGGACCTCCGACGCACCGATCGAGCCCGATCCGTTCCTCGAGGGCTACGACTGGTGGGACCCGAACAAGGAGTGAGCCGGAGCTCGCTCTGACAGGAGTTCCCGAACGCCGGGGGTGTCGTGCTCGCAGCACGGCACCCCCGGCGCCGGGGGCATCGGCACCGCCGCTGCCCTGAGCGGCCCGCCACCCGAGCGGCCACTCCCCGAAGCACATCCCCACTCTCGAACGACACCCGTTCGATCGACACCCGCCCCGACCACACCGAAAGCGTGGGCATGGACGCACTCACGACCCCCTTCCTCACCGGCACCGCCATCGGCGCCATCCTGCTGCTCGCCGCCCTCGGCCTGACCCTCACGTTCGGCCAGATGGGCGTGATCAACATGGCGAACGGCGAGTTCCTGATGGCCGGCGCCTACGCCGCGTACGTCACACAGCAGGTGATCTCCAGCACCGGGCTGTCGATCATCGTCGCCATCCCCGTGGCCTTCGTGATCGCCGGACTCCTCGGGCTGCTCCTGGAGGTCTCGATCATCCAGTGGATGTACAAGAGACCGCTCGACACGCTGCTGGTCACCGTCGGCGTGGCCATGGTGCTGCAGCAGCTCGCCAAGGACATCTTCGGCGCCCAGGGCGACCCCGTGAGCCCGCCGAGCTGGCTGAAGGGCAGCATTCCGGTCTTCGGCTACGACTGGCCCTACCGGCAGCTCTTCACGATCGTCCTGGCAGTCGGATCGCTGGCGGCCCTCAACGCCGTCCTGAAGTACAGCTCGTTCGGTCGCCAGATCCGGGCCACCGTCCAGAACCGCGAGCTCGCCGAGACGATGGGCGTGTCCACCCGCAACGTCGACCGCATCACGTTCTTCCTCGGCTCCGGCCTGGCGGGCGTCGGTGGCGTCGCCATCGCCCTGATCTCGGGAACCAACCCGACGCTCGGGACGACGTACATCATCCCGGCCTTCCTGGTCGTCGTCGCCGGCGGCGTCGGCCAGCTCAAGGGGACGGTGATCGCCGCCTGGGTCGTCGGCGTCGGCACGGCCTACCTCACCGACTGGACCAGCGGGTCGATGGCCCAGGTCATCACCTTCGCCCTCGTCGTGATCTTCCTCCAGGTCCGGCCCCAGGGTCTGTTCACCGTCCGGACGAGGTCGCTCGCATGACGACGACCACCGCTCCGACCTCGGAGACCCCCGACGCCCCGGACACAGCCGCGGCCCCGACGGTGGCGAAGCGATCCGGTGCCGCCCGGTTCTTCACCACCTACGGCGGGCTCATCGGCATCGCGATCCTCGCCCTGGTCCTGCTGGTCTGGGCACCGGGTGCTCTCACCTCGTTCCGGCTCGGCAACCTCGGCAAGTACTGCGCCTGGGCCATGGCCGCCATCGGCATCGGCCTGGCCTGGGGTCGTGGCGGGATGCTCGTCATGGGCCAGGGCGTGTTCTTCGGCCTGGGTGGCTACGCCATGGCCATGCACATGAAGCTGGAGGCTGCGGGCCCCGGCCAGGTCCCCGACTTCATGGTCCTCTACGGCGACGCCACGATGCCCGGCTGGTGGGAGCCCTTCCGCAGCGGACCCTTCACGTTGTTCGCCATCATCGCCCTGCCGGCGCTGGTGTCGTTCGTGCTCGGCTACGCCATCCTGAAGCGCCGAGTGAAGGGCGCCTACTTCGCGATCCTCACCCAGGCGCTCGCCGTGGCCTTCGCCACGCTCCTGATCGCGACGATCAAGCAGACCGGCGGCTTCAACGGCCTGAACACCTTCACCACGTTCTTCGGCCAGAACCTCTACGACCCGGCGACCAAGAAGAACATGTACATGATCGCCGCCGGGATCGTGATCCTGTTCCTGGTGATCGTCTGGCAGCTGTACCGCAGCCGTTACGGCGAGCTGCTCGTCGCCACCCGCGACGCTGAGGAGCGCATCCGCTTCCTCGGCTACGACCCGGCCAACATCAAGCTGGTGGCCTTCGTGGTGGCGGCGATCATGGCCAGCGTCGGAGGAGCCATGTTCGCCCCGATCGCCGGGATCATCTCCCCGTCGAACGTGGATGCCGCGGCGTCGATCATGATGATCGCCGGAGTGGCCCTGGGCGGACGGGCCTCATTGCTCGGACCGGCGATCGGTGCCATCGCCGTCGGGTTCGGCCAGTCCTCGCTCTCGGAGGCGTTCCCGACCCAGTGGACCTACTTCCAGGGCGCGCTGTTCATCGTCGTGATCCTGTTCCTCCCGGGCGGCATCGCCTCGCTGTGGTCGAAGTTCAAGGATCTGCGAGCGGGTCGGGTCGGGCACTCCGACATGGCGATCGAGTCGATCACCGCCGAGGCGGAGGCCGTGGCGTCATGACGGTCTCGTTCCTCGGCGAGGACTACCTCGAGATCCGCGGCCTCACCGTCGACTTCGACGGCTTCAAGGCCATCTCCGACGTCGACCTGACCCTGCTGCAGGGGCGGCTGCACTTCCTGATCGGGCCCAACGGCGCCGGCAAGACCACCCTGGTCGACGCTCTCACGGGCCTGGTGCACGGGACCGGCCACGCCATGTTCCGCAACCACGACCTGCTGACCATGAAGTCGCACAAGATCGTGCGCCTCGGCGTTGGTCGGACGTTCCAGACCGCGACCGTGTTCGAGCAGCTCAGCGTGCTGCAGAACCTGGACATCGCGGCCGGCCTGCACCGCAAGGCCCCCAGCCTCCTGCTCGCCCGCCGCAAGGTGTCCGCGAGCGTCGAGCAGGCCCTGGAGACGATCGGCCTCACGGCCCACGCCCACACCCCGGCCGGCATCCTGGCCCATGGCCAGAAGCAGTGGCTCGAGGTGGGCATGCTGCTCGTGCAGGACGCCAAGGTCATGTTCCTCGACGAGACCGTGGCCGGGATGAGCGCCGAGGAGCGTCAGGAGACCGGCGAGCTGCTCCAGCGCATCGTCGGCGACCGCACGATCGTGATCATCGAGCACGACATGGAGTTCATGCGCACCTTCGCCGACTTCGTGACGGTCATGCACGGCGGCAGGGTGCTGGCAGAGGGGACCGTCGCCGAGATCCAGGCGGACCCGCAGGTCCAGGAGGTCTACCTCGGGACCGTGACGGAGGTGGCTGCAGGTGAGTGACCCGATGCTCGAGATCGTCGGCGTGACCGCCGGCTACGGCCGCTCGATGGTGCTGTTCGACGTCGACGTGTCCATCCCGACCGGCGGTGGGGCCGCGGTGATGGGCCACAACGGCGCCGGCAAGACCACCCTGCTGCGCGTCGCGGTCGGGCTCATCCCGGTGAAGTCCGGCAAGGTCCTGCTGGACGGCGAGGACGTCACCCGCATGCCGCCCAACAAGCGGGTCAAGCGCGGGCTGGGCTACGTCCCCCAGGGTCAGCTCTGCTTCCCGCAGATGACGACGATGGAGAACCTCCAGCTGGTCTCCACGATCAAGGCCGACATCGACGAGGTCCTCGACACCTTCCCGGCGCTGACCGACCTCCTCAACCGCCCCGCCGGTCTGCTCTCCGGCGGTCAGCGCCAGCAGCTCGCCATCGCCCGGACGCTGCTCACCAAGCCCCGGCTGCTGATCCTCGACGAGCCGACCGAGGGCATCCAGCCCAACGTGGTCGCCGAGATCGAGCAGGTCATCGTCGACCTCACCCAGCGTGGCGACCTCACCGTGATGCTCGTGGAGCAGCACGTGGGCTTCGCCCTGCGGTCGACCGACAGCTACTACGTGCTCGAGTCCGGTCGCATCACAGGCAGCGGAGCGGGTGGCGCCGGCGCCCTCGACGAGGTCCGCGCCGCCATGGCGGTCTGAGCCGTCCCGATCAGGGCAGCACGAACGACGGTCGCTCGGCCTCCAGCGCCGAACTCGGGGGGATCCGACCGATCAGTCGACCGATTCCCCCGAGTTCGGGCCGAACGGCATCCGCTGTGGGGTGCCGATCCGGACCTCGACGCCGGGCGACCAGTGGACGACCGGATAGTCGGGCCGGCCGGCTCACCCCTTGGCGTCGGCCCAGCTGGAGATGATCGAGGTGTCGGCCAGGAAGCGGACCTCGCGGTCGGGAGCCCAACGGGCCGCCGCCTCCTGGAGGGCGTCGTCGACCATCGCAGCGGCGTCGTCGCCGCTCTCGGCGGGGACATGGACGAGGAGCTCGTCGTGCAGGCACAGCACCACGTGGGCGTCGAGCTCGCGCCCGCGGGCGCGGACGGTCACCGCCCAGACCTTGAACAGCTCCGCGGCCGCGCCCTGCACCATGGCGTTGCGGCCGAAGCGGCCCATCGCCGCGGCACGCGATCGGCCGCTCCGGTCGTCGCCCGAGCCGGGGTCGGTCGGAGGGCCGAGCGACGGAAGGCGCGTGCGGACCAAGCGGCCGCCGTACGTCCGGAGATCGGTGCCGACCTGCGCGGCGCGGTCGGCGGCGTCGAGGTACTCCATCGCCACGGGGTAGGAGCTGCGCAGGCCGACGAGCGCCCGACCGCCCTCGCCGGAGGTCTGGCCGTACATCGCGCCGAGCACCGCGACCTTCGCTGTCGCCCGGTCGACTCCCAGCGCGTCGGCCACCGGCGCATACAGGTCGTCGGCGCGCGTGGCGGCGGCGAGGGCCCGGTCGCCCGACACGGCCGCGAGCACCCTGGGCTCGATCTGTCCCAGGTCCGCCCGGACGAACACGTGACCGCGCTCGGCCACCACCCCGCGACGCAGGTCGGTGGGCATGTTGTGGAGACCGGCTGACGCCGTCATCCGGCCGGCTGCGCCGTCGGAGCCGGACCACTCGCCGCGGAAGCGTCCGTCGTCGCCCAGGTTCTCGTCGATCCAGCCGTAGCCGAAGGTCGTCTGCACCCGCTCCGCCTTCCGCCAGGTCAGGAGCGCGTCGACGAGCGGGTGGACGTCCCGCAGGCGCTCGAGTCGCCACGCCCTGGTGTCGGGGACCTCGACGCCGACGGTCCGCAGCATGGAGCGCACCTGCGACGGGCTGCGAAGGTCGAAGCGGACCCCCGAGGGCACGTGGCGGAGGACCTGTTCGTCCCTGGCGTCGCGGAGCTCGGTCGCCTCCCTGTCCGAGCGGGGACGGGGACCGACGTGGTCGCCGATCACCGACTCCATCGTCGCCCGGTCCATCGGGAGCCCCTCCGCAGCCAGCTCCGCGCACAGGAGCTCGGCGGTCGACTCGGCGAAGGCCGTGCGCAGCGCCATCGGGCGTTCCTCCTCGACGGCGAGCCGCTCGACAGCCGCCCTCTGGAGCCGGCCCACCTCGGCCAGCACGGCCGCCCATGCCGACATCTGCTCGGGACCGGTCCGCCACTCGCCGTCGATCCACTCGGGCGACAGGTGCCCGTCGTCCCGCACCGGTGCGGAGGGTCCCTCGTCGTGGGAGTGGAACAGGTCGACAGGTGCGGCCGTCGGCAGGTCGGCCGTCGGAGCTCCTTGGAGCCGTGCCCACACGTGACCGGGATCGGCGCGGTGGCCGCCGAACAGCAGCCGGTGGACCGCGGCGACGTCCCACGACCTAGTCAGTTGCACCCCGTCGGCCACGAGCGCGGCGGCGGTGTCCTGGGACCACAGGACCCAGCGCAGACCGAGCACCTCGTCGATCCGGCGCACGGTGGTTGCCCCGTCGAGCTGCCAGCACGTGGACCAGCCCGTGGTGGCGACGGCAGCCGTCGATCCGTCGAGCACCAGCGCCAGCATCGCTCCCGGTTCGACGCCAACGGCCGCCAGCTCGTCGATCGGGTCCCCGGCGTCCACTCCGCGACCCTACGGCGCCACCCCGCTCCGTTTCGGCGGTGATGTCGGTCGTCTGGCGACGGACACCACCGCCAGAACGCCGGCGCGGTCAGCGCTTGGTGGCGATCAGGTCGATGAGGGCCGACATGCCCGCGTGCCCGGCGCCCTCGGTGAGCTCTGCGTCGTAGGACTCCAGCACCTCGATGTCCATGTCGGCGAAGGCGTCGCGGAGCAGCTGCTCGTCGTAGAGGTGGGCCGGGTCCGACGGCCCACCCGTCGCGTACCCGATCTGCTCGGGTCGGTACCCGTGCAGCATCAGCCGTCCGCCGGGACGCAGCGTGCGCTGCATGCCGTCGAACACGACGGCCCGCTGCTGCGGGTCCAGGAACTGGATGAAGACGGCGACCACCAGGTCGAACGCGTCAGGGGTCCACTCCCACTCGAGGATGTCGGCGACGAGGAGGTCGACGGTCACGCCACGCTCGGCGGCCAGGCGACGGGCCTTGTCGACGCCGACCTCGGACACGTCCATCGCCGTGACGTCCAGCCCCCGCTCGGCCAGGAACACCGAGTTCCGGCCTTCTCCGTCGGCCACGACGAGCGTGGAGTTGCCCGGCTCGAGCACGTCGGCGTGCCGCGTCAGGAACGCCGCCGGAGCGGTGCCGAAGACGTACTCGTCCGTCGAGTAGCGGTCGTCCCACATCGGGGAGCCGGCCATGTTCGTGGTCATGGCACGAGCATTGCAGCCTGTGGCCAGGAGTGGAGCTGAGGGGAATCGAACCCCTGACCTTCTGCTTGCAAAGCAGATGCTCTACCAATTGAGCTACAGCCCCGGAGGGTGGCGAGGCTACCGCGGGCGACGGGTGGGGCCGGAACCGGTTGCGACACACTGTGGGTGACACGACAGAGCCCACCCTCGAGGAGCAGCAGTGACCGACATCCAGGACATCCCGATCGCGACCATGACCGGTGAGTCGACCACCCTCGGCGACTACGGCGGCGACGTGCTGCTCGTCGTGAACGTGGCGTCCAAGTGCGGGCTCACCCCGCAGTACGAGGGCTTGGAGGCGCTGTACGAGCGCTATCGCGACCAGGGCCTCACGGTGCTGGGCTTCCCCGCGAACAACTTCCTGGAGCAGGAGCCCGGGACCGACGAGGAGATCGCCGAGTTCTGCCAGCTCACCTATGACGTGCAGTTCCCCGTCTTCTCCAAGATCTCGGTCGTCGGCGACGACCAGCACCCGCTGTACGCGCAGCTGACGTCGGAGATCGGTCACGCCAGCGGCGACCCGCAGGCCCACCGCGACCGCCTGCAGAGCTTCGACATCGCCACCAACGACGACCCCGAGATCCTCTGGAACTTCGAGAAGTTCCTGATCTCCCGTGACGGCGAGGTCGTCGGTCGCTTCGCCCCGAACATGGAGCCCGAGGACCCCGAGCTCGTCGCGGCGATCGAGGCGCAGCTCTCCGCCGGCTGACTTCGGGGACCCCTGGCCCGACGATCGTCGGACCAGGGGTTCGTCGGTCGTCGGACCGGGCCCCGGGCTGTGGTAGTCCGTCGGGGCATGTCGGAGTCGTCCGAAGCCGCCTCGCCGCCGCCTGCTCCCCCCGAGTCCGAGAAGGACTCCGGGTTGGACCGCGTGATCCTCTTCAGCGACGCGGTCGTGGCCATCGCGATCACGCTGCTCGTGCTGCCGCTGCTCGACATCGCGGACGAGAAGGGCCCGATCGGCGACGTCCTGGGGAACGCGTCGTCGCAGATCCTCATGTTCTTCGTCAGCTTCGCGGTGGTCGCCAGCTTCTGGGTCAACCACCGCGAGATCTTCCAGGGCGTTGCCCGGGTCTCGTCGCCGATGATCTGGGCCAACATGCTGTGGCTGGCGGCCATCGCCTTCCTGCCGTTCCCGAGCGAGGTGCTCGGCGACCGCGGTCCCGACGAAGCGGGCGTGAGGGCGTTCTACGTCGGAACGATGTGGGCGTGCAGCCTGGCCCAGGTGCTGCTGAGCGTCATCATCGTGCGGTCGCCCGGAGTGTGGAAGGGCGACGAGCGGCCCGAGATCAGCCTCAGCTCCAGCATCGCGAGCGCGCTGCTGTTCGGGGTCGTCTTCGTCGTGGCCGTGCTCGTCCCCTCGATCGGGCTCTACGCGCTGTTGGGGCTGTTCCTGATCGGTCCGCTCACGAGCGCTCTGGATCGGCGGACGGCGGCTCGCTGACCTCGGCGGACGGCGCTGGGCCGACGTCGGCCGGGGCGCCGAGTCGGCGTATCCGCCCCGCCGTGATCGCCAGGACGACGATCACGATCACCGTGCTCGCCTCGAGGTCGTAGGAGTCGGTCCCCAGGAGGGCGACCTCGGTCAGCACCAGTGCGGCCGCGGCGAAGAGGAAGATCCTGAACCGCTTGCGGGTCAGGTCGCGGGGGCCGCCCGAGTACAGGCCGATCAGTCCGATCGCGACGAGGATCACCGCCACCGGGATCACGATGTACTTGATCGTGCTGGCCGTGGCGACGTCATGGGTCCCACCACCGCCCTCGTGTTCGGGCAGGAGGGTGTGGGCCAGGGCGACAGCGGCGGCGACCACGCCGAGGTGGAGCGGGAAGTGGAGGTAGATCCACGCCAGTCGGTTGCCGTGGCGTTCCGACAGGCCGAGCTCGGGGACGTCGGTGAAGTAGAGCCACCAGATGCCGAACACCACGGCGGTGGCGAGCGGCAGGCCGAAGAGGTCCACGGCGTCGAGGGGTTCGTGCGACGCCGTGATGCCCAGCTTCACGAAGACCTCGCCGAGCATGATGATCGTGAACTCGCCGAAGCGGTGGACCGTGTGGTGGCCCTCCATGCGGAGACGCCGACCCGAGCCGGTCGGCACCATGAAGAGGAGGATCCCGCCGAGCCAGAGGATGGGGTACCACCACGGCCAACCGATCACCGGGGTGATCGCGAAGACGACGGCGGCGAGGACGCAGCGAAGAGCCGAGCCCTTGTAGACCTCGTCGAGCTCGGGACTGGACCGGCGAGCGGCGCGGAAGAACAGGGCCAGGGTGACCAGCACCGCGGAGAAGATGGGCCCGACCGCGCCGCTGTGGTCCTCGTGGGAGTAGTCCGACGTGATGGCCACGCCGAGCACCAGCACCATCTGCACCAGGAGCAGCGACCTGGTCCACATGGTCGTCACCAGACCGGCGCCCAGCAGCAGGGTCGTCGTCAGCCAGGTGCACCAGATGAGGGAGAAGACGAGCGCCAGCCAGATGACGCCGTCGAGTCCGGCGTTCGACGAGTACGTGGTCGACATGACCACGATCGAGGCGACGAAGGCCAGGTCGTAGAACAGCTCGAGCCAGGACTGCTCCGGAGCGGCCGGGACCAGGCGAGGGGGCGGGGCCGGACCGGCCGGCACGGTGGGCCCGCTCACGGAGCGGGAGGGAGGTCGGGGAACGGGAGGACGACGCCGCCCGGAGCGGCGGCCGGGTCCGTCCGGGCCAGCGATCTGTACGTGCGCTCGGCGAACCGCCAGGTGCCCTCGGAACGCTCCGCCACGTCCTGGTAGAGCCCGTAGGCGGTGGACCAGCCCTCGGGGCCGTCATCGCCCGCCGGTTGGTGGCGGATCTCGCACATGAACGTGCGCAGGCGCGCCCGGTCCGCCTCCCCGTCGGCCGGGACGGTCACCAGCACGTTGAGCGCCACGAACTCGAAGAAGTCGAAGCGCGCCACCGCGGTGTCGATGAAGCCGGTGATCTCGGCCGGGCCGGACAGGTCCCGTACTCCGCGGTCCACCAGGTCGAGGTGGAGCACGGCGTCGGGCAGGAACAGGTCCTGCAATCCGACCCAGTCGCGACGGGTGACCCCGTCCGCGTAGGTCGCGACGAGGCGACGCAGATCGAGCTCGTCGAGCCGGGGGTCCGTCACTCTCCACCTCCGCCCGTCGCCGATGCCGTGGGCGACGTCAGCGTCCCGTCGTCACCGAGCGAGAAGAACTTGCCGGCCCTCGAGCCGAAGTAGATGCGCCCGTTCCACACGGTCGGCGTGGACTCGATGCACCCGCCGATCGCGACCGTCCAGATCTCCTCGGGCTGCGCCTTGGCGTCGGACACGTCGTAGCCGTGGAGCGTGCCGTTGCAGTCGCCCTGGATGAGCACGTCGTCGACCACGACCGGCGACTGCCACGTCGGTCCCGGCAGCTTGAACGACCACAGCTCGGCGCCGGTCTGCTGTTCCAGGCCCACGACCTTGCCGCTGTTGGCGGGTGCGATCACCACGCCGTCGTGCAGCGCCGGCGTGGCCCAGAAGCCGGCGGGGTTGGCTCCTCGGTCGTCGTACTTCCAGACCAGCGGGTTGGTCGGGTTCTTGGGATCGAGCTTCATGAGCTGGCCGACCTCGGCGGCCCGGCTGTTGCCGCGCTCGTACTCCACCGCCACGTACAGGAACCCGTCGGCGTCGATCACGACGGAGGCATCGGTGTCGTCGCCGGTCCAGAACCTGAAGGTCTGCGTCGGCGTCCCGCCGGTCTTGAGCGGTCCCATGTCCCACCCCATGACCAGCCCGCCGGAGTTGGCCCAGTAGACGGTGTTGCCCCACATCGAGACCGAGTTCTCGATGGAGAACTCCTTGGCCCGGTTGCCGGCCAGGTCGTTGATGAGCTGCTGGTCCCAGCTCGGCGTGTTGAACACCAGCTTCGGGTCCACGGTGACCTTGCCGGCGGCGTCGTAGCCGCGGTTGAGCTTCACGGCGTGGAACTGGCTGTTTTCGCCCCCCTCGAAGAGGAAGTCGTCGAGGACCAGCCCCGCACCGTCCCAGTCGTTGTTCCAGAGGGTGGGCGACACCGCCGTGGCCGACAGCTTCCAGAGCTCCTCGGCCGCGCCACCGCGGTCGATGGCGATCACCCGGTAGTAGTTGTCCCGGCTGCCGGTGTAGACGAGCGGGTAGCCGTCGGGGTCGATCGTGACGGAGCCCTTGATGATGTCGCCGGTGGGGAGCGGGGGGAGGATGTCCTGGCCGGTCTCGCCGTCCATGAAGTGCACGGCCTTGTCGTACGCGCCGAACACCACCCAGGTGCGACCCTCGCGCTCGAACACCGCGGGCTGGCCGGTCCAGCCGGAGCCGCACCATGTCTTGGTCTCGCCCTTGGCCGACGACGACGAGCACATGCCGCCGCTGGCCGGGTAGAACCAGCGGACCTTGGGAGCTGTCGGCACGTCGCCACGGCCGTAGTAGGTGCGGGTCGGGTTGCCGCGGAAGGTCAGGCTCCCGGGCACCTTCTCCGACCACATGCGACCCGAGCTGGCCGGGTTGACGAACTGGTCGGTCTGCTCGGCGGGGACCTGCGTCAGGTCCTTCGGCTCGTCGTCCGCCGGCGTCTCGTCGCCGGAGGCGTCGGCGCCGTCGCCGGGGTCGGCGTCCTTCGTCGCCGCGCCCCCGTCGGCGGTCGTGTCGTCGGAGCCGCCCGAGAGCAGCGACGCGACGAGCGCGACCACGCCGACGAGCACGATCACCGCGATCGACGCCACGACGATCTGGCGCTTGCGGGCGACGTCGGCCGACGGCGGCGCGTACCGGTCCCGCGACCGCTGCCGTTGGACGCGTGAGGGTGGCAGGTCGTCGGGATCCACGCCGAACATCATGGTCCGGCGTCGGGCTCCGGCCGTGCAACCGGGGCCGCGCGGCTCCTCACTGCTGACGCAGCTCGCCCTCCGCGACCAGCTTCTCGAGTGTGAGCTCGGGGTGCTCGCCCTCGAGCCGTTCGAGCCAGTACACCGACTCGAACACCGCGAGCAGCTCGCCGTCGGAGCGCTGCAGCACGTCGACGCCCTGCATGGAGCGCAGCTCCGCCTTGGACGCCTCGTCGGTGCGGCGCGCGACGCGGTAGCGGGTGGGGGTCAGCTCGACCGGGGCCCCGAACTCGTTGACCAGCCGGTGGGTCGCCACCTCGAACTGCAGCGCGCCGACCGCGGCCAGGACGGGGGCCTGGTCGCCGAACTCGGTGTCGCGCAGGACCTGGATGACGCCTTCCTCGTCGAGCTGCTGGATGCCGGTGCGGAACTGCTTCGACTTGCCGACGTCGGTCGTGCGGGCGATCGAGAAGTGCTCGGGGGCGAAGCTCGGGATCGGGGGGAACGTGACGGGTCGCTCGACGTAGAGGCTGTCTCCGACCCGGACGTCGTTGGCGTTGACGAGCCCGACGACGTCGCCGGGGAACGCCTCCTCCAACGTCTCGCGCTCCTGGCCGAACACGGAGTGCGCGTACTTGGTGGCGAACGGCTTGCCCGTCCGGCCGTGGGTGACGACCATGCCCCGCTCGAAGCGTCCGGAGCACACCCGGAGGAACGCGATCCGGTCCCGGTGGGCCTTGTCCATGTTGGCCTGCACCTTGAACACGAAGCCGGAGAACGGCGAGTCCAGGGGACGGGGCGTCCCGTCCACGTCCTGGCGTGGGCCGGGCGAGGGGACCTGGTCGATGACCGTGTCGAGGAGCAGTCGGACGCCGAAGTTGGTGAGGGCGGAGCCGAACAGCATGGGGGTGGTCTCGCCGGCCAGGAACAGCTCGTCGTCGTGCTCGGTGCCCGCGAGCAGCTCGAGCTCGTCCTGCGCGGCGAGCCACGCCTCGGTCTCCTCCTGCTCGGCCCGCTCGTGGCTCACCAGCTCCTCGGGCGCCTCGGTGGCGCCCCGGGCGGTCCGGGTGAAGCGGATGAAGTCGCCCGACGCCCGGTCGACCACGCCGCGGAAGTCGCCGGCGATGCCGACCGGCCACGTCACCGGGGTGCACATGATCGACAGGTGCGACTCGATGTCGTCGATGAGCTCCAGCGGGCTGAGGCCGGGCCGATCCCACTTGTTCACGAAGGTGATCAGCGGCAGGCCGCGGTCGCGGCACACCTCGAACAGCTTGAGCGTCTGGGGCTCGATGCCCTTGGCGGCGTCGAGGACCATGACCGCCGCGTCGCAGGCGGTGAGCACCCTGTAGGTGTCCTCGGAGAAGTCGCGGTGGCCCGGGGTGTCGAGCAGGTTGACGACGCAGTCGCGGTACGGGAACTGCAGCACCGTCGACGTGATCGAGATGCCGCGCTGCTGCTCGAGCTCCATCCAGTCCGAGGTGGCGGACCGTCGGTCGCCGCGCGCCTTGACCGCGCCGGCCTCGCGGCCGAGCGCGCCGCCGTACAGCAGGACCTTCTCCGTGAGCGTGGTCTTGCCGGCGTCGGGATGGGAGATGATGGCGAAGGTCCGCCGTCGGGCGGCCTCGGCGACTGGGTCGTCGGACATGAGGGGGTCAGTTCACCACCTGGTCGACCGCGGCGAGGAGTCCGCCGGTCCGGGCGTCGCCGGCGATGGCCACCTGGGTGGCGTTCATCACGTAGGCGCCGGCGATGCGCCGGTCGGGATCCGCGAAGCCGAGCGACCCGCCGGCGCCGTAGTGGCCGAAGGACCGGCCGCCCAGGAGCGGCGAGGTCGCGGAGTGGGTCATGAAGCCGAGTGCGAACGGGATGTCGAGGAAGGGCACCAGGCCCGGCCCCTCGACCTGCGGTGCGATCGCCACGTCCAGGACCTCGGGCTCCAGCAGGCGCACGCCGTCGACGTCGGACACGAGCGCGGCGTACATGCGCGCGAGCGAGGCGGCGTTCGTGATGCCGTTGGCCGCCGGGATCTGGGCAGCGTGCACGCGCGCCTCGTTCCACACCCGGTCGTCGGCGAACGCGCCGCCGGGCGCGGCGAGCGTGCGACCCAGGAGGTTGCCCTCGCCGAGGAGCTGGTCGAGCGCGTCGACCAGGGACACGTGCGGACGCTCCTCGCCGGAGGCCGCGCCGCCGTCGAGCGAGTCCAGGACGGTCGGGTTCAGGAGGGGGGCGACCCGGTGCTCGAACCGGTCGGGGAGCCCCACCCAGAGCTCGAGTCCCAGCGGCTCGGAGATCTCGGTCTGGACGAAGTCGCCGAAGCTCTGACCCGAGATCCGGCGCACCAGCTCGCCGACGAGCCAGCCGAACGTGACGGCGTGGTAGCCGTAGCCGGTCCCGGGCTCCCACACGGGCGGGCTCGCCGCGAGCGCGGCGGTCACGGCGTCCCAGTCGAGGGCCTCGGTCTCCTCCATCGGCCGGTCGATGTCGATCATCCCGGCCTGGTGGCTGAGCAGCCAGCGGACGGGGAGGTCGGCCTTGCCGGCCTGCGCGAACTCCGGCCAGTAGGTGGCGACGGGCTCGTCGAGGTCGAGGAGGCCACGCTGGACCAGGAGGTGGGCGCACGTCGCGGTCACCCCCTTGGTGGAGGAGAAGACGAGCTGCAGCGTGTCGGCGTCGTAGGCGGGACCGCCGGGTTCGCGCACCCCGCCGTGGAGGTCGACGACCCGGGTCCCGTCGACGTAGAGGCAGAAGCCGGCGCCGACGTCGCCGTGCTCCGCGAAGTTGCGCTCGAACGCGTCCCGGACCGGCTCGAACCCTGGTGCCACCGTGCCGGTCACGGTCACCGCGTCACCGGGTGCGACGTCATCGGGCACGTCGGCAGGGGCGCCCGCGGGCGTGCTGGCAGGGGAGTTGGTTGAGCTGGCCGGATCCATCGTCACCTCGTCGTTCGACGACGGAACGGTAGCGGCCTGTCAGCCGTTGTCGATCTCGAACCGGCTGATGGAGCGCACCAGGTTGCCGTCCACGTCGGTGGCCTGGACGACGACGGCGTGGGTGCCGTCGGGCAGGCGCGTGGTGTCGAACGCGACCGGATCGGCGACGGCGGTCGTCGTCGACGCCTCGGCGGTCGGGGGCGCCACCAGGGTGAAGGGAGCGACGTCGTCGGTGTGCTCGGGCGGTCGCGGGTCGTCGGGCCGGTCGATCCAGAACTCCGCCTTCACGGTCGGCGGCGCCTCGGCCAGCACCTGGTACTGGACGACCACCTGGCCGCGGAGGGTCGCACCCTCGAGCGGTCGGGGGGCGGGGTCGTCGACGTCGGCGGCCCAGGTCAGGGCCTCGTCGGTGCGCTCCAGGGTCCGCGGGAGCACCCGGGCCGGGACGGACTCCGTGGTGGACGAGGTGGTGGCGGGCTCCTCGGGCATCGTGGTCGTGCTCGAGGTCGGGAGGTCGGTCGTCCCGTCGCCGCTCCGCGCCGAGTGGGCCTGGTAGGCGAGGGGCACCGTCAGCGCGACGGTCGCGAGGACCGAGACGACGATCGCCAGGACGAGGCGGGTTCCGAGCGGCCGGGGCGCGCGCGTCCTCGTCACCTCGCCAGCCCCGTTCGCCATGGCCCGAGTGTGGGTCGCCGAAGGGGCACCCCGACATGGGCAATTCGCCTTCTCACTGCAACGCCACTGATCCTTCCGGTCCCTCGTGATCCCTCGAACCGCTCGTGCCCACTGCCTGTGGCCTGTCAGTCACTCCTGGTACGGCGCTCACTCCTGGTGCGACGCTCGCTCCCGGTGCGACCGATCGGCCGTCACGATCTCACGCCGCCTCGCCGTCGTCCGGCGCCGAGTGCAGGTCGATGATGCCGAGCCGCACTGCGGAGAGCACGGCGTGGGTCAGGCTCTGGGTGTCCAGCCGGCGGTACGTCGCGTTGAGGTGGTTGTGCACCGTCTTCTGCGTGATGCCCAGCGCTCGGGCCGCCTGCTTGGTCGACATGCCGTCGGCGATCATCTGCAGGATCTCGACCTGGCGGTCCGACAGCAGGTCCTGGCGGGCCGGCTCCTGGCCGAGGTGCTCGAGCATGGACGCAGCCAGTCGGGGGCTGAGGGTCTCCTCGCCCTCCTGGACCCGGCGCAGCGTGTCGAGCACGTCGGCGAACGAGGTGCCCTTGGTGAGGTACGCCGCCGCTCCGGCCTGGAGGGCGGCACGGGTCATCTCGGGGTCGTCGTGCATGGTCAGCACCACGACCTTCGACTCGGGCGCCTCCTCGCGGATGCGCCGGGCGGCGGCGACGCCGTCGAGCACCGGCATCGACAGGTCCATCAGGACGATGTCGGGGCGGGTCTCGATCGCCAGGGCGACCGCCTCCTCCCCGTTGTCGGCCTCGCCGACCACGTCCTCACCGGCGCTCTCCAAGCCGCGGCGGATCCCGTCCCGCAGGATCTGGTGGTCATCGGCCAGCAGCACCCTCACGATGCCACCTCCCTGCTCTCGTCGTCGTTCTCGTTGTTGAGTTCGCGGTCGTTGCTGACGTGCGTGTCGTTGCCGAGGTCGCCGACCCGTCCGTCGCCACCCGGGCGCTGGCGCTCGGGGGACCGGGACCGGTCGGAGGTCGTGCTCGTCGGACGGTGCGACCCGGGTGGCACGTCGCCACCCGACATCACCCGCACCGTGGTGCCGTCGCCCGGCGAGCTGTCGATCGCCAGGCGAGCGCCGACCACGTCCGCGCGCTCCCGCATGCCGACCAGGCCGTACGCGGAGACGCGGACGCCCTTCGCGGCCTCGAAGCCCCGACCGTCGTCGGCGATCACGAGCTCGAACTCGCTGCCGCGCACATCCCAGACCACGTCCACATGCTCCGCGTCGGCATGTCGGTCCACGTTCGTGAGCGCTTCCTGCAGGATCCTGAGCAGCTCGTTCTCGACCGGGACGGGGACTCGGTCGTCGGGATGCACGACCGTCAGTGTTGTCGCGACGTCCGCGCGCTCCGCGAACCTGTTCACGACGTCCTGGGCGACGACCGCCAGCGGCTTCTGGTCCGTGACCCCCGAGCGGAGCTGGCGCAGCGTCTCGCGGAGCTCGTCGAGGGCCGACTGGACGTCGGACTGGAGTCGGAAGAGGTCGGCGGTCTCGGGCTCGTCCTCCGCCACGATCCGCTCGAGCTCCATCGACACGTACGTGAGCCACTGGCCGAGGCGGTCGTGGAGGTCGCGGGCGATGCGCACCCGCTCCTCCTGCGCTCCGAGCGTCCGGAGGCGGCCGAACCAGCGGGCGTTGTCCACCGTCAGGGCCAGCACCTCGGCCAGGCCGGCGAGCAGCACGGTGTCGGTGGTGTCGTAGCGGTGCGGCGACGGGTGCTCGAGGCCGAGGATGCCGATGACCTGGCCGCGGGCCGTGAGCCGCACGTACATGCCCGAGCAGCTGGACCGGACGATGGGTCGCGTGCCGTGAGTCGTCGTGGCGGCGGGCTCGCCGGCGGCGGGGGCGTCGGGGTCCAGGTCCTCCTCCAGCACGACGCCCGGTCGGTCGAGTGCACGGGCCAGCGCCGGGGGCAGCTCGGCGGACGGATAGGCCGGACGGAGCGCGCAGCCGTCGGCGATCTTCGGCACCCATTCCTCGGAGTTGTCGTCGAAGGTCATCAGGCAGATGACCCGGGCGTCGAAGCTGTCGTGCAGCTGCTGGCGGATCCGCTCGAGCGCCTCCCGCAGCGACAGCGAGTCGGGCAGCGTCCGGGCGACCACGTTGAGCATCTCGAGGAGCTCGTTGGTCTCGGACAGGTGGTGGACCTCGCCGACGAGACCGGCCCGCCGACGCTCCATGTCCTTGATGCGCGACCGGGCGTACGCCGCGACGGCCGCCGCCAGGACCAGGGTGACGACCGCGGCGACGTCGCGCTGGTCCTCGACCATGTCCACGACCGAGGTGCCCGACGCGGCAGCGGTCGCTCCGACGACCACCACGGACCACAGGACCGCGAGTGCGCCCGCGGCCGCACCCCAGCCGAGAGCGATCACGGCGACGGCGATCAGCAGGCAGAAGTAGTAGGCGCTGGCCCATCCGCCGGCCAGGCCCATGGCGATGCCGAAGATGGCGACGTCGACGAACGGCTCGATCCGTCGGCCCGCCCGCACCGAACCGAGCTGGACCGGCAGGACGGTGCGCCAGGTGGTGGCGAAGACGCACAGTGCCGTGGCCACCACCGCGGAGTACGAGCCGCGGAACGCCTCGGGAGCGGAGAAGAGGAGGCCGTACGCCAGCGCGCACCAGCGGACCACGGCGATCGACGGCGACACCGAGGCGCGCCAGTGCGCCGGCAGCCCGAGCAGCCGGGTCGAGTCGTCCAGGCCTCCGTGGGGGATCGCCCGGATGGCAGCGACCGCCTCCGAGACGTCGGCCGACGACACTGCCGCTTGTGGAGCGGTTCCCGCGGTGACCGGACCCGTGGTGGGGGTCGTCGGTTCCGTGGCGGCCACCCTATCGACGGTCCGTCGGAATCCGGCGGGACGGCGGGAGCGGCCCACCGCGTAGTCTCCGGGCGTGACGGCGGATCCTCCCGAGACCATCGGCGACCCGGCGGCCGCCGAACGGGTGACGTACCCGGGGGCCCGCCGGCCCGATCGCACCCGCTCCGTCGACTCCTCCGGTCTGGCGCTGCACGTCAGCGAGTGGGGGGATGATGAGGCGCCGCCGTTGTTCATGGCGCACGGCGGCTTCGACTTCAGCGGGACCTACGACGTCTTCGCCCCGCTGCTCGCGGACGCCGGTTGGCGGGTGGTCGTCTGGGACCAGAGAGGCCACGGCGACTCCGACCGTGCCGCGCTCTACACCTGGGAGGCCGACGTCCGCGACGCCGCCGCAGTCCTCGACTCGATCGGCGGCGGTCCGATGCCGTTCGTGGGGCACTCCAAGGGCGGGGCGCTCATGCTCCACCTGGCCAACGCCCTGCCGCACCGGACCTCGGCAATGGTGAACCTGGACGGGCTGCCGTCGCGCCAGGCCATGTCCGACGTCTCCGACACCGAACGAACCCGGCTGATCCGCCAGGAGCTGACGGGTTGGCTGGACCACCGTCGTTCGCTGGTCGGGCGGTCCCGCCGGCCCGGCACGCTCGACGAGCTCGCCGAGCGGCGTGGTCGCATGAACCCCAGGATGAGCAACGAGTGGCTGCGCTACCTGGTCACTGTCGGGGCTCGCCACGACGCCGACGGCTGGCGCTGGAAGATCGACCCGACGCTGCGGATGGGCGGCCTCGGTCCGTGGCGTCCCGAGTGGTCCATGCTGCGCCTCCCCGGCATCGGCGTCCCCTTCCTGGGCGTCCTCGGCCTCGAGCTGGAGGTCATGGGGTGGGGGACCCGACCGGCCGACGTGATCCCCAACCTCCCGGCCGGCGGACGGTTGGAGGCGCTCGAGGGGGTCGGCCACTTCGTCCACATCGAGCAGCCGCGCCTGGTCGCCGACCTCGTGCTGGAGCACGTCGAGCCGCACCGGGTGGGTGGTCGTCGATGAGCGCCGAGCCGACCTTCGTGCGACACAACCGGATCGACCTCGCCGTGCACCGCCTCCGGGACGGTGACGGCACGCGCCCCCTCCTGCTGCTGCACGGCCTGGGCGAACGGACCCCCGACCACGTGCCCGACGTGGCGTCGGGTTGGCCGGGTCCGGTGCTGGGCATGGACTTCACGGGCCACGGTCGGTCCACCGTGCCGGTCGGCGGCGGCTACTCGGCCGAGGTGCTCGCCGCGGATGTGGACGTGGTGCTGGCCGAGGTCGGACCGGTCACGGTCCTCGCCCGTGGCCTCGGCGCGTACGTCGGGCTCCTGGTCGCCGCGGCGCGGCCCGAGCTGGTGCGCGGCGCGGTGTTGTGCGACGGGCCCGGCCTGGTCGGCGGGGGAGTGCACCCCGGCTCCCCGACCGCTCCCTACGCGTCGTCGGCTCCGGCCGGACCACCCGATCCCTTCGCTCTGGCCGAGCTGTCCCGCGACCCGCGTCCGGCCGACTACGCCCAGACCTTCGTCCGCTTCGTGTCCGAGGGCTCCGACCTCGACCGGCCGCTCTGGGTGGCCGCGGTGGTGCGACCCGAATGGCTCACGGTGGTCGCGGACGAGCCGGGGGTCGGCCAGGGCACCGTCGCCGACGGACTGGCCCACTACGCGGCCCTGGTCTGAGCCCGCCCCGGTCGGCGTGGAACGACCGCGCCGCGCGTCAGTCGGCGTCGGCGTCCAGGGGGTCGAGCCGCTCCAGGATCTCCTCGACTCGGAACCGGGTGCCGTCGATGCGGTCCCGGCACCAGCCGACGAGCTCGGCGGCGCGCTCGACGCGGTCGGCCAGGAGATCGACGTCGAGCGTGTCCGACTCCAGCTCGGCGACGATGCCCTCCAGCTCGGCCATCGCCGCGGCGAACCCCATCTCCTCGGGGTCCGCTCGGTCCTGTCGGTCAGCCATCTCGGCGTCCTCCCTGATCTCCGTCCTGCGCCCGTTCCTGACCCGTGCCCCGTGCCGCGGTCCTGTCCCGGACAGGCCCGTCCGAGGCCGTCCGATCCGACACCGTCGACCGGAACGAGCCGTCCGCCAGGGTCGTGACGAGCTCGTCGCCGGGCTCCGCGTCGTCGATCGACCGCAGCAGGCGCCCGTCGGCGGTGCGGGTCATCGACCACCCTCGGCGCAGGGCGATCGCGGGGTCCGCGGCGGAGGTCGTGGCGGCGAGGACGTCGAGACGGGAGGTGGCCCGCTCGAGGATCAGCGCGGCCGCCGGTGCCGCACCGTCCGCCACGGCGCCGAGCGCGGTCGTTGCGGCGTCCAGCCGTCGATCCGCGGCCGCCCGGATGCGCTGCACGTCCCGGTCGAGGGCGTCGCCGCGACGGACGAGCCGGTGCAGCGCGGACGTCCCGGTCCGGTGCCCGACGCGCGCCAGGCGGTGCTCGGCCCGGACGAGTCGCCCGGCGACGCCGGAGCGGACCGCCGCCCAGTCGTCCGC
>JAEYSR010000163.1 GCA_023434535.1 Actinomycetes bacterium
GCGTCAGCTGGTTCGACTGGGGTGAGTACCTGGACAACCACATCACGTGGCGCTTCTTCCCCAGGTCCAATCCGCTGATCCAGGCCGTGAACACCGACGTGACCAACGGGACTCAGCTCGACCCGCATACGCCTCGGGCCACCTACTGCGACCGTGACACCTTCGAGCACGGTGGCTGGCAGGCCTGCTTCGGGGAGTGACCCCCCCGACGGAGCGAGCCTTCGTCACCTCGGGCGCTCCGGTCAGAGGAGACCGTCACGCTGGGCGTCGAACACGGTCGGGACCGTGGCCCGGAAGCCGAGCGACCGGGCCACGGCGGCGTCGACGTGGCCCGCCCAGGGGTGATCGAGGGGCTCGTCGGACGGCGCCATCGGTTCTCCGGCGACGGCCATCAGCTCGGCGAAGGTCGCCGGCGCGTCGGCGACGACGTTGACGATCCGCCCGTCGGCGACGCCGGTGAGCGCGAGCTCGACCATCTGGGCGATGTCGCGGTGGTGCACCACCGCCAGCACCCGGGCCGGGTGCCAGCCCATGATCTGCGCACGCGGAGGCAGTGCGTCGATGTGGCCGTCCCCGTCTCCGTAGACGAACCCGAACCGGAGGATCGACCAGTTCAGGCCGCTGGCCCGGAGTTCGCCCTCGGCTGCGATCTTGCTCGCCGGGTAGGCCTCGGTCGCATCCGTGGGGTCGACCTCCCGGGCGGGATGAGGGCCCACGTCGGCATACACGTTGGACGTGCTGGCCATCACGAACCGGGCATCCGGCGCACCGACCCGCACGGCGTCGATCAGGTTGCGCGTGCCGTCGAGGTTGACCCGGTGGATCGCGTCGACGTCGTCGGTCCGGAACAAGGCAGCGAGGTGGACCACCGCGTCCACTCCCTCGAGGGCTGACGCCAGACCAGCGGGCTCGAGCAGGTCGCCTGCGACGGGGGTGATGCCGGACGGCAGCTCCCGGCCCGACCGGACGAGGGCGAGGCAGTCGTGACCCGCGTCGCGCAGTCGAGGGAGCAGTCGCGCACCGACCAGGCCGGTTCCTCCGGTGATGAAGAGCTTCATGGTCATCTCCTTGGCGTGGACCGACGACCGTCGCCGGTCCCATTTGTCCAGATGGTACTGATCATCAGTCTTCCTGACAATCAGTCGGACGGTATCGTTGCGGGCATGGGTGATCCCGTCGAGCTCGAGGTGCACGGTCGCCTCGGATACCTGCTCAAGCACGCCTTCCTGGCGCTCGAGGAGCTGAACGACCGCGCCCTGGCCCCGTTGGATCTCACCGGGCGCGAGCTGTCGCTGCTCATGGTCGTCGCGGATCTCCGGTCGGCCTCGCAGCAGGAACTGGCCCAGACGCTCGGGATCGACCGCACCACCATGGTCGCCTTCGTCGATCTGCTCGAAGGCAAGGGCCTCGTGCAACGACGTCCCGATCCGAGCGACCGGCGCCGCAACGTCGTCGAGATGACCTCGCGGGGCAAGCGGACTCTGGAGAAGGGCAGGATCGCCAGCGACGAGGCGGAGCAGACGATGCTCGCGACGCTCAGCAGCGCGGACCAGCGACGGCTGCGCGACGCCCTCGCCGCCGTTGCGATCCCCCCGTCCGAACCCGCCGACGGCGACGACCTCGAGACCTGATGTCCATCTACGGATCGCGGGCGGCCCTGGCGATCAGGCGGAATGTTCGTAGCAGCGGAACTCGACCAGCAGGCCGTCGGGATCGTGCACGTACGCCGACCGGCCCAGACCTCGCGCTCCGGACCGCTCCCCCTCGTCGACGACCTCGACGTCGGGATCGGCGGCGATCTGGGCCAGGTCGTCCTCGCTGACGACGAAGCAGAGGTGGTCGAGATGGCCGCGACCACCTGCGAGCTCGCCGGGGACGAAGTCGATGATCGTGTCGGCAGTGACTCGCAGCGACGGGAAGAACGCCCGACCTTGCCGCCACTCGTCCACGTTCACCGAGGTGAGGCCGGCGTAGCGGGTGTACCACGCCAGCGATCGCTCGACGTCGCCGACGACCAGGACGATGTGATCGAGTGCCACGGCTGTCGCCATCGCTCCAACATAGGCCTGACTCCGGCCGGCGTCCCGGGGCACGGCGCGGCCGCCCTGGCCCGTTCCCGGGCGGACGGCGAAATGGATCAGGGTCGGATCACGGGATGCATCGGGCCGCCCTGGTGCATCGCGCCGGCGTACACCGAGAGGCTGAGCGCGACCAACAAGCCCATGTCCCACCACAGCGGAAGTGCTCCGGTGCCCCCCACGGCCACGTCGGCGAACGGCCCGACGCCGCCCAGGATGCCGCCGGCACCGAAGTTGCCGAAGTAGGAGATGATCGAGAGGCCGAGGAGGTAGGGCGCGAGCCACACCGCTGAGGCCCAATGGATCGGCGGCGGGTCGAGATCCAGGTGGAGCGAGCGAGCGACCCCCATCAGCGTGAACCCGAGCAGGAGAGCGATCATCAAGGTGGAGATCGTCTGCCATCCCGACCAGTAGACGATGAACGTGGCGAACACGAACGACGCGGGCGCCACCACCCTGGCAGCTGGCAGGCGGTACGGCCGGGTCAGGTCCGGTCGGGACCGCCGGAGAGCACCGAGTGCGAGTGGAGCGCCGGCGTACATCAACACCACGGCACCCGTCACGACGCTGACGAGCTTGCCCCAACTCGGGAACGGCAGCAGGAAGAGCAGCCCGAGCCCTGCGGACATGATCAAGCCCCACAGCGGCACGTCGCTCCGCTCGTCCTCGACCAGGAACACCTTGGGGACGTATCCGTCACGGCTCAGACCGAAGCTGAGACGTGACGCCTCGGTCAGGTAGAGCAGTCCGGTGCCGCTGGGTGAGAGCACGGCGTCGACGCGCAGGACCCACCCCAACCACACCAGGTTGAGGAGCCCGGCGAGGACGAAGAACGGCGCCCGAGCCATGGCCTCGTTCGCCGCCAACCCCGTCCAGCTCGTGAGTTGCGCCAGGAGCGACGGGGGAAGACCGCCGATGAACGCGACCTGCACGAGGACGTAGATGACGGTGCAGCCCAGGAACGCGCCCAGCACCGCGCGGGGGAGATCGCGCTGCGGACGACTGCTCTCGCCGCCGACCTGCAGCGCTCCTTCGAAGCCCATGAGCCCGAACGCGATGCCACCCGCCGTGATCGCACTCAGGATCGACTCGGTCGGACCCCCGTCGCCGTGCTCGAAGAAGCCACCAGCGGCGGTGAAGTTGGCCCGGTGGAACCCGGCCACGATCAACGCCACCGCCGTCAGCACCGGGACGGCGAGCTTGGTCACGGTGATGGCGGAGTTGGCGCGGGAGAGGAGGCGGATGCCGAGCAGGTTCAACGTGACGAAGGCGCCCATGAGAGCGACCGCCAGGGCGTAACCCCATCCGCTCAGCGTCCCGGTGCTGGGTTCGTAGAGGCCCTCGGCCCAGGAGTTCGTCGACAGGTACTGGATGGCGGCCAGGACTTCGATCGGCGCGATCGTCGCCGCCTGGACGAACGCGAACCAGCCGAACGTGGCACCCGCCAGGCCTCCGAACGCGTGATGCGCGAACCGGCCGGGACCTCCGCTCTCGGGGAACATCGCGCCCAGCTCCGCGTAGACCAGCGCGAGCGGCGCCATCAGGGCCGCGGCCAGCACCCATCCGACCAACGCTGCCGGCCCGGCGATCGTCACGGCGACGAAGGCCCCGAACAGCCAACCAGAACCAAGGGTCGTTCCGGCCGAGATCCACAGCAGCCCGAAGAACCCGACATCGCGGCGAAGTCCCTCGTCGTCGCCGTCCACCACGACCGCCTACCTGCGATATGCGACGGTCGGCGCAGCGGGGACGGACCTGCAGCGAATGCCGACCGCCCAGCGGGTGACCTTCCTTCGTGGTCGATGCGTCCCCGCCATCGACGTCACTCTACGTGCGAGATCCTCCGCACCCGAGTTGAGGGCAGGCCGCGACGCGTCGGCTGTCCCTCACCGATCTCCTCCGGCCGAGACGGACCGGTGACGGGCCGTCCCAGCCGGAGTCGCGCCTCACGCCGCGTTGGACGCCAGCTGCTCGACCGTGTCCCGAGCCTGCCGGATCTCCGCGAACTGCCTCTCGACGACCGCTCGCAGTTCCGCAGACAGATCCTTGCCGAGGGCGTCCTCGTACTCCTTCACGGCATGGTCCTCTCCGGTGACGGCAGCGTCGAGGACCGCCTTCGGGGAGTCGCCGGTGAGCGCGTCCTTCAGCGAGATCCAGCCTCGGTGAACGGCACCGGCGATGGACCCGCCGTCGTCGACGTCGTCGCCGTAGGTCTGAGCCAGACGGTCCAGCTCGGCGTAGAACTGCGAACGCTGCTCCGAGAACTGCCGCAACGTCGTCGCGGCGCTGCCGTCCGACGAGTCGCCGACCTTGTCCGCGGCTTTGGCGAAGCCGTCCTGCCCGTCCTTGAGCGTCTCCATCAGATCCTTCGTCACACGCGCGTCCGTTGACATGTGGCCTCCTCGGCTCGTCGTCTCCGCTGACCGGGGACTGCTACCCGGGGATGCGCCGCGCAGAAGCCGGTGTGGGAGTCGACATGCACACAACCCCGAGGATTTGTTCAGGCCGGATCGCTCGCCGTCGACACCGTCCTCATGCTCTTGAACCGTCGTCGTTCGCTCGCCGCCCTCGCCCTGCCGTTGGCGGTGTCGTCGCTGCTGCTGCTGCTCGGGTGTACTGCTTCTCCCCCGGCCGGCGTCTCCGCGACGGCCGGCGACGGCTCGGCGTTGGTGCAGTTCAGCACGGCGCACCCTGCGTTCGACCACGAGATCCGGTCCATGCCCGGCGGTCACATCGTCCAGACCAAGGACGACAGGGCCTGGGTGAACGGACTGGAGAACGGCACCTCGTACACGTTCGCCGTCCGGTCGCGGGGCCACGACAGGCTCTGGAGCGAATGGTCCGCGCCCTCCGCACCCGTCGTGCCGACGGGACCGCCGGCGGCTCCGACGATCACCCGGGTGGCCGGCTTCGTCGACCTCGGCGCCGGGTGCACCGCCCGGGTGACCTTCGAGCCGGGATCGGACGGCGGCCGCCCCATCACCGAGTACGAGGTCGCCGTCTCCGGTGGATCGAGTCCGGTTCGCGGCACGACGTCGCCGATCGAGGTGCCCGGCCTCGACCCGCACACGCCCTACGACTTCACCAT
>JAEYSR010000164.1 GCA_023434535.1 Actinomycetes bacterium
GCCGATCCGGCCGCCTGGGCCTCAGCGACCTGGTCGCACTGGTCGTGATCCCGGTCTACGGCCTGGCGGTGTGGACCTACACGCTGCTGCCGTTGCCGGACCCCGACGACGTCGTCTGCCGGGATCCGCTCACCCGACCGCTCCACTCCTTGCAGGACATCAGGGCGTCTGGAGTCGACTCGCTGGCGGACCTCGTCACCAACGTGGACCTGGCCCAGGTGGTTCTCAACCTCCTGCTCTTCGTGCCGCTCGGCGTCATCCTTCGATGGCGGTACCGGCGCGGAGCGGTCACCGCCGTGGTCGTGGGGTTCGCCCTCTCCCTCCTGATCGAGACCACGCAGCTCACCGGCATCTGGGGCGTGTACGACTGCGCCTACCGGTACTTCGACGTGGACGACCTGATCACCAACACGGCAGGGGCGCTCGCCGGGTCGCTGCTGTCCTGGTTCGTGCTGCGTGAGCGACCGGAGCGGCCCGTGGTCGACGGTCCCGACATGATGACCGGCGGACAGCGCGTCGTTGCTGTCGTGTGCGACGTCCTGATCATCCTGCTGGTGGGCACCGCGACGCTGCTGGCGTACCAGGCCGCGGCCTACGTCTCGGCGGACCTCCGCGCCGACGACCTGTCTCTCGGGCTGCGTCGCGTCCTGCAGTGGGGCGTGCCGTTCGCCCTCGAGGCGGCGTGCGTCCTGCTCCTCGGTCGGACGCTCGGCGAGTGGGTCGTGCGGCTCGGCACCGTGTCGACACGACCGTGGTGGACCGTTCCGGCGCGGGTGATCAAGCTCGCCGTCGGTCCGGGGATGATCGTGGCGATCGGCTGGTGGGACTCGCGATGGTCCCTCCTCGCGCTGGGGGTCCTGGTCGTCGCCAGCGTCGTCGCGGCCTTCGCATGGCCGGACCACCGGGGGCTGGCGAACGGGGTGGCCGGACTGCGGCCGGTGGTGACGTCGTGGCGTCGTCCCGGCCGCGGTCCGGCGGACCGTCAGGTGCCCTTGTAGTTGAGGACCTGGCTCAGGGTGTGCTGCACCGCGACCAGGTCCTCCTGGTCGGCCATGACCTGGTCGATGTCCTTGTACGAGCGCGGATCCTCGTCGAGGAGGGCAGCGGCCTGGTCCTCGTTCCAGGCCCGCCCGGCCATCTGCGCCCGGAGGCCGTCGAGGTCGAGGGTGCGGCGGGCCTGGCCGCGCGACAGACGCCGCCCGGCGCCGTGGCTGCACGAGCAGTACGACGCCGGATTGCCCAGACCCTCGACGATGTAGGAGCGCGTGCCCATCGAGCCGGGGATCACGCCGACGTCGCCGGTGCGTGCCCGGATGGCGCCCTTGCGCGTGATCCACATGTCGCGGCCGTGGTGGTGCTCCATCTGGGTGAAGTTGTGGTGGCAGTTCACGCGTCGGGTCTCCGCGATCTCGGTGCCGAGGACGTCCGCCAGCTGGGCGAGGACCGCGTCCATCATCACCTCGCGGTTGGCGAGGGCGTAGTCCTGCGCCCAGAGCATGTGGCGGATGTAGCCCTCGAACTCCGGCGAGCCCTCGACCAGGTAGGCCAGGTCGGGGTCCTCGAGCTCGATGAACCAACGGCGCATCAGGCCCTTCGCGTCCTCGATGTGCGACTGGGCCAGCTGGTTGCCGATCCCCCGGGAGCCGGAGTGCAGCACGACCCACACGCGGTCGCGCTCGTCCAGGCACACCTCCACGAAGTGGTTGCCCGAGCCGAGCGAGCCGAGCTGCGTGGCCGCGGTGCGCGACTGCTTCTCGGTGAGGTCGTCGGCGCGTTCGTCGGCGAGCAGCGCCGCCGCAGCGTGCTGGGCCGTGTCGTGGCCCCGGCCGACGCCCGCCGGCACCACGGTCCGGATCCGGTCGTGCAGCTCGGTCAGGTCGTCGGGCAGCGCGTGCGAGTCGAGCGGGAGCTCCGCCGCGATCATCCCGCAGCCGATGTCCACGCCGACGGCCGACGGGATGACCGCCCCGAGGGTGGGGATGACCGAACCGATGGTGGCGCCCTTGCCGACGTGGGCGTCGGGCATGAGGGCGAGGTGCCCGGCGACGAACGGCATGGCGGCGGCGCGCTGGGCCTGGTCGAGCGCGGCGGGGTCCAGGTCGGACGCCCAGTTCACGACGTTGCCGGTGCGGGTGGGGGACATGTGCACCACCTTGGTGGATGCCCGGCGCTGCGGTCCTCCAGGTTTCGTGCCATCGCCTGCTCGACCGTCGCTCGGCGGCGGCAGCCTCGGTCAGGCCGGCGCGGTCGGACCGTACGGCGCCGTCTCCCGTCCTCGCACGGACGACCAGTGCTGGTCGCCCCAGCTGACGTGCCACCACTCCTCGGCCATGCCCACGAAGCCCTGGGCGCCCAAGCGGTCGTGGAGGAGCCGACGCAGTGCCTTCGACGGACCCGTGCGGTCGGTCGGGGCGAGGTGCTCGAGCGAGCACAGGTGCGCCGCGTCGGTGAAGTCGTCGAACACCGTCCCGAGGGCCAGCGCCGTGCCCTTCCAGGTCAGGGTCACGTCCACCGCCGCGCCGGTCGTGTGCGGCGGCACCACGTCGGGGTCGTCGGGGTCGGCCAGGAAACCCGGGGGCAGGGTGCTCCCGGGTCCGTAGAAGTGCTCGTAGAGGGTCCGGACCGTGGCCGGGCTGCGCCAGCCGTCGAACACCGCGAGGCCGAAGCCCTCGGGCAGTGCGTGGGCGGCCCCGGCCAATCGAGTGGCCACGCCCTCCCTGAGCCACACGCGCTCGTCGGTCCCGGCCCACCCGTCCCGGTGGTACAGGTTCAGCAGCGCGAGCCGCGGTCCGGCCCGCAACTCCACCAGCGGCTCGCCGGTGTCGTCGATCCGCGGCGGGCTTCCGGCTGTGTCGTGCGGCGTGGGATCGACCAACGGCGCGAGGTCATCTGCGTTCGGCACGTCGACGCCCGAGAGGTCGTCGGGGTCGACCTGGTCCCGTCCGATCACGGCCACATCGTCGCAGAGGTCAGGACCCGGTCGCCGAGCGGCACGCCGCGGAGTCGGTGTTAGGGTTGCTTGACAAACGTTCGGCGACTCCGCGCCGAGCAGGAGGCAGGCGGCGCTGCCGCCGGGCGGGAGGACCGTGTCCGAATCCACCACCGTGTCCGAATCCACCAGCGTGTCCGAACTCGCCGGCGAGTCCGACCGGATGAAGGAGTTCCTCGACATCCTGAACTCCGCCTATCCGGACTCGGCGCTGCTGGTCGGGCGCATCCTCGGCGACCGTCGCGACGCGACGTCGGCGGTGGCGACCGGCGCCGACCTCGCCGGCCTGGAGCTCACGGTCACGGACCCGTCGGGGGCGCATCCGGTCCGCGTCGACTTCCTGGAGCCGGTCGAGTCCGCCGACCAGCTCGTGTTCGCGGCGATGGCCCTCGTCACCGCGGCCCGGGAGCGCTCGGGCGAGTCCGGCACCACATCCGCGGAGCGGGTCATGGCACAGATGGGCGGTATCCGGACGATGCTGACCAGGGTGGTGGCGGTCCGTGACGTCCACCCACATCTTCGCTGCATCACCTTCGGCGGCGGCGATCTGGTGGACTTCGCTCCGCTCGGCCCCGACACCTTCGTGTACGTCCTGCTCCCACCACCCGGTCGGACCGAGCTGACGATCGACCAGGACTTCAGCTGGGAGGCGGTCGGCGACATGCCCGAGGACGAGCGCCCGGTGGGCGCCTACTACACGGTGCGGGAGTGGCGGGCCGACACCAAGGAGCTGGACGCGCTCTTCGTCCTCCACGGCGACGAGGGTGCGGCGTCCGCGTGGGCGCAGCGGGCGGGGGTGGGGGATCCGGTGGCGCTCTGGGGGCCGCGGTCGGCCTACGACCCGCCCGCCGACACCACGGAGTGGTTGCTGGTCGTGGACGAGACGGGGCTGCCCGGGGCCGCAGCGATCGTCGAGTCGCTGCCGGCCGGCACACCGGTGCGTCTCTTCGCCGAGGTCGGGGGGATCGACGAACGCCAACCGATCCCGTCGCACGACGGGCTCGAGGTCGTCTGGCTGCACCGCGACGGAGCCGAACCGGGCCGGACGTCGCTGCTCGAGGATGCCGTGCGCCTGGCCGCCCCGCCCGCGCCGACCGCGTACGTCTGGGGTGGCGCCGAGAGCCGCGGCATCTCGGCCGTCCGCCGCTACGTCCGGAGGGAGCTGGGTCTGCCGCGGGACCGGGTGTCGCTCACCGGCTACTGGCGGCACGCGGAGCATCCCGACGACGCCGCCCTCGACGAGGACGCCTAACTTGGCCGCGTGGTGCCGCGGTTCCTGACCGAGTTCGATCCTCGGTACGGCCTCGCCGTCGAGGTGTCGCCCGGGGTGACGCGCGTCGTGGCGGACAACCCGTCGAAGTACACGGCGTGGGGGACCGGGACCTACATCGTGGGAGACGCCGAGGTCGCGGTGATCGATCCGGGTCCGGACCTGGCGTCCCACGTCGACGCACTGCTCGTCGCCCTCCAAGGTCGGCGCGTGACCCACGTGCTGGTCACCCACACCCATTCGGACCACTCGCCGGCCGCCGCGGCGATCAGCGCGGCGACCGGAGCCCCGACCCACGGGTTCGGACCCCATCCCGAGGCCGCCGTCGGCGGCGACGTCGCTGACGGCGGGGTTGCCGATGCTCGAGCTGCTGACGACCGAGCCGAGGGCGACCGAGCCGAGGACGACCAAGCGGTCGACGAGTCCGGTGACCTGGAGTTCGTCCCCGACGTGGTGGTCCTCGACGGCGACGTGCTGGAGGGCGACGGCTTCTCCTTCGAGTGCCTCCACACACCGGGCCACATCTCGAACCACGTCTGCTTCGCCGAACGCCAGCGGAACCTGCTGTTCCCCGGCGACCACGTCATGGGATGGTCGACGACGGTCGTGTCGCCGCCCGACGGCGACATGGGCGACTACGTGGCCAACCTCCGGCGGCTCGTCCAGCGGGGATCGCGCGGTCTGGACCGCACCTACCTGCCCACGCACGGGCCGGCCATCGACGAGCCGCTGCCGTACGTGCAGGCGCTGGTCGAGCACCGGGTGGCGCGGGACGCCCAGATCCTCGAGCTGCTCGACCTCGGGCCCCGATCGGTTGACGACCTGGTCGCGGTGATGTACGCGGACGTCCGCCCGGAGCTGCACGCGCCCGCCGCCCGATCGGTCCTGGCCCACCTCCTCGCGCTGCGGGGTCGTGGCCTGGTCGAGGGGACGGGCGACGCGTGGTCCCCGGTGTGAACCTGCCGTCGGGTCCCCGGTCCGGACCGGGGGAACGACAGCCGGTCCGGGGTCGTGGCAGCCTGGGCCCATGACGTTGACCGAAGGCGCCCTGCCCGTCGGACCCGCGACCGAGGACTGGTCGGCGGACGCCGTCTACTACGAGTACACCGCCGCCGCGGATCCGATCCGCTCGGGCCACACCCCTGTGGTCCCGATCCGGTCGTTCCCCTCCGCTCTCGAGGGAGAGCACCCGAGCGGCATCGAGCACCTCGACCTCTCGGCCGAGCTCGGCTCGCCCACCCCGGGCGTGGAGGGCCCCGCCACGAGCCCGGCGCTGCTGGCGTCCTTCCTCCACATCCAGCCCGGTGAGGCGGTGCGCACCTCGGCGGTGGCCACGTCCGAGCTGCACATCGTCCTGCGAGGGGCAGGTGCCACCGAGCTGGTCGATGCGCCTCCCGGCGAGTCGGTCGTCCGCTGGGCGGTCGGCGACGTGCTGGTGCTGCCCGCTGGTGCTCCGGCGGTCCACCGGGTGGACGCCGTGTCCGCCACGGAGGCGGCGGTGATCTACCGCGTGACCGACGAACCCCTGCTGCGCTACCTGGGGGTGGCTCCCGTCGAACCGCGCTTCGCCGCCACGCGATGGCCGGCGGCGGACATCCTCCGGGAGCTCGACTCGGTGGCCTCGGCCCCCGGTGCGGCCGAGCGCAACCGCGTCAGCGTGCTGCTGGCCGGTGCGGCGCAGCCCCAGACGCTCACGGCGACCCACGTCCTCTGGGCCATGTTCGGCCTCCTGCCCGTCGGCGCGGTGCAACGGCCGCATCGTCACCAGTCGGTGGCGCTCGACCTCATCGTCGACTGCGAACCGGGCTGCTACACGCTGGTCGGAGCGGACGTCGACCACACGGGTGCCATCGTCGCTCCCGTCCGGGTGGACTGGGTGCCCGGCGGAGCCTTCGTCACGCCACCCGGACTGTGGCACGCGCACGTCAACGAGTCGGGTCGACCGGCGCACCTGTTCCCGGTCCAGGACGCCGGGTTGCACACGTACCTCCGCTCCCTCGACATCAGGTTCACCGGCTCCTGAGCACCGAACCGCTCGAGGCCGCGTCGCCCGGAGACGGTCGACCCGGTCCCGGATCCGCCGGAGCGCACCCGGACGTCCGCTCCGGAATGCCGCTGGCCCTCGCGTCGGCGTGCGCGTTCGGCCTCTCGGGGTCGATGGCGTCCGCTCTCATGCTGACCGGGTGGACGGCCGGCGCGGCCGTGACCGTGCGCGTCACGCTCGCTGCGCTCGTCCTCGTGGTGCCCGGACTCCGGGCCGTGCCGGTCGGCGTCGACGGTCGACGGGACTGGTCGATCCTGCGTCGCAACGCCGGGCTGGTCGTCGCCTACGGAGCGCTCGCCGTCGCCGCCACCCAGCTCTGCTACTTCTACGCGGTCGAGCGGCTGCCGATCGGGGTGGCGCTGCTCGTGGAGTACACCGCGCCGGTCGGGGTCGTGGCGTGGATGTGGCTCGTGCACCACCAGCGACCGAGTCGCCTCACCGTCCTCGGAGCGGCGATCGCGGTGTGCGGCCTCCCGCTCCTGTTGAACCTGGCGGTGCTGTGGGGCGGCTCGGACCCGTCGGGTCGCGGCGTCGACGCCGTCGGGGTGGCGTGGGCGCTCGCCGCCATGGTCGGAGCGGCGGCGTACTTCGTGATGTCGGCCGACGACTCGACCGGCCTTCCGCCCATCACGTTGGCCGCGTCGGGTCTGGTCGTGGGAGCTGTCGTCCTGGGCGCTGCGGGCCTGCTCGGCGTCCTGCCGTTCTCCGCGAGCACGGCCGAGGTGCCGTTCCGCGGCGTGTCGGTTCCGTGGTGGGTGCCCGTGGCGGCTCTGGGGCTGGTCACCGCGGCGTTCGCCTACGTCACGGGCATCGCCGCCAGTCGTCGACTCGGGTCCCGGCTCGCGTCGTTCGTGGCGCTGACCGAGGTCATCGCCGCCATCGCGTTCGCCTGGATCCTGCTCGGCCAGGTGCCGCTCGCGATCCAGCTCGCCGGCGCCGCGGTCGTGCTCGTCGGTGTCGTGGTGGTCCGCCTGGGCGAAGTCGGACCTGCCACTCCCTGACCGGACATGTCGGGACTTCGGCAGACGGCGTGGTCGGGATTCGACCACGCCGTCTGACAGAAGCGATGAAGTGCCGCTGCTCGCTGACTACTTGATCAGCGGGTCGCGGGGGAGACCCAGGATCCGCTCGCCGATCTGGTTGCGCTTGATCTCCGACGTGCCGCCGGCGATCGACATGCCGCGGTGCCACAGCACGAGCCCGCCGGAGGTGAGGCCGGCGGCGTCCAGGTAGGCGGCGTCGGGGTTCAGCGCGTTCAGCACGGCGGCCGCCTCGGCCAGGTTCTCCGACAGCACGAGCTTGGTGATGGCTCCCTCGGGCCCGGGTGCGGCACCGGCGACGGCGCGATGGGCGCTGCGCAGGTTGAGGATGTCGCAGGCCCGGGTGTTGGCGGCGTAGCGCCCGACCCGCTCCTCGCCGCCGGCCAGCCGGCCGGGGTTGGTGTCGAGGGCGTCGACGAGCATCTCGGCCGGCATGGCCATGCCACCCTGACCGCCGCCGATGCTCACGCTCTCGTTGCCGAGCGTGGCCCGCGCCACCGTCCACCCGCCGTCGACGGGGCCGACGACGTCGTCGTCGGGGATGAACACGTCGCTGAAGAACACCTCGTTGAACTCCGAGGTGCCCATCGGCATCTTCAGCGGTCGGACCTCGACCCCCTCGGCGTGCATGTCGATCACCATGATCGTGATGCCCTCGTGCTTGGGGACGTCGGGGTTGGTGCGCACCGTGGCGAAGCCGAAGCCCGCCACGTGGGCGCCGCTCGTCCACACCTTCTGGCCGTTGAGCAGCCAGCCGCCGTCCACCCGGGTGGCCTTGGTCGTCACACCAGCGGCGTCGGAGCCGGCGTCGGGCTCGCTGAACAGCTGGCACCAGATCACCTCCTGCTCCAGAGCGGGGCGGACCCAGCGGGCGATCTGGTCCTCGGTGGCGTACTGGATCAGGGTGAGGATCACCCAGCCGGTGATGCCGTAGCCGGGCTTCTTGATCCCGGCGGCGGAGAACTCCTGCTCGATCACCAGCTGCTCGACCGCACCGGCGTCCCGACCCCACGGGGCCGGCCAGTGCGGCATGACGTAGCCCGAGTCGATGAGCTCGGTCCGCTGGTCCTCGGCGGACAGGTCCTTGATGCGCTCCGCGAACGTGCGGACCTCGTCACGGAACGCCTCCGCCTCGGGCGGCAGCTCGATCGTGACGGACCGACGGACGCCGGCGCGGTGCAGGGCGGTGAGCTCGGCCGCGGCGGCCTCCGCGGAGACGACGGCCTCGAGCGCCGTCGCCCGGCGGAGGAACATGTGGGCGTCGTGCTCCCAGGTGAAGCCGATCCCGCCGTGGATCTGGATGTTGAGCTGGGCGCACAGGTCGCCGGCCGGCAGTGCGAGCGTGGCGGCTGCGGCGGCTGCGGCCGAGAAGGCGTCGGTGCCGACGTCGGTCCGCGCCGCGTCCCACACGTTGCTGGTGGCGAGCTCGGCGGCGACCGCCATGTTGGCGCAGTGGTGCTTGACCGCCTGGAACATGGCGATCGGACGTCCGAACTGCACGCGCTCCTTGGCGTACTCGGCGGCCTGCTCGGTGCACTCCTGGGCGATGCCGACCGCCTCGGCCGAGAAGAGCAGTCGGCCGTGGTCGACGAGCGACCGGGCGCCGCCCACGAGCAGCTCCGCGTCGGCACCGTCGAGCGTCACGCGCCCCGAGGGACGGCTCGGGTCCAGGTTGGTCGGCACCTCGACCGACACGCCATCGGCCGCAGCGCCGTCGGAGCGCAGCGTCACGACCGCGACGTCGTCGCCGACGGGGACGAGGAGGAGGTCGGCGACCCCGGCGCTCACTGCGGTGCGCACCGATCCCGTCGCCGTCCCGTCCGCCACGGCGACCTCGCCGTCGAGCGCGACCGCCGCGGTGACCGTCCCGTCGGCCAGACCCGGGACCAGCCGTCGGCGCTGCTCCTCGGAGCCCGATGCGGCGATGGTCGCGGAGGCGACGACCGTGGGCACGAAGGGGCCCGGCATGAGCGCTCGTCCGGTCTGCTCGACGACCACCACGAGCTCCTCGAGGCCGAAGCCGGAGCCGCCGAGGTCCTCGGGGAGGTGGAGTCCGAGCCAGCCGAGAGCGGCGACGTCGCCCCAGAAGGCGGGCAGCTCCTCGGGCGCTCCGTCGAGCAGCGTCCGCGCTGCGGTCAGGGAGCTGTGCTTGGTCAGGAAGTCGCTGACGGTGCCGGCGAGAGCGACGTGGTCCTCGTTGATGGCGATCGACATGTGGGTCTCCGTTCGGAGTGTGAGGAGGTGGCGTGCAGAGAGTGGATAGAGAGGTGGACGTTCCGGGGAGGCGAAGGCCTCGGAGATGGCGCCGGTGCGGCGAGGTGTGGGCCCGTGGGCCCGGCGCTCAGATGCGCTCGATCACGACCGCGGGAGCCATGCCGCCCGCGGCGCACATCGTGACCAGGCCGACGTTCTGGTCGCGGCGCTCGAGCTCGTCGAGGAGGGTGCCGATCAGCAGGCTGCCGGTCGCTCCGATCGGGTGGCCCAGGGCGATCGCACCGCCGTTGACGTTGATCTTGTCGCGGTCGATGTCCAGGTCACGGATGTACTTCTCCGGCACGACGGCGAAGGCCTCGTTGACCTCGAACAGGTCGATGTCGTCGAGCGTCATGCCGGCGCGGTCGAGCACCTTGCGGGTGGCCGGGACCGGAGCGTTGAGCATGAGGGTGGGGTCGTCGCCCATGTTGGCGATCGCCCGCACCTTGGCGCGGGGTGTCAGGCCGTGGGCCCGTGCGTACTCGGGGCTGGTGACGAGGATGGCGGCGGCGCCGTCGACCACTCCCGACGAGTTGCCCGCGTGGTGCACGTGGTCGATGACCAGGTCGGGGTACCGGGCCAGGACCATGTCGCGGTAGGTCGTCCCTGCCTCGTCCAGCGGGTAGTCGGCCAGCGCCTCGAACGACGGCGCGAGCTGGGCCAGCTTCTCGGCGGTGGTGCCGGGGCGGGGGTACTCCTCGCGATCGAGAGCGACCGTGCCGTCCTCGTTCAGCACCGGAACCAGGCTGCGCTCGAAGCGGCCCTCCTCGATCGCCACCTCGGCGCGCCGCTGGGACTCGGCGGCCAGGGCGTCCAGGTCCTCCCGGGAGATGCCCTCGAGCGTGGCGATGGCGTCGGCGGCCACCCCCTGGTTGGTCTGCGGGTGCAGCGCCCGCAGGTGGGTGTTGCCGTTGTCCATGAACGGGTTGCGGTTCTTGGGCGAGTTCTCCTTGTACGACGACATCATCTCGGCGCCGCCCGCCACCACGACGTCCTCCAGGCCCGACATCACGCTGGCCGCAGCGAGGTTCACCGACGTGATGCCGGAGCCGCAGAAGCGGTCCAGGGTGACGCCGCTCGCGGTGATCGGGTAGCCCGCGTCGAGCGCGGCCATGCGGCCGAGGTCGCCGCTCTGGGTGCCCACCTGCCAGGAGCAGCCGAAGATGATGTCGTCGACGTCGTTCGTGTCCAGGCCGGTCCGCTCGGCCAGCGCAGCGAGGACGGTGGCGCCCAGACGCTGGGTGTGCAGGTGGGCGAGCGAGCCCTTGCCGACCTTGCCGGTGCCCCGCGGCGTGCGGCACGCGTCGATGATCCAGGCCTCTGTCATTGTTCCCCCTGAGCGGTGGTCGGGCTGCCGGTGGGCGGACCCGTGGTGGACGACCCTCCGTAAGTCATCCTATGGAAGGACCTCGGGCCGTGTCGCCGCGGTCCCCGAAGAGCGGAT
This sequence comes from Actinomycetes bacterium, assembly GCA_023434535.1. Classification (GTDB taxonomy): domain Bacteria; phylum Actinomycetota; class Acidimicrobiia; order Acidimicrobiales; family Microtrichaceae; genus Dermatobacter. The sequence goes on from JAEYSR010000164.1 coordinate 11,041, forward strand.
CTGCGCCGCGCGACGGCCACGACCGGCGTCGCGGTGCAAGGCTGGGCGGATGGAGGGGAGCTGCTCGGACGAGCCGTTGCCGGGGGTGGCGCACGGCGGTCCTCGGCGCGTCGCGATCATTCCGGCCCGCGACGCCGGCGACGTCGGTCCCACGGTCACGGCCGTCCTCGCGTCGGGGCGGATCGATCGGTGCGTCGTCGTGGACGACGGGTCGACCGACGACACGGCGGCCCGAGCCGCTGCCGCGGGGGCCGACGTCCTCGTGCTGCACCACAACGTCGGCAAGGGCGGGGCGGTCCGGGCCGCCGTCGACCACACCCCCGACGCCGACGTGTACCTGCTGCTCGACGCCGACCTCGGTCCGACGGCGGGAGCCGCCGTGGACCTCCTCGACCCCGTCGAGGCGGGCTCCGCCGACCTGTCGATCGCCGTGTTCCCGCCGGCGGGCGGCCGGGCCGGGTTCGGGATCGTCAAGCGGTGGACCACGCGCGCGGTCGAGCGGCTCTCGGGATACCGCCCGACCGAGGCCTTGTCCGGCCAGCGCGCCGTCCGGGCGGACCTCCTGCGTGCCCTGGTGCTGGCGCCCAGGTTCGGACTCGAGGCGTCGATGACCGTCGACGCGGTGCGCAGGGGCGCGGTGGTCGTGGAGATCCCGCTCCCTCTCGACCACGCCCACACCGGCCGAGACCTGGCCGGGTTCCGCCATCGCGGCGCCCAGGCCGTCGACATCGCTCGGGGTCTGCTCGGTCGGGTCGGCACGGTCCGAACCCGTCGGGCTGCGATGGCGTGCGTCGCCGCACTGGTGCTGATGGCGGCGATCGTGCCGTCCTGGAACCGGGTCGGCGGCGGCGATCCGCTCGAGTCCGCGGACCCGGGGCCGACGGCTGCGGCGCCGGGTCGCTCGGTGGTCCTGGTCACGGTGTCGAACACGAGCCTGGCGGACCTGGATCGCGGTGTCATGCCCAACATCGCGCGCCTGCTCGGCTCGACGGGCGGAGCCCTCACGCCCCGCATCCCGACCGGCTCCCAGGACCAGGCCGCGGCCTACGCCTCGTTGGGCGCGGGTGGGCCTGTCGTCCTGGAGGCATCGGACGGAGGCGGCAGGGCCGACGTGGGCGCGTTCGCCGGCCCGGCCCCGTGGATGCCGCCGGACGAGCCCGAGGTCACTCTCCGGCCGCAGCCGGACGGCGGTGCGGTCGTCGTGGCGGAACGCCGGCCCGCCCACCGGGCCAACGCCTTCGGCTCCGCCGGAGCGCTGGGCGACGCCCTCCGTGCCGCCGGCATGTCGACGACCTACCTCGGCGCCCGCAGCGACACGGTCGCCGACCCCGGTCCCGGCACCGATCCGGTCGCGGCGCCGGCCACCGGCGCGCTGGCCGTCGCGGACTCGCAGGGCCGTCTGGGCCGGGCGGTCCCCGGCGCCATGCCCCCGACGCCCGGCCCGGCCGCGGACGCCGCTGCGGCAGCGCTGTCGGCCGAGGTCGGCGTCGCCACCCGCACGTCGGGTCTCGTCATGGTCGACGCCGGCGGCTCGCAGGAGCCGTGGCCGAGCGGAGTGGCCATGGGCGCCGAGGACCGGGCCCAGCGGCACGAGCGTCGACTCGACCAGGTGCGTGTGGCCGACGCCCTCGTCGGACGCATCGTGGCGGACCACCCGGGCCTGCTCGTGGTCGTGGTCGGGGTCGCGCCGGCCTCGCACTGGCGGCTCACCCCGATCGCCGTGGCCGGGGACCGCTCCGGTGCGCTGTGGAGCCCCTCGACCCAGCGTGCCGGCCTGTCGGTCCTGACCGACGTGGCCCCGACGCTCCTGTCGGCCCTCGGCGTCGCCGTGCCCGACTCCATGGTCGGCCGGCCCCTCGCCGTGAGCTCCGAGCCGTCCGACCTCGGTGCCGTCCGGGAGCTGCACGAGCGGACCGTGATGCGCGAGGGCCTGACGGGGACCCTCACGGTGGCGTTCATCGTCGTCCAGGCCGTGCTGTACGCCGCGGCCCTCGTGGCGCTGGCGGCGCGACGCGGACGGAGTCGGTCCCGTTCGTCCGCCTCCCGTTCGCCCGCGTCGCACCCATCGCCCACACCGTCGACCTGGGCCGGACGGCTGCTGGCGCTGACCGAGCGCCTGGCGCTCGCCTGCGCCGCGCTCCCGGCCGTGACGTTCCTGTACCGGCTGGCCCCCGTCCCGCTGCAGCGGCCGGCGATCGCGGCGACGGCCATCGCTGTCGGGTCCACTGCGTCGGCGGCGGTCGCGCTGCGGTTCCGGCGCCATCCGCTCAGCCCCCTGGTCGCCATCGCGGCCGCGACCGTCGCGGTCATGGCCTTCGACGCCGCGTCCGGCGGGATGCTGCAGGACCTGAGCCTGTTCGGCTACACGCCGCTCACCGCGGCCCGCTACTACGGCATGGGAAACCTGGGGTTCGCCGTTCTCGGCGCCGCCGTGATCGTGGTCGCCGGTTCCTGGGTGGCGTCGCAGCAGGTGCGCGGCGACGGCGTGTTCGCGGCCAGCTGCCTGTTCGCCGTCATCACCGTCCTGCAGGTCGCGCCGATGATGGGAGCGGACTTCGGAGGGGCGCTCGTCCTCGTGCCGACCGCGATCCTCGCCGCGACAGCCTGGGCGGGCGTGTCGATCCGCCCCCGGCGCGTGCTCGCCGCAGGTGCCGGGACGCTCGCCGTCGTCGCGGTGCTGGGCGCGCTCGACGCCACGGTCGGCAGCGGGAGCCACGTGGGCCGGTTCGTGACCGCCGGTCCGCAGGGGATGCTCAGCGTCGTCGAGCGGAAGCTGGACTCGAACCTGCGCGTGCTCACCACCAGCACGTGGACCTGGACGCTGGTGATCGTCGGTCTCTTCGCGCTGGGCGCATCGCTGATCGCCGGCCGCCGCGCCGGCTGGTTCGATCGATCGCCGGCGTGGCGCACCACGTTGGTGACCCTGGCGGGCTTCGGCGTCGCAGGGGGACTGGCCAACGACTCCGGCGTGGCGATCCCGGCGATGGTCGCGGTGTTCGTCGGCGCTCTGCTGCTCGTGGTGTCGGGACGTCGTCCGTTCGAGGCGCCACGCGTGCTGGGCTCTCCCGGGTCCGGCTGAGGTCCACGTCCAGCGATCGCCGCCGTGGCGGGAACGCTCGCGCTACTCCGAGCCGAGGTCGTCGATCCGCAGCGTGATGTCGAACCTGCGGAGGCGGTCGGCGGCCTGGAGAAGGAACTGCTCCACCGCCGAGCGGACCACGGTCACGTGGGTCACGTCGAGGACGATCAGGCCGCCGCGCCCCTGGTTGCGGACGCCGAAGCCCTGCAGGACCGACGCCACCTCCTCCATGGCGATGAAGTCGAGCTCACCGCGGAGGACGACCCGCAGCTCGGTGTCGGACTCCTCCACGGACGCGATCGCCGACCGGGGCACCTTGTGGTGGTTCAGCACGTGGAGGCCGAACGTCCGCGACAGGTCCTGCAGGGCGGCGATCCCCCGGACGCTGTTGCCGCGCTCGTCGAGTCGGGGGCTGAAGGTCCCGATCCCGAACTCCGCCGGCTGCACGGCGATGATCCCTCCGCCGACGCCGCTCTTGGCCGGGAGCCCCACACGCACCATCCACTCGCCCGAGTCGTCGTACATCCCGCACGTGGACATGACCGACAGCACCGTGACGGCGGTTGACTCGTGCACCACGGTCTCGCCCGACACGGGGTTGACGCCGGAGTTCGCCAGGGTGGCGCCCATCACGGCGAGGTCGCGTGCGGTCACGATCAAGGAGCACTGCCGGAAGTACGTGTCGACGGCGTCGTCCACCGGTGCGCCGAGCACCCCCGACGACGCAGCCAGGTGCCCCAGCGCGCGGTTGCGGTCGCCCGTTGCCGCCTCGGACGAGTACACGTCGTCGTCCATCTCGAGCTCGCGTCCTGCGAACGCCGACAGCAGGGCCCTGATGCGGGCGAACCGCTGGGCGGGACCGACGGCCGCCACCAACGAGGTCGAGACGATGGCGCCGGCGTTGATCAGCGGGTTGGCCGGACGCCCGGACTGCTCGTCGAGGCTGATCGCGTTGAAGGGCTCGCCGCTCGGCTCGAAGTCGATGTGGGTCGAGACCTCGTCCAGGCCGAGGTCCTCGAGAGCCAGCGCGTAGACGAAGGGCTTGGAGGCGGACTGGATGGTGAACGGGACGGAGCAGTCGCCGGCGGTGTACACCCGGCCGTGCACGCTGGCGAGGGCGACGCCGTAGTGGTCGGGGTCGACGGTGGCGAGCTCGGGGATGTAGTCCGCGACGGCCCCCTCGGTGCGATCGCGGTGGCGGTCCAGCACCTGCAGGAGCGCGTTGTCGACCATGTTGGTCGCACGGGCCTCCGCTGCGGGTGGGGCCGGTTCGGTGCTCGGGTCGCTCACGGCGTCAGTCTGCCCGTTGGGGATCAACCTCCGGTCCGACCGGCCGACAGCGCTTCCTTCCAGGAGATGCGAGTGCCGCGCCGGAGCACCACGGCGCCGTAGATGCGACCTGCGACCTTCCACGCCACGACGATCGCCGCGACGAGGAGCACGACGGCGAGCAGGACCTGCGGCCACGTCGCCGCGCCGGCGGCCATCCGCATCGGCATGAGCAGGGGGGCGGTCGGCGGCAGGATCGAGAGGACGGTGCTCACCGTGCTGTACGGCTCGTACCCGAAGGTGAACACGGCGATGTAGGCGCCGATCATCACCGTCATGATCGGCGCCGAGGCCGCCTGGGCGTCCTCCTGCCGGCTGACGAGCGATCCTGCCAGGGCGAACAGCGTGGAGTAGAGGGCGTAGCCGCCGAGGAACCAGACGAGCAGCATCGGGACGGCCGACCAGATCTCGGTCGGGATGGTGCGACCCGAGGTGGCGAGCGCCACCGCTCCCGCAGCGATCGCCGCGGCGATCTGTATCGCGGCGCACAACCCGATCCCGATGACCTTCCCCGCCAGCAGCTGGTCGGGCGCGGCCCGGGCCAGCAGCAGCTCGATCACGGCGGTCGACTTCTCCTCGACGACCCCCATCAGGACGTAGCTGCCGAACGTCTGGAGGGCGATGAACAGGAGGATCGCCGAGAGGGTGCCCACGAGGAACGCGATCGGCGGGACCTCGTCGTCGTCGAGCGTGACGGTGCGCAACGGCTCGGGGTCGAGGGCGGCGGCGATCTGCGACTGGCTGAGGCCCTGTCGCTCGAGCTCTGCGCGCAGACCTGCCGCGGCCCATGCCTGTTCCACCAGGGCGTGCTGCTGGTCGTCGACCGAGCCCTTGAACAGCACCTCGGAGTCGGCTGCGACGACGACCACGTCGACGTCGCCGTCCCGCAGCGACCGCTCCGCCTCGGCACGGTCCGCGGCGGTGGAGACGTCGGCCTCCTGGTCCACCTGCCGGGCGGATGCGTCGAGAGCGGTCGAGAAGCCCTGTGGCGGCGTCCCCACCACTGCGACCTGCAGCTCGCTGCTCGAGCCTCCGGCGATGCGGGTGATCAGCGAGATGGCGAGGATCGTCACCACCAGCAGAGCTGTGAGGACCCAGAAGCTCCGGGCACGCAGGCGTTCGCGCACCTCTCGGTCGGCGACCAGGCGGATCGCCCGACGGCTGCTCACGGACGGGTGCGGTGCCGCGCTCATCGGACGCCGACCGCCTGGTGGAACACCTCGGAGAGATCGGGCGGGGCGAGGGCGAACGCGGTGACCGTTCCGTGGGCGGCGGCCTCCGCGAGCACCTCCTGGGGTGCGCGGGCGGCGTCCACGACCGTCTCCAACCGGCGTCCCGACGGGTCGACCGAGGCACCGTCGGGATGCCACTGCACCGGCTCGCTGAACGTGATGGAGACCCGGCGCATCGGGCTGGCGTCGCGCAGCTCGCCGACGTCGCCCCTCAGCACGACGCAGCCGTGGTCGACGATCACGACCTCGTCGCACACGTCGGCGACCAGGTCCAGCTGGTGGCTGCTCAGGAGGAGAGCGACGCCGGCAGCCACCTGGTCGCGCAGCACCTGCGAGAGCACGTCGACGGCGAGCGGGTCGAGTCCGGAGAACGGCTCGTCGAGCACCAGAACCTCGGGTTCGCCGAGGAGGGCCAGGGCGAGCTGCACCCGCTGCTGGTTCCCGCTCGACAGGCTCTGGACGGTGTCGGTGGCCCGTTCCTGCAGCCCGAGCCGCTCCATCCAGCCGTCGGCGGCCCGACCGGCGGCCGTGCGATCCAGGCCGGTGAGCTCGCCGTAGTAGGCGAGGTGGTCCCGCACCCTCATCCGGGGGTACATCCCTCGCTCGGCCGGCATGTACCCGAATCGCTGCCGCACCGATCTGTCCACCCGGCGGCCCTGCCAGCGGACGGAGCCGGCGTCGAGGGTGATCAGGTCCATGATCGCCCGCATGGTGGTCGTCTTGCCGGCGCCGTTGGGGCCGAGGAAGCCCACGATGCGCCCCGGCCGGACCTGCAGCGACACGTCGTCGAGGGCCACGAGGTCCCCGAACCGCTTCGTCAGTCCGGTCACCTCCAGCCCGTCGTCGGGCGTGCCCGAGGGTGCGGTGGACAGGTCGGGTCCGGGTTCGGCCATCGGGGCGTGGTACCCGTGTGCTTCCAGGTGCAGAACCGTGGGGTGGGCCAACATGTGGGCGTGACCGAAGAGGATCGCCAGCCGTCGACGCTGGACGAGAGGCTGGCCGCGGCGTCGGGCTCCATCTCGCCCGCGGAGCGCAAGGTCGCCGCGATCGTGGTCGAGGACCGGGAGTCGGTGGCCTTCGGGACGGTGGCCCAGGTGGCCGAGCGTGCCGGGACGAGCGGCGCGTCGGTGGTCCGCCTAGCCGACCGGCTCGGCTACTCGGGGTTCCGGGGTCTCCAGGAGGCGGTTCGCTCCGAGCTGTCCGGGCGCCTCCGGCCGGCGGTCGAGAAGATCCGCCGACCCGCTCCGGGAGATCTCCTCGGCGACATCGGCGAACGCGCCGTGGCGTCGGTGCGGCGGACCTTCGCCGGGCTGGTCCGCTCCGACGTGGAACGGGCCGTGGCCCTGCTGTCGAGCCGTCGCCGGCGGGTCCTCGTCGTGTGCGGCGACGCCGGCTCCGGCGTCGGACGGCAGGCGGTCACCCACCTGTCGATGCTGCGCGACGGCGTCGTCGAGCTCGGAGGCGACCCGGTGGCCGTCGCCCGGGTGCTGGCCGGCGCGTCGGACGGGGACGTGCTCCTGTGCGTCGACCTCCCTCGGCACGACCGTTGGGTGCTCGACGTGGTGGCCCAGGGCTCGGCGCGCGGTCTGGTGGTGGTCGCGCTCACCGACTCGCCGTTGTCGCCCCTCGCCGCGACCGCGGAGGTGTCGTTCTCCGTGGACTCCCACGACGTCGGGCCCTTCGACAGCTACGTGGCGTCGCTCGCCCTCCTGGAGGCGCTGGTGGCGGGCGTCGCCGGCCGTCTGCGCTCCAGTGCCGCCGAGCGCCTCGACGACCTCGAGTCGCTGTGGGAGCGCACGGGCGCGATCGACCCGCCGCGCTCCGGCGTGGATCCAGCTGACGG
>JAEYSR010000168.1 GCA_023434535.1 Actinomycetes bacterium
CTGATGCGGACCGACGCACCCTGGAGCTGCGAGACGTCGGAGATGAGCCCCGCGCACCCGGGCGCACCGCCCTTCAGGAGGTCGTACTGGGACTTCTGGGCGGAGTGGGCGTACCCGGACGTCGTGACCGTGCAGCTGGCCCCGCCGGCGAGGGTCAAGCGGATCTCGGTCCGGGAGTCGTCGATCGGGTCGGAGACCCACGACTGCCCGTAGGCGGCGGACCTGGTGTTCTTCACGACCAGGCGCAGCGACGACGGCGGGCCCGACACCCCGTTCCCGAAGCGGAGGTCGGAGACCTCGATGTCGTGGTTGGTGCCCGGCGTGTCGAACGAGCAGGGGAACGCGGTGATCCCGCACGACTCCTGCGCCGCCCGGGTGGCATCGGCGTCGTCACGGAGCGCCGCGGACGGATTGGACTGCCCGGCGCCGCTCGCCGAGCTCGCCTCCGCGACTGCGGCGTTCACCGCGAGGCGAACTCCGCGGACCGACAGCCGCTCCCCGCAGCTCAGAGTCCAGCCGTACACCCAGTCGAACCCCAGCACGCACCCGTCGGGACCGTACGTGTAGCGCACGTTCACGGTGGCGCCCTCGAGGGCTGACGGGCCCTTGCTGTTGAGGGCCGAGCGGCAGTTGGAGTCGGACATGAGGTCGTAGGACGACAGCTGCCAGTTGGTCCGCCCACCCTCCATCGCCGCCGTCTGGCAGATCTGGGCGCCGCCGGCTCCGACGAGCTGGATGACGACCCGCCGGGGGACGGTCGGCCAAGGAGCGGGAGGAGTCTCCCGCGTGGCGACGTTCACCTCGACCGAGCGCAGCTGATCCACGCCAGGGATGTTGGCGAACGTGGCGGAGAAGCCGGCCGTGCACGTGTCGTTGCCGGACCACGCGCAGTTGAACGCCGCGGTGGCCTCGATGGACGAGTCGTCGGGGCGTGCCATGAGGGCCGGGCCGCCGTTCTGGCCGTTCGCCAGCCGGAAGTTGTCGGAGCTGGCCGCGACGGTGACGGGGTCGACGGACGCATCGGGCACCTGCACCAACGCCGGCAGAGGGTCCGACCCGTTCCACGCCGGACAGATCGCCACCCGCCCTGCGAGGTGGCGGAGCGCCATCCGACCCGACAGCTGGACGCTGGCCCCCGACACCGAGCGGTCGCACGCCGCCGGGAACGGCGCGGCCTGCGCGGCCGCGGCGTCGGACCCGCCCGTCGGCTGACCGACGATCACCCTGGCCGTGGGGTCGTCGACGACGAGAGCGGCTCCGCCGGCACGATGCGGGTTGGCATCGAAGGCGAACACGGCCGGGCGGGCCGGATCGGTCGACGGGCGGAACCAGAACACCTTGCCGGGGCAGCTGCCGTCGAGGAGCTTGTTCAACGCGGACGTCTGCAGCGCGTCGTAGCGACCGGGGAGCAGCTCGACGACGGCCGAGCCGGGGCAGGCCGGCACGGTCCGGGTCGGAGCGGCGATCGGATCGTCGATGTTGACGAGCTGCTGAGGGGCGACGGCGAGGTCGGCCACCGAGGTGTCGCCGCACGCCGGGTCGTCGTCGCGATCGCGGATCGACTGGGCCGGGTTGCCGGCGGCGGCGTCGAGCACGGTGCAGTCGGTGCCGCTCCCACCGGGGCCCGCCTGGCCCTGCACGTACTGGCCGGTCAGCGCGACGGCGGGACCCGATCCCGAGGTCGAGACGTCGGCGCCGCGCCGCACGCTCACGTCGGCATCGAAGCGCAGCGCCTCGGATCCGCTGGAGGTGAGGGTGGAGCCGGAGTTGCCGACGACCTTGACATCAGCGCCACCCAGGGGCGCCGTCGGATCCAGGCTGACCGCAGCATCCACGCAGGTCAGGACCACGTCGTCGTCATCGCCGGCGGACGGCGTCCCGTTGTCGAACGTGACGGTCGACCCGTCCCGCACGCCCGGGCACATCGACGAGTCCGTCGACTCCCCCATGGTGGCGATGGCGCTCTCCAGCGCCCCGTCGGCCGCCCGGGTCCGTCGTGCCGCGTCGGCCTGCGACGAGGCGAACTGCACCGTGGTGAACGCCATCCCGATGAGAGCCACGATGATCAGCGAGGTGAGCGCGAGGACGGCGAGCACCGTCATCAGGGCGAACCCGCCCTGCGCCGCGGACGAGCGCCGGCGGGCGGCGAGCCGCTGCATCACGTGGACGTGTCCCAGCCGACTCATCCGCTCGCTCCGACCGGGCCCGACATGGAGCTGTAGACGCGGTTGACCTCGGTCTCCACGTAGGCCTGGACGACGCCGGGCGCGCCGCACACCTCGGTCGCCATGGCGGCGGGCAGCGACGGCGTCGGTCCGGCCGCCACCGGGTACTGGAAGGTGCCGCACGGGTACACGAGCGACACCCGGTAGGACCCGGCGCCGGGAACGGCGGACCATCCCAACGTCGAGCCGTTCCAGGCCAGTCCTGCCGGCCTGTTGGGGGTGCCGCTGATCGTGATCGTCCGGACGTACCGCGCCGTCGCGCCGTCGGAGTCGGTGACCTCGAGGGTGACGAGGTACGTGCCGGGGTCGGTGTAGCTCCAGACGGGCGAGGGGTTGGAGCTCACCCACTGGTCGAAGAACCCGAAGCTCCACCGGTACGACGCGATCGATCCGTCGCTGTCGCTCGAGCCGGAGGAGTCGAACGAGATGGACTGCGGAGCCGCACCGCCTCCGGAGGAGGTGAACGCGGCGACCGGAGCAGTGTTGACCCGGAACGACCCGGGAGCTGACGCCACCGGCTGACCGCCGAACGGGGTGACGGTCATCACGATGTCGTACTCGCCGCCGTCACCAGCACCGAACGAGTGGCTGAACGTGGTCCCGCTGCCAGATGCCACGACCGTGGCGGTCCCCCGTCGTCGCAGCTCCCACGTCGTGGTCGATCCGTCGGGCGGTGGCGTGGACGAGGAGAAGCTGACGGTCCTCGCCGGGAGATCCGGGCCGACCGACTCGGCCAGACGCGGGACGCCGGAGCCGTTGGAGATCAGCGCCGGGGAGATGGTGACGTCACCGATGCGCGTGCCGTCCGAGGGAGGGGCCTCGGCTCCGGTGAGCTCGACCACCAGCAGGAAGGCGTCGTTGTCGCCGTTGCCGTCGGTCACCACGAGGCCGACCTGGCGGAGGCCGGTCGGGGTCCCCTCGGGGAAGGTGAACGTCGGGTTCGGGCCGGACAGGTAGCGAGCGGCTCCGATGTCCTCGCCCAGATCCCACTGGTACGTGAGCGGTCCGCCGTCGGGGTCCACCGAACCCGAGCCGTCGAAGGCGAACGACGTGGCGCCGACCGTGCCGACGGTCGGCGACACGGAGCCGGACGCGACCGGGAACTGGTTGAATACCGTGACTGTCCCGGTGGACGAGTTCACCGCACCCTTGTCGTCGGTCACCGTCACCTGGACCAGGTGGTCTCCCACCACGGGGAAGCTGCAGGACTGGTGGGACCCGTCACCCGACGGGCTGCACACAGCACCCGGCGGGAAGGACCATTCGTAGGACGCAATCGTCCCGTCGACGTCGAACGAGTCGGCGGCCGACACGTCGAACGAGGTCGACCCGTAACCTCTCGGCGGGGTGATCGTCAGCTGCGCCACCGGGTGGCGGTTCGCTGTCGACGGTGATCCGATCGATGCCGACGACGTCCGACGGAGCACCCGAAGATCGATCCGGGGACCGTTGGTCCCATCCGCACGCAGCGGCAGCACCGACATGCCGACCTGACGGTTCTCGTCTTGGGCGCAGGCTCCCTGGCCGGTCGATCCGTAGCAGCCCACCTCGGCAGATCCACTGCGGATCCCCCGGACGACCTCGATCTGGTCGACCAGCGCTCCGGTGGCGTCGCACTCGGTCCGCCACAGACTCGTGGTCACGGGTCCGCCGGGGTCGGTCGCCGGGGCCTCGACGTAGACGATCCGCCGATCGACACCGGCGGGGACGAGCTGCAGCTGTGGTTGCGAACCGACCGCAGCTCCGGCGCAGGCCCCGCCGCCCTCCTTGACGTACCGCGACGACGCGACGTCGCGAGACAGGTACGAGTTGAGGAAACCGGTGGAGTTGGCCCGCCCGAGGTCGCTGTCGATGTCGTCCTGTCGGGTCACGACCAGGACCGACCACGCCATCAGTGGAACCAGGATCACTGCGGAGATCGTGACGACCAGCAGGACCTCGATCAGCGTGTAGCCGCGCTGATCGGAGCCCGGGCGTCGGCGGCGTGCCGTCGCAGCTGCGGCGGCGCGACGGAGCGCGTTCATGACGGCCTCCGGAGCACGACCTGGCCCTGCACGGGTTCGCCCTGCACCTTGAGCGACACGGTCAGCCGCTGGGCCCCGTGGTCGCTCGGGCCGCAGTCAGCCGCGTAGGAGCCGGCCGACGGACCGCTCCCGGCCGGCGTCCAGTAGCGGACGTCGACGACGTCGAGGTCCGAGACGTCCGCGTCGGCCGACGGCTGCCAGCTGGACCCGGCGCCGAGACCGGCCTGGTACGCCGCCATGTAGCCATCGGCGTCCGCACCTCCGGCGGTGCACTCCACGTACGGCAGGGCCTTCAGGCTCTCGGTGAAGCTCGTCAACGCGGCTTCCTTCCGCTGGCGCGACGAGGCGGCATCGGAGGCGCGGATCGTGGTGAGGAACCCGGCGGCCAGGCCCATCACGACCAGGGTCGCCAGCCCGAGCGCGAGCAGGACCTCGATCAGCGAGAACCCGGAGTCGCCCCGCCGGGACGCACGCAACTGCTCCCTCGACACGTCGCTCATCGGCTCCTCGGCACCACTTGCTCCGGCGTCACGACCGCTCCGACTCGATGGCGGCGAGATGCGGGCCAACGGGAGCACGGCCACCCCCTGCCGGGCTCGGAGAGTCTCCCGCGGGGCCGTTCAGGGTGTCAACGAAAGCGGATCGTCCGGGAACTTCTGCTCACCTGCGGTGGTCGGTCCAGGACTGACCGTCCCAGAACCGCTGGATCTCGGGGGCGTGGGGGTCCGGATACCAACCCGGAGGGACCGGGACCGGCCGCGGCGACGCATCCGCAGGCACGCCCGCATCGGGGAGCTCGACGGACGGTGCGACCGCGCCGATGCCCTGCCGAGAGGTCGGATCCTCCGTGGCGCCGCCGGCGGACACCGAGGTCACAGGGGGCGAGGTCGACGCGGGCGACATCGACGCGGCAGGGTCGGGCCGGTTCGGCGACGGGACGACGGAGCGGACCACACCGTGCGTCGCTCCCGCTTCTGGCGCAGGACCCCACGATCGACCCCCGACAGGGAGGGCGATGGAATCGTCGCCTGTCACGTCCTGGTACATCCCCTTCGGCGGGTCCCCCACTCCGCCGATTTTCCCGTCGGTCGCGCCGCCGGGTCCGACCGGTTCACCGGATGAGGCAGGAGCGGCGTGGGTCGGGACTGGTGCCCACCGATCGCCGGTCGTCCCCGCTGCGTCCCGAGCGGCTCGACGCAGCCTCCTCCGGACGCGCGCCCGATCAGCCGTCACGATCAGCAGCGCACCCAGGACGACCAGCACGGCGAGACCCATGACCAGCCACCAGATGGGATCGATCCCGAGACCGGGCTCCGAACGCACGAACAGGGCTGTCGGCTCGGAGGATCGGGGGTCGATCTCCCACGTTGCCGAGGACCGGTCGTGCTCGTCGGCGTTCGTGGAGGTGACGCGGCCGGGCAGCGCGATCCGGATGGTGGCGTCGGCGCCGGTCAGCTCCCGGACCGCGCCACGGAACGCCAGCGTCGCCGACTCGAGCAGAGGCGGCACCACTGCGTCGACCTGCCACACGTCGTCCTCCGACGACACCGAGATCGACCGGAAGAGCTGGAGCTCGACCGGGTCCGTATCGCCGAAGCGGACGACCTGGGTCAGGTCCTCCAGCGGCACTCGATCCCACGTGAGTCGGATGCCGGAGGACCGGTCGGTGTCGACGCGCTCCACCTCGATGCCGTCGGGCGCCCCCTCGTCGAGAATGCGCACCAGGCCGTCCAGCTCACGGAGAGTCCCGGCCTCGGCCCAGGACTGGCGGTCGGGCACGATCTCGAGGACCAGGTCGGCGGTGCGGTCGTCGTGGATCGTGAGGTCCGCGGACGTGCGCATGCATCCCGCGGCGACGAACGCGATCGCCACGACGGCCACCACCAGCGCGCTCCGACGAGCACGGCCGCGCCGGTGCGGCGGCCGAACCTCCTCGGCCACCCGATCAGCCCCCGAACGGAGGTGGAGGAGGCGGGGGTGCGGGCGCTCCCTGGACATGCGGGTCGATCGACGGTGCGACGACGTCCGCACGCGAGCCCTCCGGCGGGGGATCCCCCGGCAGGACGCGCATGACCATGGGCTCGGCGGTGCCGGGCCGCAGGTCGACCAGCAGCGGATCGAAGGAGGGACCGGTCGGCGGTGCCCAGGGCTGGGTCGGCTGGCCAGGGACCGCTCCGGGGAGCTCGCTGCCCAGCACGGCGTGCAACGGCGGAGGGGGTCGGTCGTCGGTGACAGCGATGACCGGTCCGTGGCCGTGACCCGCGTCGGGGAACGAGGCGGCAGGGACCACGACCTCGGGCATGCCGACGTGCATCTGGACCGGTGACGGGACACCGGCGAACCGTGCGGGCCCCACCTCTGCCGATGTCGGGTCGACCAGGTGGTGCGGCATGGCGTGAGGAACGTGCGTGGTCCCGGCGACGGTCACGGGCTGGGGCGAACGGGAGCCCGAGGCAGTCGCCACGTGGAGAATGAGGACCAGCACTCCGATGAGGACGAGAGCCGGGACCTGCCACTCGGTGCCACCGTCCCGACCACCCACGACGAACACGGCGACCGCGGCGACCGTCGCGACGACGAGCCCCACCACTCGTAGTGCACGCATCGTGGTGGACACGGTTCCCCTCCCGATCGCTCCGCAGGCCCCACGGTGGGCCGATCGGTCCAGGGTAAACGGTCGGAAGTGCCCAGGACGAGCCCCTGTTCGGTGCGGTCGCCGGGCAGTACTGTGCCCCCATGGGGGAAGGACCCGAACCCGATCAGAGCTGGACGCCGCCCGACTGGCCCGACGACCCCGTCGAGGTCCTGGCTCGCATCTACGCCATGCGCCAGGTCGCCGACCTGGGCGGATTCCCCCACGCTCCCGACTGGGACCGGCTGGAGGCGGAGGCCACCGCCCGCATGTCCGGCCGGCCGGTCGAACCCGAGGAGATCGACCTCCGTGACGGGCCCGCCCTGGCTGACCCGATGATGGCGTTCGTTCAGGTCAGCGCTGCACGGGTGGCGGCGGACGAGGCGGGCATCGGCCACGCCCCCGAGTGGGACCGGACCGAGCAGACCGCACGGGAGCAGCTGTCCCACCCCAACGGGTCGGTTCCAGGCGCGCCGGCGACCTGATGGAGCTCAGGAGGCGTCGTCGACCGCTCGCGCGCATGGTGGCGCCGATGGCCGTCACGGCGGCGATCCTCGCGGGTTGCAGTTCGGGCGATGACGAGCCCGCGAAGGGATCGAAGAAGGACGAGCCCGCCGCACAGCAGGAGCAGCGATCCGCATCCATGTCGCTGTCAGAGGTGCTCGCCGCGGACCTCGCGTACTCCACGTTCAACCGGGTGTTCCAGGCCTCGGGTCTGGCCGCCGAGCTCGACGATGCGAAGGCCATCACCCTCCTGGTGCCCAACGATGCAGCCATGGCCACCCTGGGCGACGACGTGCTCGCTGAGCTGGAGGACCCGGGGTCAGCCGCCGCGTTCGTGCGCGGTCACTCCCTGGACGGCTCCTCGACCGTGACCGACCTGCTGAACGCAGGTGGTGCCGTGACCGACCGCGACGAGGGGACGTGGACGGTCGCCGTCGTCGATGGTCGTCCGACGGTCGGTGGCGCCGGGTTCGCCGTGCAGGACATCGCGACCAGGAACGGTTACGTGCAGGTCATCGACGCCGTGGGCGACGTCACCCCTGCCGCCGGCTGACACCCGCCGGCACCATCGGCCGGGCTCTCAGCGTGCGAACGGGGCCAGGATGGGTTCGGCCAGCGTCACGCACACCAGGGCGGAGATCACGAGCGCAGGGCCGAAAGGCACCTTCCGGCTGCCGGCGCCCATGAACGGGATCGCCATCACGATGCCGATGAGCGCGGCCAGGAAGAGGCACACCCCGCCGAGCATCGCTCCCCAACCTGGGGAGTAGCCCACCGAGCAGGCCGTGAAGCCGACGGTCAGCCCCAGCAGGACGGTCAAGCGCACGTCGCCGAATCCCATCCCGGCCGGCACGATCCACCACAGGACGAAGAGCGGGCCCGACAGGGCGAGCACGCCGAGCACGGCGCCGAGCAACCAGGACGGCTCACCGTCGGCGACCACGACCAGCACGCAGAGGAAGGCTGCGACGGCGGTCGCCGGCCAGATCACCCTGGTCGGCACGATCATGGTCCGCAGGTCGATGACCGCCACCACGGCTCCGACGGGAACCAGGAACAGGATCGGCACGAGCGCCCACGTCCAGCCCTGCTCCCGCACGACCCCCCAGGTCACGAGAGCGCCGACCAGAGGCACGCCGAGCTCGACCCAGAGGTGGAACGCCCCGTAGCTCTCACCGCAGGAGCGGCAACGACCCCGGAGGAGCACGTAGGACAGCACCGGTATGTTGTCGATCGCCCGGACGTCCGCGCCGCAGGAGCTGCACCGGCTCCGGCCGCCAACGACCTCGGACCAGCTGCGGGTGTCCCACAGCTCGCCGTACTCGTTGGGCTCATCCAGGGCGAGCGGCATCCGGTCGATGATCACGTTGCAGAACGACGCGATCGGGATCAGCAGGATGCGGATCGCGACGACGAGGACGATCGACTCGCCGGTCATCGTGCGCTCCCGCCCCGGCTCACCGGAGCCGGGCGCTCAGCGGACACCGTTGCCCTGGACCTGCAGGCCGGAGATGTCCTCGGGGTGGACGCTCACGGCCTGGGCGTCCTCCATGGTGATGACGCCCTGGGCGACGAGCTGGCCGAGGTGCTGCTCGAGCACCTGCATGCCGTCGCGGGATCCCGTGGCCAGCACGTTGCGCAGCTGGCGGATCTTGCCCTCCCGGATGAGGTTGGTCACCGCCATGGTGCCCATCAGGATCTCGTAGGCCGCCACGCGGCCGCCGCCGATGCGCGGGATGAGCCGCTGGGCGAGCACCGCCTGCAAGGCCATCGACAGCTGCGTCCTCACCTGGTCCTGCTGGCTGGGAGGGAACACGTCGATGATGCGGTCGATGGTCTGGGCCGTGTCGTTGGTGTGCAGCGTGGCGAACACCAGGTGGCCGGTCTCGGCCAGGGTCAGCGTCAGGGCGATGGACTCGAGGTCCCGCATCTCGCCGACGAGCACCACGTCGGGGTCCTCGCGGAGGGCGGCACGGAGCGCGTCCTCGAAGGATCGGGCATCGGCGCCCACCTCGCGCTGGTTCACCAGCGCCATCCGGGGTGGGTGCACGTACTCGACCGGGTCCTCCACCGTGAGGATGTGGACCGGCTTGTGCTGGTTGATCCAGCCGACCATGGCGGCCAGCGTGGTGGACTTGCCGGAGCCGGTCGGTCCGGTGACCAGCACCAGGCCGTGGGGCTTGTTGAGCAGACTCCCGACCACGGCGGGCAGACCCAGCTCCTCGGGGGTGGGGATCTGGCTGGGGATCAGACGCAGCGCCATCGCCGGCCGGTCGAGCTGGTGGAAGGCGTTGACACGGAAGCGGGCGGTGTCGGCCCAGCTGAACGCGAAGTCGATCTGGCGCTCGGTGCGGAACAGCTCCCGCTCGCCCGGGGGCAGCAGCCCGTCGACCATGGCCTCGACCATCTCGGCGGAGAGCGGCGCCGCCTCGGGCACCGCCAGCAGCTTGCCGTCGATGCGCACCCGGGGCGGGGTGCCGGCAGCCAGGTGCAGGTCGGTGGCGCCCGTGTCCCACAGGTAGCGCAGCCACGGGTCGAGCAGCCGCAGGTCGAGCTCTGTCACAGGTCCCCCTCTTGGATCGCGCAGACGATCTGCACGCAAAACGTACCGTGGGCGGGGCCGAAGCCCCGCCCACGGTGACTACCGCGTGATCAGACGATCACGGAGCCGGGCAGTCGGGGTTCTCCACCGAGTAGCCCGCAGCCTGGGTCCAGTTGTAGTTCTCGGACTCGCCCTCGAGCAGGCCGGCAGAGACCAGACCGGCCTCGTTGGTGGCCTGGTCGGCCGTGTCGGGGTTCTGGGCGATGTCGGCCTGGACAGCCGTCTTCAGGGTCCGGAGGTCGATCTTGCAGGCCGACTCCTCGGAGTTGTTGTTGATGCCGCTCACTGCGAACACCACGACGCCGGCCAGCACGGCCAGGATGGCGATCACGACGAGGAGCTCGATGAGGGTGAAGCCACCCTGGCCCCGCATGCGGCGCCGCTGCTCAATAGCCTTCATGTTGTCCCTCCCGGGATGTGTCTCTCCCAACCGCACCCCGATGGCACGGCCAGCATTGGTATGACGGCACATCCGGGACTGACATCATCACCACCCCCGGTGCCCCTCGCATCGCCCGCCAAGAGCGGACCACTGCGACAGTTTGAACGACCTTCACGCTCGTGTCCAGAGGGAACGGTATAGGCAAACCTCCCCGTTCCCACGTGCGATCGGCGGCACCCCCTGGTCACGGCGCCCGGCAGACTCCACCGACGCTCGAGTACGTCGTGCGCATGGAAGCGCACAGGCCCCAGCTCTCCGTCCGGGACCGATATCCCGGCGAGATCACCACCCGGTCCTCGTCGCTGGCGTCGATGCCGGCGCCGTCGAGCTCCGCGTCGTCTGCCGGACGCCAGTCCTGGATCGTGACCACCGCAGTGCCGGAGAGGACTCCTGAGCCGCCGCTCACGTCGGTCCAGGCGCGGAGCTGCACGCGCCGCTCCGAGGCCACGCCGGCGCCGCAGCACACGATGCCGGTGGAGCCGTTGGGGCCCACCTTGCTGCCCAAGCCGCTGAAGTAGATGGTTCCGCTGAACAGGGGGTCCGAGGCGCCGCTGCCCGACTGCAGAGGCGTGCCGTTCCAGTAGAGGTCCAGGTCCGCGAGCGGCGCCGACACGCGCCCGTAGACGTTGAACGACGCCGGGGTCGCCGGAGCGGAGCTGGCGTCGGACGTGATGCGGAAGGCCGATCCGACAGCGCCCTCGTCGGTCCCCTTGGCGCTCAGGGAGATGAGGTCGAGCGAGATCCGGGGGAGGTTGTCCAGCTCGCACTTGTTCCGGTTGGTGATGTCGGAGATGCCGAAGAGGACGTTGACCACGCACCGCGGCACGATCTGGGCCTCGACCTGGGCACCGATCCCGTTCAGGTCCTGCAGGTTCCGGAAGTTCGGACAGCTGCTCGACAGGTCGACCGTGACGTCGAAGGTGAAGGGCCCGCCGTTGGTCGGCACGTTGGCGGCGAGCTGGTTAGCGGTCCTGGAGATCCGGCAGACCGCGCCCGACGCGTTGGTCAGGGCCAGGTTGAGCTGGCTGCCGCGGTCGACGCTCGCAGCGGAGCCGACGATGCGCAGCTGCACGGCGGTGATCGGGTTGTCGCCGGTCACCGCGGGGACCGGCGTGGCCCACGATCCCACCTGCACCGCTGCGCCGGAGTTGTTGCACAGCTTGTAGTCCCGGAGCTCGGGGAACCAGCCCACCCAGATGAGACGGGTGATGGTCTGAGGGCAGTTGGCGGTCGCCGTGGCCGATCCCGGTCCAGCCAGGTTGCCAAGGTTGTTGAACGTGACCGAGTCGTACCCACCGATGCCCACGGCCGGGGACGTGCTCGAGGCCGGAGGGTTGTCCCCCGAGGCGGGCCAGTTGGGCGTGAGGCGCTTGGGTTGGTAGATGGCCGTGGCGACGGGCTGGCCGGCGGTGCTGCGGTCGCAGATCGCCACCTGGCCGGCGTCGTGGCGGATCGCCGTGCGCGACTGCAGCGTGATCGCCACGCCGGCGGCGTCGGGGTTGCAGGCTCTCGGGAACGTCGCCCGGACCCGGGCGAGAGTCGGCGTCCCCCACGCGTTCGCCGCTCCGAAGACGACCACCGAGCTGGCGTCGTTGATGCGCAGGGCGTCGCCGTTGGCCGCGTCGCAGGACGTAGTGGTCGGCTGGCTGGGCCCGCAGCCCAACCAGTAGGTCCCGGGCTGGAACCAGAACACCTTCCCGTCGCAGTTGCCGGAGCGCAGCCAGCGGTTCAAGGCGCCGACGTCGTACGCCCCCGGCGGGAAGCTGATCAGGTCGCCCTGACGGCGCACCCTGGTCGCGGCATCGCCCGACGTCGGAAGGGCGTTGCAGTCGGCGATGATCTGCGACGACCGGTCCTGGGCGACCCGCTTCTCGAGCGGCCAGGAGTTGTCGGTGCCGGCGTCCTGGGCGTCGTCCGCGGTGAGCTGCTTACCGGCGGCGTCGTCGCACTGCGGTGCCGACGGACGGGACGCGATCTGCGCCGCCGGGGCTGGGCTCGTCGGGCTCAGGACGCCGCACGATGCGCTCGCCGACCCGAGGATCCCCTGGTCGCCCTGCGCGTAACCGGCGCCCACGGTGAGTGCCGGCCCGTTCTGGCCGGTCTGGCCGATCACCGGGTCCCGGAGGACGGCAGCACCCGAGCGGACCGTGACGGGGTTCGTGAACGGAAGGGCGCTGGACCCCGAGGCGACGAGGGCGGCGTCACCGGACGCGATGCCCGACGCCGTGGCGGCGTCGGCCGGGCCGAGGGCATCGGACCAGGGGAAGGACGTGGGATTGATCGTTCCGTGCGCCGATCCGTAGTCGTCGCCGGTCAGGAAGACGCCCTGGTCGTTCAGCTGGGCGTCGGTCGGGATGTAGGGCACGTCGGGCGTGAGCGCCTCGCAGTCCACGACGACGTCGCCGGACTCCCCCTGCACCACCGGCAGGTTGTCGGAGTCGAGCGGGAACAGCTCGGCGCAACCTGTCGCGGGGGTTCCCAGGTCCTTGCCCTCGTGACGCAGGACGTTCACCGCCGTCTCCATGGCCGCGTCAGCATCCCGGGTGGCGCGGTCGCGCGCCACCTGCTGGGCCGAGAAGGCCGTGGTGGTGAACGACAGGCCCAGGACGGCCATCACCACGACCGACGTCAGGAGGATGATCGCCAAGGTGGCGAGCAGGGCGAAGCCCGACTGCCCACCGGCGCGACGCCGTCGGCACTCGCGGAGCAAGCGACTCACGGGAGCTGGATCCTCTGCGTGACCGACCCGGCTCCTCCGGCGGAGCCCGCGGATCCGCCGTTGCCCGGCGTCCCGCTCTGGCCACCCGCCCCGGCCGTGCCCCCGGTGATCGTGAGGCCGCTGGGATCAGCCGCTCCGCTACGGACGACGCCGATCGCGGGGCCACCCGCGCCGCCGCCACCGGCGCCCGATGCGCCGCCCAGGCCACCGGCACCGCCGGCTCCGCCGGCTCCGCCACCGGCTCCCTGGGTGACCTGGGTGCACGGACCGGTGGTCGGCGCGCCGTTGTTGCAGCGGCCGAAGCCTCCGGCACCGCCGGCACCGCCCGGCTGCCCGTTGCCGCCGTTGCCGCCCCGACCACCGGTGCCGCCGGTGCCGATCTGCACCTGGACGTTGCTGAACGTCGGGTTGGACGACAGCAGCAGGACTGAGATGGACGCACCGCCGGCGCGACCGCCGGTCCCGGCGGTCAGCGCGGCCGCTCCACCGGCGCCGCCACCGCCGCCGCCGGCTCCCATGCTGTCGTTGCCGTTCTCGCAGATGTTGAAGAACCAGGACCTTGTCTCGCAGCTGTTGTCGGTGGCTCCGCCACCGCCACCGCCACCGCCACCCGCCGAACCGGTGGAGCCATTGCCTCCGTTGGCTCCGGCGGCAGGAACCCACACGCCGCCGGCCAAGGTTCCGGTGGACCCGGCGCCACCGCCACCGTTGCCGCCGGCAGCGCCCGCACAGCCGTTCCGACCGGGCGAGCCCGCGCCGCCGTCACCGTCGCCTCCGGCGCCACCACCGGAGTTGCCGAGGCCGCAGCTGCTGGGTCCGGTCGGGTTGCCGTTGCCGCCGCTGACGCCGCCGGTGGCGTCGTAGTTCGGGACGAACGAGCACTTGGTGTCGATCTGGCCTCCGCCGCCGCCGCCGCCGGCGACGCCGGAGCCGCCCGCGCCGCCGGAGCGACGGGCCTCGTTGCACTCGGTGCTCCACTTCAGACTGTTCTGGCCCGGGGAACCGGCGGTGGGAGGAGTCTGGCTGGCGCTCGCGCCGGCGATGCCGTTCGCGCCGGTCCCGCCCCGACCGCCGATGATGATCGAGTCGCGCACCGTCAGCAGGGTGCCTGCCTGGTCGACGATGAGTGCGTACGACGCCTGTCCGGCGCCGGTTGCGTCGGCACCGGCGATCGTGAGGTCGCGCAGCTCCACCGGAGCGTCGATGAACGCCACCCTGACGGCGGACGAGACGCCGTCGAAGGCGTTGCTCCCGTTGATCCTGGTCAGGCGAGCAGCCGTGTTGGTCGTGCCTCGGCGGTCGAAGTTCTGGCTGTAGCCGCCGCGCACCACGACGCCGGCGCCGGTGATCGTCGTCCGGGCGTAGGTCCCGGACGCCACCTGGACCACCGGTCGACCGAGAGCCTGCGCCTTGATGATGGCGTCGTCGAGGCTGCCGCACGGGTCGAGCGGAGCACCGCAGCCTCCGGCCGCGGGAGCTCCAGAGGCCAGCGAGCCGTTGACCCGGACGAAGATGGTCTCGCCCACCACGCCGTCGTAGTTGTCGCAGTTGGTGTCCTCACGGGCTGCGTCGAGCGCGTCGGGCGCACCGGGGTGGACGTCGGCCCGAGTGTCGTCGCAGTCGTCGCCGCCCGAGCCCCCGTCCTCGTAGCCGTCACCGTCGAGGTCCTTCTTGACCACGTTCACGGTCACCGACGCAGGGGCGGAGAACACGCCGTTGTCGTCGCGCACCACCAGACTGATGGTCGCCGGGCCCTCTGTCGGGAAGGCGTACGACGTGGTCTGGCCCGTGCGTGTCCCGCCTCCCGGGAGCGTCCACGTCCAGTTCGTGAGCACGCCGTCGGGATCGGTCGACGGCGATCCGTCGAGGGTCACTGGCACGTTCCGGTACACCGGCGGCGGGATGGGAGCGATCGCGGCGGTCGGTGCCTGGTTCACCGTCACCTGGACGTCCTTGGTGACCGTCGCCGAGGCGAGTCCGTCCTGGTCCGTCACCGTCAGGCTGACCGTGTACGTGCCGACCGACGTGTAGAGGTGGACCGGGAACGACGACGTGGACGTGTTGGCCGCACCGCTGGCCGGATCGCCGAAGCTCCACACATAGGTGAGGTTGGCTGCGCTGCCGTCGGGGTCCGTCGAGCCGTTGCCGTCGAACTGGGTCGTGAACCCGACCTTGGCCCTGATCGGATCCGGACCGATGACCGCGGTCGGGGCCTGGTTGATCTTGACCTGCTGGGTCGCGGTGCCGGTCTCGCCGAACTGATCGGTCACGGTGAGGGTCACCGTGCGGGTCGTGCCCGCGAGCGTCGCCGAGTAGGTGTGCGACGGGTTGTTGCTCGTCGAGGTGTTGCCGTCCCCGAAGTCCCACAGGTAGGTGAGGTTCGCCGCGCCGGCGTCATCGGTCGAGCTGCGCCCGTCGAAGGTGTTGGTGTAGTTCGGGTTCAGCACGATCGTGGCGGGGCCGCTGATCACGGCGGTCGGCTTGGTGTTCACCCGCACCGTCGCCTGAGAGGTCGCGGTCGCCCCGTACTTGTCGGTCACCGTCAGCGTGACGACGTAGGCGCCCGGGGTCGAGTACACGTGACTCGGCGCGACGACGGCGGAGGTGTTCGACCCGCTGGTCGGATCGCCGAAGTCCCAGGCGTAGGTCAGCGGCCCGCCGTCGGGGTTCGGATCGCTCGAGCCGGCACCGCTGAAGTTCACCGTCGCGGGTGCCGAGCTCCGGTACGTGTCGGACGGGGTGATCACCGAGATCGGCGGCGCGTTGAAGACGACCGTCCGAGTGGCCGTGGCGGTCTTGGTCGTGACGGGGTCCCGCACGGTGAGCGTCAGGGTGAAGCGCCCGGTGGCCGTGTAGGAGTGACCGGTGGTGACGTTGGGACCGAACGGCACGATCGCCGCGCCGTCACCCCAGTCCCACTGGTACTGCAAACCGTTACCGTACGGATCGACCGACGCCGAGGCGTCGACGGTCAAGTCCAGGTAGTCGCCCGGGGTCTTGAGCTCGTAGACCGGATCCCCACCGGGGCTGGTCGTGAACGACGCCACCGGGGCGCGGTCGTCGACGACGATCTGCTTGGTCACCGGCGTGGAGATGCCACCGTCGGCGTCCGTCACGGTGAGCGTCACGGTGTAGGTGCCGTTGGCCGTGTAGGTGTGGGTCGGCGTGCGGCCGGTCCCGGTGTTGGCAGCGCCGCTCGCCGGATCACCGAAGTTCCACGAGTAGGTGAGCGCGTTGGAGTCGCCGTCGGGATCGGTGGAGCCGCCACCGTCGAGCTGCTTGGGGAAGCCACGCTCCCCCGTCAGCGGATCCGGCCCGATCACCGCAGTCGGTGCCCGATTGAGCTTCACGCTGATGGTCGCCGAGCTCGTCTCACCGAAGCGGTCCGTGACGGTGAGAGTGACGGTCCTGGTGGTGTTCACCGTCGGAGCGGTGAAGGTGTGGGTCGGATCGGCCTGGGCGCTGAGCGGGGTGCCGTCGCCGAAGTTCCAGCTGTAGGTCAGGTTCGCCGCGCCCTCATCGTCGGTGGAGCCGTTGCCGACGAAGGTGTACTGGTACGGCGTGTTGAGAACGATGGCGGGCGGCGGTGCGATCACCGCGGTCGGCTTCTGGTTGACCTGCACCGTCGTCTGGAACGGCGACGATGCCGTGCCGTACTTGTCGGTGACGACGAGCGTCACCACATAGCTGCCGCGTGCACTGAAGGTGTGGCTCGGGTTGCGACCGGTCGCGGTGTTGGCCGCTCCGCTTCCGGGGTCACCGAAGTTCCAGGAGTAGGTCAGTGCAGCGGTATCGCCGTCGGGGTTCGGGTCCGTCGACGGCGACCCGTCGAAGGTCAACGTGCTGTTGTTGCCGATGGGCACCGCTGTGATGCCGGCCACGGGCGGGATGTTGAGCACGACGTCGCGCGTGACGACCGTGGTGGTCCCGGATGCGTCTCGCACCGTCATCGTGGCCGTGTGCTTGCCCGGCGTGCTGTACGTGTGGCTGATCACCCGGTTCACGCCCGGGGCGCCCTCGGCGACCGTCGTTCCGTCGCCGAAGTTCCACGAGTAGCGCAGAGTCGTGCTGTCACCTGGCGTCGTGTCGGGGTCGAACGAGGCGGAGCCGTCGAAGATCACCGGGAGCGTTGTGCCGGTCTGGAACACGGTGAACGGCGGGTCCGGGTTGACCGTCAGGATCCCCTTGGGCGGCGCGTCGACGACCGTCGTGTTCCGGGTCAGCACCGAGGTCCACACGCCGTCGGTGTCGGCCACTCGCAGCGAGGTGAGCTTGACCCCGGTCGTGGCGAACGTGAGCGTGACCGTGGGGGTGGTGTACGTCACGCCGTCGATCACCCACTCGTAGGCACCGATGCGGGACCCTGCGACGACAGGGCTGTCCAGGTCGGACGACGGGCGAAGACTGGTGTCGGACGCATCGAACGTCACCGGCACACCACGGCAGACGGACGCAGGGTTCGGGTTGGGCGTGCCGTTCGCGTTGAGCATCACCGTGCAGTTGTTGGACGGCGACACCTTGGCGAAGTCGGCACTGGGCGGACGGTTCACGCGGATCTGAATGCTGACCGGATCGGACCAGGTCGCATTCGCATCCTGAACACGCAACGTCAGGGTGCGGACGCCGAACACGTTGAAGCCCGCCTGCGTGTAGGGCCCCGGGCCGGTCCCGAACGACGTCGTCACTCCCTGGTCCCAGGTCCACTGGTGGACCATGTTGGTCCCGTTGGCCGCCGGGTCGTCGGGGTCGAACGATCCGTCATCGATGAACGACACCGGCGAGTTGCCCGGGTTGGTCGGAGGACTCGGGAACACAACCGGCTGACCGCTGGGATCGACCGTGAGCGGCGAGGTGAAGCGGAGCTTGGCGATCGGCTTGAGGTTGACGAGCCCGACGACGCCCTCGCTGCCGGACGTCACGTAGGTCTCATCGTTGTCGAACGCCTCGACCCGAACCCGCTTCTCGCCTCGATCCGTGTAGTCGCAGACACCCTGCGGGAGCGCTGGGTAGCCCTGGGTCGCGTTCCAGTTGGTCAGGTTCACGCCGACCGGCGGGTTGTTGACGTGCTGCGTGCTGCGACTGACCTCGATCCAAGGGCTCGAGGCGTCAGCACGCTGCTCGCACAAGTAGGTGAGGCCCTTGGGGAAGCCGTCGACATCGGTCATCGACGCCTGGACGACGAAGCGGAACCTGTCGGGATTCGCCGTCGGATAGTTGGGGTTGTTGAGCCGCCCATTGGTCGGGCTCACGAACGTGACGCTCACCGTGGGAGGACGGTTGACCTTGGCCGAGCCGGCCCAGGTCGTCGTGTCGACGCCGTCGCTGACGGCGAGCTGCAGACCGTTGTAGGTACCGCAGGCCTGGAGGTTGGGCGACGCTCCCACACACGAGCTCGCGAGTGTCGGGTACAGGTGCGAGACGTTCGTCGTACGGGACACCGCCGTGTTGGGTGTGCCGTCCCCCCACGTCCACGTGCAGGTCAGCGGTCCGCCGGTCGGGTCGTCCGCGTCCGGGTCGATGGACTGGTTGCAGCCGGCCTGCATCGGCACGCCGTCAGCGGTGACGAACTTGGTCCCCACCAGCTTGGTCGGCTGGACGGCCGAGGGGTTGACGATCGGTGGGCGGTTGCGGACCGTGACAACCCGGTCGAAACGACCCTGGCCGCCCTGGGAGTCGACGACGTCGAGTCGGACCGTCACGGTGCCGAGCACGTTGGGCGTCCACGTCAGCGAGCAGCCGGTCGCGGTCGTGAGCACGGTGGCGCCCTGCAGGACCGTCCAGTTGCACGCCGAGATCTGGGGCAGGAGCCCGGCGTCGTTGTCGGTCGAGTTGGAGGTGAAGGTCACCGGCAGCTTGCGCCACACCTGCCCGGTGCCGGCCGCGCTGGCGGCCGGATACGTGATGCCGGGCCCGGACAGCGGCTGGTTCGGCGTGGACTGCGACGCCGCCGGAGGACGGTTGACCTTGACCGTCTTGGTGGCCGTCGCCGTGCCGCCGTCGGCATCGGTGACGGTGAGGGTCAGGGTGTAGGTGCCAGCCGCCGTGAACGTCCGACTGGTGGTCGAGGCCGGCCCCGTCGTGGCGGTGGGCTGGTCAGCCCACTTCCAGCTGAAGGACGTGATCGAGTTGTCCGGGTCGCAGGAGGTCGTCGGCGGGCTGGGCAGCGGATCGGGGCAAGTGGACTGGGTCCCGGACGGGCTGAGCGCGTCGAAGTCGACGGTCACCGGCGGGTTGGTGACACCGGCAACCAGCGGACCGTTCACGACGATCGAGTTGGCCGATTGCCCGAAGGTCGTCCCGGGCGTCGCGGCGCCGGCACTTGCGATGACAGCAGTTGGCTTGCGGTTGATCGTGACCAGCGACCGCACCGTCGATGTCTCGCCCGAGTCGTCCGTGGCGGTCAGCGACACCGTGTAGGTGCGGACGGGGTTGCCGAGGTTGTCCACCCCGCTGAAGCGGTGAGTCACCGGTCCCGGTCCGCTCACCGGTGCGGTGTTGTCGCCGAAGTCCCACTCGTAGCTGACGATCTCCCCGTCCAGGTCGCAGCTCCCGGATGGATCGACACCCTGATCCGGCGGGACGCACGGGCTGACCGGGTTCGCGCTGAACTCGAGGTTGCCCGGGTAGTCGGGCAGGGTGGCGTCCGCCGGGGTGATCGCCACCAGAGGGGGGGCGTTCCGCACGGTGACGACGCGATCGACGGTCGTGGTCTGGCCGTCGCTGTCACGGACCGTGAGCGTGACCGTCACGTCGCGGGACAACTGGCCATCGGCCAGGAAGTCGACCGGGTAGGTGTAGTCGGGGTTCTCCTGACCCTCGACGTCCACCTCACCGTCACCGTCGAAGTCCCACGACCACTCGACCGGCTTGCCGTCCGGGCCGTCGACGTCGGCCGAGTTCGAGAAGAACTGCGTGGACACGTTCCGGTACACCGGCTCCGACGAGATGCCGATGGCTGCGGTCGGTCGGGAGTTCCGGACCTCGACGTTCTTGCGCGCGGCGCGCGATCGCTCCTGTGCTCCGTTCTCCACGACGAGCCGGACGACATAGATCGACGACGGATCGTCCGCGTTGTCGAAGATCGGCACGAACGTGCAGGTGAATGACGTCCCGTTCGCAGTGCACGATGCTCCGGCGGTCGGAGTGACGCTCCAGTCGTAGATGAGGTTCGGCGGCTGCACCGCCGGGTTGGCCGGATCCTCCGACGTCGACCCGTCGAAGCGGACCGTGAAGGGCCGGGATCCGGCTGCCGGGTTGGGATCCGAGGTGATGCGGGCGATCGGCTTGAGGTCCGACGTCCCGGCGATCGGCTGACCGTCGGTGCGGCGGACCTGCGAGAGCTCGACGGGCTTGGCCCCGTCGGCCTGGACGCCGACGGTCACGACGCCGCACGCATCCTGGGCGGGATCGTCGTCGCGGACCTTGCAAGTCACCTCGGCGAAGCCGCTTCCCCGATCGACCAGGCCGGTCGCGACGTCGGCCGGCTGGGTGGTGACGGTCCAGGCTCCACTGCTCTGGGTGCAGACCTGCCGCTGCATCGTGGCGGTGCCATCGGCGTCGGTCACCGTCACGTACTCGATCTGGATCGGGTCGGCGCCCTGCGTCCCGGCGAGGATCAGGACCGGATCACCGGTCGGCGCCGACCCTACGAGATCGGCACAGGTGTCGTAGCTCGACGGCTCGCGTGCACCCAGTCCGAAGATCACCTCGGTGGCCGACGGCACATCGCGCTTGAGGTACTGGTTGAGCTGCGTGAACGACACGCTGTCGGCGCTGACGGTGTCGTTGGTGCGCTGCACCGCGCTCGCGGCCCACAACATGATGGGGACCATGACGGCGGCCAGGATGGCCACGGTCAGGAGGACCTCCATCAGCGTGAACCCGCCGCTGTCGCGGGTGGGCACGAATCGACGACGGTTCCGGACGATCGTCACTGACCGACCGCCTTCCTCTTGACCGCCGAACCGGTGAGCGTCTCCCCGCGGAGCGAGACGGTGAGGGTGAGCCGTTCGGCCGCAGCGTCGGCGACGAAGGTGGAGCCGTAGCCGCCCCCGGCCGGATCCGCGCCCGAGTAGTCGACGGGCTGCCAGTACTCCACCGAGTCCACCTGCCAGCTCACGCCCTTGAGAGCCTCCTGAACGTCGGGGTCGGTGTCGACGAGTTGATTCTTCAGGACGGTCTGGTAGGCGACGGCGTGAGCGGAGCGCCCGCCGCTGCCCTGAACGTCGTTGGGGCACGGGTGACTGACGGTGCCGTCGCACGGCGGGACGAAGTCGACCTGGCGCAGCCCGTCGGTGAGGGTGGACAGCGCCAGGTTCATGCGCTGCTGGCGGTTGGTCCGACCATCGGTCTCGACGCTGATCTGCAGCCCGTAGGCGATGACGAGAACCACGGCGGAGGCGAGCATGACGACGAGCAGCGCTTCGATCAGCGTCGCTCCGTCCGGGGTCCGTCGTCGTGCGACGACCCGCGTGGCCCTTCCCCCACCGGCGGACACGTCAGATGTCCACCTGGTTGAAGATGCCGTACATGGCACTCACCATGGCCAGCGCAACGAAGCCCACGACCACGCCGATGAAGAGGATGACCATCGGCTCGAACCAGGTGGTCATCTTCTCGACCGCGTAGTCCAGCTCGGACTCGAAGAAGCTGGCCACGTTGTCCAGCTGGTCGGTCAGATCACCGGTGCGCTCGCCCACGCGGATCATCTGCACCACGGTCACCGGGAACAGCTCGGTCCGAGCCAGCGGCTCGGCGAAGCCCTCGCCGGCGAGCACCGACTCGGTGGCGGTGGTGAGGCGCTCCTGGAAGACCAGGTTGTTGGAGCACTCGATCGCGTTGGGAAGAGCCTCGGGCAGAGCGACACCGGCCTCCAGCAGCACGGCCAGCACCCGGCAGAACCGCTCGGTCGCCGCGTAGGTCATGACGGTGCCGATGGCGGGCGCCTTGAGCAGGATGCCGTGGAACGTCTTGCGGCCGGCGGAGCCGAAGTACGTGACCATGCCGAACACGGCCCCGGCGATCACCAGGCCGGTGATCAGCCCCAACGGCGACTGGACGAAGTCCGACACGGCCATGAGCATGCGCGTGGGCAGCGGGAGCTCTGCGTCGAAGCTCTTGAAGAACTCGGCGAACTTGGGGATGACGAAAACGGTGATCAGCACCGTCACGCCGAGAGCGACGGTCAGGAGGATGCCGGGGTAGATGAGCGCCTTGCGGACCGCACGCCGGAGCTCGATGTCACGGCGGATGTAGTTGTAGAGCTGCTTGAACGCGTCGTCGACCTTGCCGGTGAGCTCGGCCGAGCTCAGCAGCGCCACGAAGTACGGCGGGAAGACCTCGGCGTGGCGGTTGACGGCCTCGGCCAAGGAGTAGCCGCCGGACACCCGCTCGCCGATGTCGGACAGGACCTCGTTGAACTTCTTGTTCTTGGCGTCCCGGCGGATGGTCTCGATGGCCTCGGTCACCGGCACACCGGCGGACACGAACGTCCCCATCTGACGGCAGAAGTGCATGATCTCGACGAGCGGGACCTTGGACTTGGTGATCTCGACCTGGAGACCCTTCTTCTCCGAGATCTTGGTGACCCGGATGCCGCGGACCGCCAGCTCGTTGCGCGCCGCATTGACCGAGGCGGCCTCGATGTCACCCTTGACGGTCTGGCCGTCGAGCGTCTGGGCGACGTAGCGGAAGCGCGACTGCTTTCCGTCACCACCGGAGGGCGGCGCTGTCGGACGATCCTGGGTGGCTGTCATCAGGGCACCTCGACGATCGGAGCCGACGGGAGAGGCCCGCCGTTGGGACGGGGGATGGAACGGGCGGTGGCGGGGATGGCGCTCGGCACCGCGTCTGTGACGGGGAGAGGCATCGGTGCGGGCGGAAGGTCGCCGTGGTTCTCACGGTCACCTTCGCTCGAGCCGATCGAGCTCTCGACGCCGTCACCCTCGACCTCGATGTCAGGTTCAGGGCCCACGACGATGTCGGCCTCCATGCCCGGGGCGTACACGCTGCGCAGCACGTCGTCGACGGTGGTGATCCCGTCGGCGACCAGACCGAACGCTTCCTGCTGCATGGTCCGCATGCCCTCTTCCATGGCGGTGTCGCGGATCGCCCGAGCGGTCGCCTTGGTCACCACCAGGTCGCGGATGGCATCGGACATCTTCAGCAGCTCGTACACGCCCACCCGACCGACGTAGCCGGTCCCGGAGCAGAGGTTGCAGCCCTTGCCACGTGTCCACACGTCGGGCACCCGACCGGCGAAGCCCTCGGTGAGGCGGATGTGGTCGGGGTGGGGGGTGTACTCCTCCCGACACGAGTCGCACACCCGGCGCAGAAGCCGCTGTCCGACGACGCCGGAGATGGCCGACGCGACGAGGAACGGCTCGATGCCCATGTCGGTGAAGCGGTGGACGGCCGACACCGAGTCCACGGAGTGCAGCGACGACAGCACGAAGTGGCCGGTGAGCGCGGCCTGCGTGGCGATCCTGGCGGTCTCGATGTCTCGGATCTCGCCGACGAGGATGATGTCGGGGTCCTGGCGCAGGACGCCGCGGAGGCCGTCGGCGAACGTGACGCCGGCGATCTCGTTGATCGGCATCTGGTTGATGCCGGCGAACTGGTACTCGACCGGATCCTCGATGGTCACCACGTTCTTGGTGGCGTCCTGCACCTGAGTCAGCGTGGCGTACAGCGTGGTCGTCTTGCCCGAGCCGGTCGGGCCCGTGCACAGGAGCATGCCGAGCGGCGCCTTGACGATCTCGAGGTAGTCGGGAAGCAGGTCCCGGGGCATGCCCAGCTTGTTCAGCGAGATGAGCGAGCGGGTCTTGTCCAGGAGCCGGAGCACGAGCTTCTCGCCATGGACTGTGCCGACCACCGAGATGCGGACGTCGACGGGACGGTTGTCCACCTGCACCGAGAACTGACCGTCCTGCGGGCGGCGGCGCTCCACGATGTTGAGGTCCGACATCACCTTGAGCCGCGACGCGATGGGCGGACCCATCCGGCGCGGGAGCGTGATGGCCGGCGACAGCGCGCCGTCGATGCGGAACCGGACGAGCACCGCCTTCTCGTGGGGCTCGATGTGCACGTCGGACGCGCGGGCCCGGACCGCCTGGATGAGGACCCGGTTCACGACCTGGACGATGGGGGCGTTCTCGTCGACCTCGAGCGAGATCGTGGTGGAGGTCGCCTCCTCCTCGGCATCGATGAGCTCGAACGCCTGGATGTGCTCGTCCGCGAACTCGAGCGCGTTGTACGCCTGGTCGAGGATGCGCGCGATGTCGTTCGACGCGCCGACCATGATCCGGATGCGCTGACAGTGATGCGTGAGCTCCCGGATGGCCTCGACACCGAGCGGCTCGCCGGTCACGAGGGCGACGCGATCGTCCTCCTCCACCCGCAGCGGAAGTACCTGGTGCTTGCGGGCCAGCTCCTCGGTGACCCGGCTGATGGCTTCGCGGTCGGGTTCGACCATCCGGAGGTCGGCGAGCTCGATGTCGAACTGCTCGGCGAGCACCTGAGCGAGCTGGTGCTCGTCGACCAGGCCGCGCTCGACGAGGATCTCGCCGAGGCGGGCGCCGAGGTCACGCTGGGCCTCGAGCGCGTCGAGAAGTTGGTCGGCGTTGATCGCTCCGTCCTCGAGGAGGATCTCGCCCATGGGGCGCCGCTCCTCGTTGACCCACGCCGAGATCGCTGTCTCCAACGACTCGCTGGACGCGTTGAAGTCGACCTGTTTGCGTGCGGCAAGTCGTCGAGACCTCTTCAGCACTGGCTGACCCCTCCAGGCACGCGCCATTTCGCGCTCGTCTGAACTTAGTTCACGCCCCCCCTGATGGGAACCCAGTCCACTGTGGGCAGGTCTGCTCACCGGGTCAATGGGTGACGCCGCCCAGTTCGACGACATCGGTGGCGGTCGTCACCCCGCCGTAACACACGGCTCGTAGTCTGCGCGCATGCGAGATCTTGCAACGCTCCCCAAGGCCCACCTCCACCTCCATCTGGAGGCCGGGATGAGCCCGCAGCTGCTGGCCGAGCTGGCCGCCAAGTACGAGCGTGAGGTGCCGGTGATCCGGGGCTACGGCAGCTTCGCCGCCTTCTCCGACACGTACGTCGCCGCCACCGACGTCCTGCGGGAGCGGGAGGACTGGGAGGCGCTGGCCGACCAGATCTGCGCCCAGCACGCCGCCGAAGGAGCCGTGTACGTGGAGCCGGCGTTCTGGGCCGGCAACTACCGCCACATCTTCGACTCCGACCTCGACACCTGGGAGCTGGTGCTCGACGTGTTCGACGCCGCTGCGACGCGGCACGGGATCGCCCTGCGGTTCATGATGCCGGTCGACCGGGTCAAGGACACCGAGGAGGACGGGCTGGCGCTGGTCGAGATCGCCGGGGGCTTCCCCGACAGCATCGTCAGCTTCGGGCTCCACAACGACGAGGTCGGCCACCCGCCGCAGGACTTCGTGCGGTGCTTCGCCGCCGCCAAGGAGCTGGGCCTGCTGTCCACGCCCCACGCCGGGGAGCTCGAGTCCGGTCAGTTCGTGGCCGACTCCCTGGACCTCCTGGGCGCCGACCGCATCGAGCACGGGGTCCGGTCCTTCGAGGTGCCGGGCCTGGTGGAGCGCCTCGCCGAGGCCGGCACCTGCCTGGACGTCTGCCCCACCTCCAACATCATGCTCAGCGTCTTCCCATCGCTCGACGAGCACCCCCTGCCCGCCCTCCTCGACGCCGGGGTCCGCTGCTCGATCAACGGCGATGATCCGCTGCTGTTCGGACCCGGGCTCCTTGAGGAGTACGAGCTGGTCAGGGACCAATTCGGGTTCGACGACGAGCGCATGGCGACGATCGCCCGCTCCTCGATCGAGTGCGGAGGCGCTCCCGACGACGTGAAGGCGTCCGCTCTCGCCGGCATCGACGCGTGGCTCGAGCTGCCCGATCCGGTCGCGACCTGACTCCCTTCGACCTGAGGTCGAGGTCGACCCTCGACCTCGACTCGAGACCGACAGTTCCCGCAGGGCGCGCCGATGACCACCGGTCGCGCGACGGCTGTGTTCCCGCTCTGTTCCCTCTTGGTGACGCGTTCAGGTCACCTGACGGGAGCAGAGCGAGCGGCGGCGGCGGCTCGCGCCCGCTGCGTCAGCTGCGCAGGCCGAGGGCGTCGACGATCGCCAGCACCGTGTCGGACCGGTTCATGCCGTAGAGGTGCAGTCCGGGTGCTCCCCCGTCGATCAGCGCCTGGCTCATCTCCGCCGCAGCGTCGACCACGATCCTCTGACGATCCTCGGGGGTCCCGGCCGACTCCACCGCCTCGGCCAGCTCGTCGGGGAACGCAGCGCCGGCCATCTTGGCCATGCGGTGCACGCCCTGCGGGTTCGTCAACGGCATGACGCCGGGGACGACCGGCTTGGTCACGCCCAGCGCGGCGAGCTCGTCGACCAGACGCAGGTAGTCGTCGACGTCGAAGAAGAACTGGGTCACGGCGAAGTCGGCCAGCTCGATCTTGCGAGCGAGGTGACGTCGGTCCTCGGCCCGGTCCGTCGACCGCGGGTGCAGCTCGGGGTGCGCCGCCACGCCGATCGAGAACTCGTCGCCGTGGCTGCGGATCAGCTCGACCAGCTCCTCGGCGTAGGTGAAGTCGCCCTCGGGCGGGGAGCCGTCCGACGGCGGGTCGCCGGCGAGAGCGAGGAGGTCGAGCACGCCGTTGGCGGCGTAGTCGGCGAGCAGCTCGTCCAGCTCCTCCCGGCTGTGACCCATGCAGGTGAGATGCGCCATGGCGGGGTAGGCGCGATCCCGGTTGAGGTCGACCACCAGGTCCCGGGTCCGGCCGCGGGTCTCCCTGTTGCCCGCCGCGCCGTAGGTGACCGACACGTACGAGAGGTCGATCGGCTCGAGCTCCTCGATGGTCCGCTGGAGCGTGGCCATGCCCTCGTCGGTCTTGGGCGGGAAGAACTCGACGCTCAGCGTCGGCCCCTCGGCGAGCAGCTCCCGGATACGGGGGTGATCGGTCATCGCAGTGCCGCCTTCCGAGCCGACTCCTCGGCTGCAGCCACCGTGTTCGAGAGGAGCATCGCCCGGGTCATCGGCCCGACGCCGCCGAGCCGCGGCGACAGCAGACCCGCGACCTCACCCACCTCGTCGGCGACGTCGGAGACCACCTTGCCGTCGGCGAAGCTCACACCGGCGGCCACCACCGCAGCGCCCGGCTTCACCATGTCGGCGGTGATCATGCCCGGCGAGCCCGCTGCCGCGACGATGACGTCCGCCTCACGGGTGAACCGCCCGATGTCGGACACGCCGGTGTGGACGACGGTGACCGCAGAGTTGGGGCCGTGCTTGAGCGTCATGAGGTTGGCCAGCGGTCGACCGATCGTGAGCCCACGGCCGACGATGACGACGTGCGCCCCGGCCAGCTGCACGTCGTAGGCCTCGAGCATCTTCACGATGCCGTTGGGGGTGCAGGCCAGCGGCGCATCGACGCCCATCACGAGCTTGCCCAGGTTGACCGGGTGCAGGCCGTCGGCGTCCTTCGCCGGGTCCACCGCGAGGACCGCTGTGTCGTAGTCGAGCGGGTCGGCGGGCGAGCCGGCCGGGAACGGGTACTGCAGGATGAAGGCGTCGACGGCTGGATCAGCGTTGAGGGCGGCGATCGCGTCGAGCACCTGGGACTGGGTGGCATCGGCCGGGAGGCGGACGTCGATCGAGGAGATCCCGAGCGCCGCGCAGTCGGCGTGCTTCATCGAGACGTACTTGTGGCTCGGACCGTCGTCGCCGACCAGCACCGTTCCCAGACCCGGCGTGATGCCCCGCTCGCCGAGCGCCGCGATGCGCACGGCGAGGTCCTCCTTGATGCGGACCGCCAGGGCCTCGCCGTCCATCACCGTCGCCGTCATGGTCCGATCGTAGGGCCGGGCGGACGGCGGGCCGT
Source organism: Actinomycetes bacterium (assembly GCA_023434535.1). Taxonomy (GTDB): domain Bacteria; phylum Actinomycetota; class Acidimicrobiia; order Acidimicrobiales; family Microtrichaceae; genus Dermatobacter. The sequence goes on from JAEYSR010000168.1 coordinate 28,069, forward strand.
AGCTGGTGAGCGGACGACGGGCCGTAGCTGGTCAGGGGACAGAAGGCTCCGCAGTCCATCGATCCGTCCGGGCCGCTCGGCCCGTTGTCGGTGTCGGGGTCCGGTCCTACGCTGGGCCCACTTCCCTCCATCCGTCGGGCGCCATCCGCCCGGCGATCGAACGGGAGCAGTCGTGGCGCTGACGGAACGCAGCAGATCGGGCCCTGTACCTGGGGCTCAGCAACATCGTCGACGAGGAGGAAGTCCAGGAGATGATGTCCTTCTTCCCCGCACGAGACGTCGAGGATCCCGTCACCAAGGAGCTCCTCCGAGCCGAGATGGCCGACCTCCGATCCGACATGTCCGGCCTCCGGGCGGAGATGTCGGCGATGGAGAGTCGCATCATCCGTTGGAACGTCGCGACGATGTTCGTGTTCGCAGGGGCGATCATCGCTCTGGTCCGACTCTGACGTCTCCCGAACGAGTCAGGTGCGGAACCCGCCGACTCCAGGACCTGAGAACCTCCGACAGACCGGGCGCGTCGAGTTCTGCCGCACCAGCCGCCGGGTTCTAGCGTCATCGGCGATGTCTCGATCGCACACCACTGGGCGCCCCGCGCGCCGCCGTCGCAACCTGGCCCTCGCCGCAGGACTGGTCCTCGGACTCGGCCTCGTCGGGTCCGCCTGCTCGGGTAGCGGTCCGGGCGGACAGCTCCTCCTGGCCGACGACACAGCGGCCGACGACCAGATGCAGGCGAGCACCGCCTCCACCGACATCTGGGCGGTGGACCCCGGCGAGCAGCCGTCTCGCTCGAACCTCCTCGCCGGCTCGGTGACGTCGCCGCTCTACATCACCGACG